>NZ_JBEYVO010000008.1:0-339214 GCF_040644055.1 Streptomyces sp. NPDC047043
CCGCTACGAGAAGACAGCCACCATCTACCTGGCCGGACTCCACATCGCAGGCATCTTCCTCTGGTCCGCCCGATGATCCAAACGAAACCGCCTAGCCGCCCACCGCGTTCACCGCGGCCAGCACCGGAGTCACGCCGTCCTCGTCTCTGATCCGTGCCCCCAGCTTGGCCGCGCGGCGCGCGAACGCCGGGTCGCGGGTGGCCCGTAGCAGGGCCGAGGCCAGGGTGTCGGCGGTGAGGCGACGTAGCGGCAGCGCGCGGGGGGCGACGCCCAGGGCGACCAGACGGGCCGACCAGAAGCCCTCGTCGAACTGGATCGGGACCGGCACCGACGGTACGCCGGCGCGCAGGCCGGCCGCCGTCGTGCCCGCGCCCGCGTGGTGGACGACGGCGGCCAGACGGGGGAAGAGGGCCGCGTGCGGGGCCTCGTCGATCGTCAGCATGTCCGGGCCGCAGGCCTCGAGGCCGGCCCAGCCCCGCTGGATCACGCCCCGCAGCCCGGCCCGGCGCAGGGCGCGTACGACGACGGTGCTCAGCCGCTCGGGGTCGGGCACGGTCGCGCTGCCCAGGCCGACATACACGGGTGGCGGCCCGGCGTCGAGGAAGTCCCCCAGCTCCGCAGGGAGTTGGGCCTCGCCGTCGTACGGCCACCAGTAGCCGGCCACGGTGAGACCGGCCCGCCAGTCGTCCGGTCGCGGCACCACCAGCTCGCTGAAGCCGTGCAGCACCGGCCGCGCCTGCCGCTCCCGGGCCCGCCACGCCGCCGCGGCACTCGTCCGGGGCAGCCCCAGCCGCTGCCGTACCGCGGGCAGCGCCCCGGCGAAGACCTGCTCCACGGCCAGGCCCACCCCGTGCCCGGCGATCCGGTTGCCCACCGCTCCCAGCGAGCGCCCGCCCAGCATCGGCGGCCCGAACTCCCGTGTGGGGGCGAGCGGTTGGAGAGGCACGTCCAGATACGGCAGGTGCAGGCCCTCGGCGATGGTGCGTCCGAGCGGGCCCGCCGAGCCGGACAGCAACAGCAGATCGCTCGACCGGGCGGCCGCCACGAGGTCGTCGGTCATCCGCCCGACCAGCGCCCGCGCCATCGCGACCACCCGCACCAGCTTCCCCGCACCGGTCGCACTGCGATGCAGCCCGCGCCCGCGCGAGGACTCCAGCTCCGCCCGCGGATCCACCGGCAGCGGATGGAAACGGACCCCCGAGCCCGCCACCAGCGGCTCGAACCGGGCATGCGTGACCAGAGTGACCTCGTGCCCGGCACGGGCGAGCCCGTGTCCCAGTCCGGTGTACGGGGCCACGTCGCCCCGGGATCCCGCCGTCATGATCGCTACGCGCACGACGGCCAGTATGGCGCCGTGGTGCGCCCTCGGCGACAACAACCGGTGCAGAACGGCCAGTTCACCCCTGTCGCAGCCGTTGACTTCACTCTCCCGGTGGCTCTACCTTCGGCGCGCGACGCGTTCGGTTCACCGATCCTCGTTCGGTATCTCGAATAAGTGTCCTTGCCAGCCTGGGAGTTCCTCCCGCCGAAGGAGCCGCATGTATCCCCCACCGCGCACGTCCCCCGGTGCTCTCGTACGACGCCTCAGAGCCGCCGCCGTACGCCTCCTGGCCCTCGCCCTGACCGCGGCCGCCGCGCTGCTCTTCGCCGTGCCCGGTCCGGCGCAGGCGGCGACGACCCGTCAGATGGCCGTGCCCACCGCGCCGATGGGCTGGGCGTCCTGGAACAGCTTCGCCGCCAAGATCGACTACAACGTCATCAAGCAGCAGGTCGACGCGTTCGTCGCCGCGGGCCTTCCGGCGGCCGGCTACAAGTACATCAACATCGACGAGGGCTGGTGGCAGGGCACCCGCGACAGCGCCGGCAACATCACCGTCGACACCGGTGAGTGGCCCGGCGGCATGAGCGCCATCGCCGACTACATCCACAGCAAGGGCCTCAAGGCCGGTATCTACACCGACGCCGGCAAGGACGGCTGCGGCTACTACTTCCCGACGGGCCGCCCCGCCGCGCCGGGCAGCGGCAGCGAGGGCCACTACGACCAGGACATGCTGCAGTTCTCCAAGTGGGGCTTCGACTTCGTGAAGGTCGACTGGTGCGGCGGCGACGCCGAGGGACTCGACGCGGCGACGACGTACAAGTCGATCAGCGACTCGGTCGCGAAGGCGACGGCTGCCACCGGCCGCCCGCTCACCCTCTCCATCTGCAACTGGGGCTACCAGAACCCCTGGAACTGGGCCCCGGGCCTGGCCCCGATGTACCGGACCAGCACCGACATCATCTACTACGGCAACAAGCCGTCGATGACGAACCTGCTGTCCAACTTCGACCAGACCCTGCACCCGACCGCCCAGCACACCGGCTACTACAACGACCCGGACATGCTGATGGTGGGCATGGACGGCTTCACCGCCGCCCAGAACCGCACCCACATGAACCTGTGGGCGATCTCCGGCGCCCCGCTCCTCGCCGGCAACGACCTGTCCACCATGACCTCCGAGACCGCCGGGATCCTCAAGAACCCCGAGGTCATCGGCGTCGACCAGGACCCGCGCGGACTGCAGGGCGTCAAGGTCGCCGAGGACACCACCGGACTGCAGGTGTACGGCAAGGTCCTCGCCGGCACCGGCAACCGCGCCGTCGTGCTCCTCAACCGCACCTCCACCGCGCAGAACATCACCGTGCGCTGGTCCGACCTCGGGCTGACCAACGCGTCCGCGACCGTGCGCGATCTGTGGGCGCGGGCCGACGTCGGTAGCTACGGCACGAGTTACACCGCCGGCGTGCCTGCGGGCGGCTCGGTGATGCTGACGGTCACCGGCGGCACGGAGGCGTCGAGCAGCACGTACACCGGCACGTCGAGCTTCAGCGGCGTCGTCGCCGGGAGCACCGGCGTCAAGGTCGTCGACGTGTCGTACACGAACAACACCTCCAGCACCCGCGTCGGCACCGTCAAGGTCAACGGCCAGGGCACGACCGCCGTCGCCTTCCCGCCGACCGGCTCCAGCGCGGGCACGATCTCGCTGGAGGTCGGCCTGGCCAAGGGCTCGACCAACTCGCTCACCTTCTCCGGTGCCCCGACCCTCGACTCGATCGCCGTCAGACCTCTGGCCGGTGCGAACGGCTCCCAGGTCGTCGGCAAGCAGTCCGGCCGCTGCCTGGACATCTACAACAACACGATCACCAACGGCACCCAGGCCGAACTGTGGGACTGCAACGGCGGCCAGAACCAGGCCTGGACGTACACCTCCCGCAAGGAACTCGTGGTGTACGGCAACAAGTGCCTCGACGCCTACAACCTCGGCACGACCAATGGCACCAAGATCGTGATCTGGGACTGCAACGGCCAGAACAACCAGAAGTGGAACGTCAACAGCGACGGCACGATCACCAACGTCAACGCGGGCCTGTGCCTGGACGCCTACAACAACGGCACGGCCAACGGCACTTCCATGGTGCTGTGGTCCTGCGGTACGGGCGACAACCAGAAGTGGACGCTCAACTAGCCCCGTGACCGAGTGGAGTCGCCGGGCCGCCGTCCGCGGCCCGGCGAGTCGGCCGCCCCGGCACGGAGCCCGACGGCGCCGCGGCGCCCTAGAGCAGTGGCAGCACCGCGAGGCCCGTCGCCAGGAGCAGGGTGCAGGCCAGCAGGCAGACCGCCAGCAGCCGGTGGCGCAGCCGGGCGTACGTCTCCTCGTACTCCTCGCGCAACTGCCTGCTCCGCTCGGCCGTGCGCTGCCAGGAGGTGCGGGCGAGCGCGAGGTACTCGGCCTCGAACCGGCGCTCCACCTCCGCCCGTTGCCCCTCCGTCAGCCAGTCGAGCGAGGCCGTGAAACGCAGCGCGGCCGTGTGCCCCTGGTCGCGGATCGACGCGAGGAGCAGGTGCCCCTCGATCTCGTTGAGGAGCACCTGAACGTCTTCACTGCTCATGGCGCGGTCAACTCCCTCTGCGGCGCCGGATCCTGGAGGTGGTGCAGGTCGAAGGCCGGGGATTCGCTGCGGATCCGGGGGAGCGCCACGAAGTTGTGGCGCGGGGGCGGGCAGGAGGTCGCCCACTCGAGCGAACGGCCGTAGCCCCACGGGTCGTCGGCCTCGACTTTCTCGCCGTATTTTGCGGTCTTCCAGATGTTGTAGAAGAACGGCAGGAAGGACATGCCGAGGAGGAACGAGAAGATCGTCGACACCGTGTTGAGCGTCGTCAGGCCCTCCACCGCCAGATAGTCCGGAATTCGGCGCTGCATTCCGTTCACGCCCAGCCAGTGCTGGACCAGGAAGGTGCCGTGGAATCCGATGAACAGCGTCCAGAAGGTGATCTTTCCGAGCCGCTCGTCGAGCATCTTGCCGGTGAACTTCGGCCACCAGAAGTGGAATCCGGAGAACATCGCGAAGACGACGGTGCCGAAGATGACGTAGTGGAAGTGGGCGACGACGAAGTAGGTGTCGGACGTCGGGAAGTCCAGCGGCGGCGAGGCGAGCATCACGCCGGTCAGGCCGCCGAAGACGAACGTGACGAGGAAGCCCGTCGCCCACAGCATCGGGGTCTCGAACGACAGGGACCCCTTCCACATCGTGCCGATCCAGTTGAAGAACTTCACGCCCGTCGGTACCGCGATGAGGAACGTCATGAAGGAGAAGAACGGGAGCAGCACGCCGCCGGTGACGTACATGTGGTGCGCCCACACCGTCACGGACAGTCCCGCGATGGCGATGGTCGCGCCGATCAGGCCCATGTAGCCGAACATCGGCTTGCGCGAGAAGACCGGAATCACTTCGCTGATGATTCCGAAGAACGGCAGCGCGATGATGTACACCTCCGGATGGCCGAAGAACCAGAAGAGGTGCTGCCACAGCAAGGCGCCGCCATTGGCCGCGTCGAAGACATGCGCACCGAATTTGCGGTCCGCCTCCAGCGCGAACAGGGCCGCGGCCAGCACCGGGAAGGCCAGCAGCACCAACACGCCCGTCAGCAGCACGTTCCAGGTGAAGATCGGCATGCGGAACATGGTCATGCCCGGCGCGCGCATGCAGATGATGGTGGTGATGAAGTTGACCGCACCGAGGATGGTGCCGAAGCCGGAGAAGGCCAGACCCATGATCCACAGGTCGGCGCCCACACCCGGGGAGCGGACCGCGTCCGACAGCGGGGAGTAGGCGAACCAGCCGAAGTCGGCCGCGCCTTGAGGGGTCAGAAAGCCGCCGACTGCAATCAGCGAGCCGAAGAGATACAGCCAGTAGGCCAGCATGTTCAGGCGCGGGAACGCCACATCCGGCGCCCCGATCTGCAGCGGCATGATCCAGTTGGCGAAGCCCGCGAACAGCGGTGTCGCGAACATCAGCAGCATGATCGTGCCGTGCATCGTGAACGCCTGGTTGAACTGCTCGTTCGACATGATCTGCAGGCCCGGACGGGCGAGTTCGGCGCGCATGAGCAGCGCCATCACGCCACCGATGCAGAAGAACGAGAACGACGTGACCAGGTAGAGCGTCCCGATCGTCTTGTGGTCGGTGGTCGTCAGCCACTTGAGGTGCCTCATGCCCCGCCTGTGTCCGCTCCGGGCACGCCGGTCACACTCGAGTGACGCGAGGAGAATCACGGAAACGGGTGTGACGATCCGGATGGTGCCGGACACGAACGGAACATGAGCAACGACGAGATCTTCGCCGCTGCCTATCGCGAGCACTACTGGGCGGTCAGCCGCTATGTCGCGCGGCGACTGGACGGGCGGGCCGGCGAGGTGGAGGAAGTGGTGGCGGAGGTGTTCACGGTCGCCTGGCGACGCCGGGCCGACCTTCCGGGGTCCCCGCTGCCCTGGCTGTACGGCGTGGCACGCAACTGCCTGTCGAACGCGGTACGCGGCTACGGACGTCGCCGGCGGCTGGTCGACCGCCTGGGCAACGACGAGACCGCGCACGGCCGGCAGGTCGTTGCGAGCCCCGACGCGGAGGCCCCCGGCGGTTGGGTGCACGACGCGCTGGCCCGGCTGTCCGAGGGCGACCAGGAGGTGCTGCGCCTGACGGCATGGGAGGAACTGGGCATCGACGAGGTCGCCGTCGCCCTCGGCTGCGGCACTCGGGCCGCGTCGATGCGGCTGCACCGCGCCCGGCGCCGGCTGAGAGCCGAGATAGACCGCGTGCGTCCCACCGCGACCTCCGCCGACGCGACCCCCTCGAAGGAACACGGCCATGGCTGACGAACTCGAACTCCTGCGCCGCGCCAACCCGGTGCCGGCCGACGGCCCCCACTACGGGGAGGGCCCCCTGGACCACAGCGCCGAGCGGCGGCTCAACCGGCTGCTGCACGACCGGCCAGCGCCCCGTCGCCGCACCCGGCTGGTCTGGGGCCTAGCGGCCACCGCCGTCGTCGCCGCGACCGCCCTGACGCTGACACTCGGCGGTCCGAGCACCACCCCGGCCATCGCCGCACCCCGCGCACTGGTCGTCCAGGCCGACTCCACCCCCGTATCCCTGGACCAACTGGCAGACCGGGCACAGCAGTTGGCCATGAAGGGCGGTGCGCCGAAGCTGCGCATGGGTACGCACGTGCAGTCCTGGAGCATGGGCATGAGCGACGACAGGCCCCCGGTCACCCTGCCCGAGGAGCGGGTCGTGCGCTGGAAGGCCGACGGCAGCCACACCGAGCTGGTGGTGGCCACCGACCCGCGGCACCCCGGCCGGCCGGTCCTGCGCGACGACGGCGACGCTCCCCACCTGGTCGAGGACGGCCACGTCATCAGCCGGCAGACCTATCCGCCGAGCTGGAGCGACGCACCCCCCGAGTCCCCGCCGCCGCACGACACGGCACAGCTGCGGGCCTACCTGAAGGAGGCCACGTACACCCACACGAAGTTCGGCACCCCCGAACTCCTCGACGGCGTCCAGGTGTTGCTCGACCACTGGACCCTCGGCGCCCGCGAGTCCGCGACGCTCGCCCGGCTCCTGGCGGACACCGAGGGGCTGCGCCCGGCCGGCCAGGTGACCGACCGGCTCGGGCGGCGCGGCCAGGTCTATGTGTACGAGGGCTCCGGCTTCCGCCGGATGCTGATCATGGACCCGGCCACCGGCGCCGTCCTCGGCCTGGAGACAGTCCTGACCGAGGCGGAGCGGGAGTACGGCGTCAAGGCCGGGGACGTCGAGGAGTACAGCGCCTGGATGCGCTGATCACACCCCGAGCTGCCGGGCGGCGGCATCGACGGTCTGCTCCAGCAGCGTGGCGATCGTCATCGGGCCGACCCCGCCCGGCACCGGAGTGATGAGCGAGGCCCGCTCCAGCGCGGAGTCGAAGTCGACGTCGCCGACGTTGCCCGGGTTGTACCCGGCGTCGATCACGACGGCGCCGGGCTTGATGTCCGCGCCCCGGATCAGCCGCGGCCGCCCCACGGCGGCGACCACGATGTCCGCCTCCCGGACCACCGACGACAGGTCCCGGGTGCGTGAGTGGCAGTACGTCACCGTCGCGTCGCGGGCGAGCAGCAGCATGCCGACCGGCTTGCCGAGGATGGCGCTGCGGCCCACGACCACGGCCCGCTTCCCGGACGGGTCGACGTCGTACTCGTCGGGCAGCCGCATGATCCCGCCGGGCGTGCAGGACACGAAACCCGGCAGGCCGAAGCTCATCGTCGCGAACGAGGCGAACGTGACACCGTCGACGTCCTTCTCGGGCGCGATCGCCTCGAACGCGGCCCGCTCGTCGATGTGTTCGCCCATCGGATGCTGGAGCAGGATGCCGTGCACAGCGGGGTCCTGCGACAACTCCCGGAGTTTTCCTACGAGTTCTTCGGTGGTCGTGGCGGCGGGCAGCGCCACGTGTCGGGACTCGATGCCGGCCTTGCGGCAGCGGTTCTGCTTCATGCGGACGTACGTGACGGAGGCGGGGTCCTCGCCGACCAGCACCGTCGCCAGACAGGGGGGCGTGCCCGTGGTTTCCGTAAGGGCGGCCGCACGCTTGGCGGTGTCCTCGACGCTGCGCCGGGCGAGCGCGGTGCCGTCGATGAGCCGGGCCTGAGACATGATCCACTCCTGGGCTGGTGTGACGGGATCGCCCAGGCGCACGGCATCGACTCTGCGTGGCCGCTCCCCGGTGGTGCTCCACCTCAGCGCCAGTCACGGCCGCCATCAGCCTAACCGGGGGCGTGGGTACGGCTCATCGGTGACGCAGGATGCGCCGTCTGCGTGCACGGCCGGCATGCTGTGCCGGCGGAAGCGGGCGAGGTCGCACCGCCCGCAGCACGGACCGCAGCAGAGCGACGGACGCCAGGCCTTCTGCCGCGGAAACCGGCCCCGGGCGTCGGGGCCGGGCCGTACGCACTCGACCCAGCGCCGCACGCGCCGAGAAGGTCCAGGTCAGCCGGGTTGTGACCTGGACCCTCGCGGTTCTGCTTCCTACTCGTCCCATGCCTGGATCAGGACCTCTTCTGTGATCTTTCCGTCGCGCAGCGTGATCATCGACTCGGCCAGGACACGCGTCCCGTCCGAGTACTGGCACGACTGGCTGTAGGCGGCATGGTCGCCCTGGATGATGCACTGGTCCACTTTGTGCGTCATGTCACGGCTGTAGATGTCCTCGAACAGTGCCCCGATCTCGTCGCGACCGCGCAGGATCTTGGGCTGGCTGGGTTGGGTGTTGCGGTCCACGATGCGTATCTGCGCATCGTCCGCGTAGAGCGACAGAAGATCTGCCGCCGTGTGTGCTTCTACGCCCCGGCGCAGAGTGTCGGCGCTGAAGGCGGGCGTTGCCGCGGTGCCCATGGTGACCTCCTTCGAGGGCCGCGACCCGACGGGAGCACGGGCCGCGAGGGGGCTCACCTTCGAGACTCCTCCGCCCCGGCAGGCTCGGCAAGCGCAGCCGACCGCTGCGCCTGACGGGTGAGCGGGGCGGCACCCCCGTGTCCGCCGGGCGCCCGGTTCCGTTGCTGAATGCATGATCTCAACACGACGTATCGTCACCGCCGTTGGTCTCGCCGCAGGGCTCACCGGCCTCGTCGCGCCGCTGGCGCATGCGGACGAAGCGGCGGTCGCGAACGCGGCTGTCCCGGGCACCGACCTGCTCAACCCGATCACCACGGTCGACGCGCTCAGCGCCACTGCCGTGCCGGTGGAGCGCAAGGAGCCCGTGGCGACCAGGGAGACCGAGGAGACCAAGCCGCAGGCTCCGCGGCCCGAGCAGGTGGAGCAGCTCAGGAACATCAGGGATCTCAAGCAGTTGCACCGGGCCGCCGACATGCAGGCCAACTGGGCTGCTTGGGGCCGTTGAGCGGATCGACGCCGTATCGCGCGTCTCGTGGAGGGCCGTCCGGAGGCCGGGCGGCCCTCCGCTCTGACGTCCGCTGTGTGAATTGGCTTTCACGTGGCGGACATGTCGAGGAAGTGGAAGCCGGGCCCGGGGTGCATCAGGAAGTCGTGGTGGGAGATGTTCCACGCGTAGGCGCCCGCCAGCGAGAACACCACCCGGTCGCCCGCCCTGAGCCCGGGCGCCGGGACACGCCGGGCCAGGACGTCCTTCGGGGTGCACAGCTGCCCGGCCAGCGTCACCTGCTCGCCCTCGGCCGCCGACCGCGGCCACGGGTGCGGCCAGGCGTCCACCGGCAGTACGGAACAGGGCTGGTCGTGCCCCTTCGTCGCCGGGGTCCGCAGATGGTGGGTCCCGCCCCGGACGACGCCGAACTCCTCGCCGTGACTGTGCTTCACGTCCAGCACCTCGGTGGCGTACCAGCCGCAGTAGGCCGTCAGCGCCCGCCCCGGCTCGATGCGCAGGGTCAGCCCGGGGTGTGCCTCGGTCAGCCGGGCGAGCCCTTCGCCGTATGCGGTCCAGTCGAAGCGGCGGCCGGGGTCGGTGTAGTCGACGGTCATGCCGCCGCCGACGTTCACCTCGGCGAGCCGAACGCCGAGGCCCATGGCCCAAGTCACGGCGGACTCGGCCACCGCCAGCTGCTCCGCGGCCTCCAGCCCGCTGGCCAAGTGGGCGTGAATGCCACGCAGTTCGAGGTTCGGATACATCCCGTCGGCGAGGGCACGGACAACCTCGACCGCCTGCACCGGATCAAGACCGAACGGTGTCGGACGGCCGCCCATCGCCAGTGAACTCCCCGCCAACGACCCGTCCGCGACGGGCAGGTTGACGCGAGGCAGCACCGCCACCCGCCGTCCCGGCGCGGAGCTGCGCGCCAACTCGGCCAGCATGCGCAGCTCGTACTCGCTCTCCACATGGAAACGGTCGACGCCCAGTTCCAGCGCCGCCGTCACCTCGGCGGGGGTCTTGCCGGGACCGCCGAAGGCGAGCGGCCGGCCCGGAACGGCCTTGGCGACATGGGTGAGTTCACCGCCCGAGGAGACCTCGTACCCGTCGACGTACGGGCCCAGCGCGGCGAGGATCTCCGGCTCCGGGTTCGCCTTGGCGGCGTAGTACAGCTCGACCCGCTCGGGCAGGGCGTCCCGCACGGCGGCGGCGTGCCTGCGCAGGGCCGCCAAGTCGTAGAGATACGCGGGCAGTTCGGCGGACGGCAGGGACAGGACGCGGTCGCGGACCGCGGGTGTCGGGGCGGTCATCGGCGGCTTCCGTTCGAGTCGCGCAGGATGTCCTCGGCGAGCGGGGACGGCAGCCGGACGTAGCCGGCGTCCCGATCGGCCTTGCGCTCCCAACGGGTGAGCAGGTTGGCCTTGGCGGGCAGCGGCACTCCGGCGAGCAGGGCGGCCAGCCGGGGCGGGCAGCCGTACTCGTCGGCGTGTGCCTCGAGCGTGGCGCGCACCCGGGCCCACAGCGCGGCCTCCGTCTGCGGGTGCAGGTCGGCGAGCGCGGCGAGCAGTTCGGCGACGTGGTTGACCAGCAGGCAGTAGACGACCCGGTCCCAGCCGCGCTGTGCGTCGTACGTCATCGGACCCGCGACCTCGGGCGGCAGCGCCGACAGCGTCTCGGCGTGGTGCTCGGGGACGAGCTTGGTGCCCTCCAGGTCGCGGAAGAGCACCTGGGCGGGCATGCCGTCACCGTCGACGCAGATCAGGACGTTCTGGAGGTGCGGTTCCAGGACCAGCCCGTGCTCGAAGTAGGCGGACAGGACGGGCGGGACGAGCAGGTCCAGATACGACGACCACCAGGCGAGAGCCGTCCGGACGTCCGCACCCTCCAGCAGGCGGGAGATGTGGGCGGCGCCGGTCGGGTACTCGTCGGCGACGGCTGCCGCGAGCAGGGGGGTGGTGCCCGGGGCGAGGCGGTGCGGGAGGCCCTCGCGCACGATGACGCCGAAGCCCTCCAGAAGCTCGCGGTCCGGGGCACCGTCCGGGCGGGGGAGGGCGAGCGTGCGGTAGGCGGGCTCGCGGAGGACCGCGCTGTGGGGGAAGCGCTCGGCCAGCTCGGCGAGGGCCGGGGCCAGGGCGCGGGTCAGGGCGACGGCACCGGACAGCTCGTAACTGCTGTTCTTGCGCAGACAGTTGGTGATCCGCACGTTCAGGCTGAACTTGAGGAAGCTCTCCCCGTCGTAGAGCGTGCGCACCGACGCGGTGGCGGCGAAGGGCCGCCCGCCCGGGCCGAGGTCGAGGACGTCGCCGCGGTCGAGGGCGGCGCGCAGCAAGGGGTGTTCGCGCAGCGTCTCGTACTGCCAGGGGTGGGCGGGCAGCAGCCGGTAGCCGTCGGGGAGGTCCGAGCGCAGCCTGTCCAGCGGGACGACGGCCGAGGCGTCGGCGTACTCCTCGGCGATCAGTCCGGCGCGGACCGCGAGGTGCCGCAGCGGGAAGGAGGCGCCGACCTCCGGGGCGTACGCGGACCAGGCGCGCGGGTCGCCGGTACGGGCCTTGGGCGTCGGGTGGAAGCGGTGGCCGAACAGCAGGGACTGTTCGGAGGCCAGGTAGGCCGAGAGCCGGTCGTCCGGGGCCGACACGGCGCGCGTGGCCGCAAGCGAGGTCGCCACGGCCGCGTGGCTGGAGGCGAGTTGCTCCAGGAACTCCTCGTTGCGCACCCCCGTACGCAGCGAAAGCTCGTCGTGCGTGTACTCGGCGAGTCGCCGCCAGTCCACCTCGACCCATTCGCCCTCGCGCTGTTCGCTGACCGCACCCGTGAACCGGTGCGCACCGAGCAGCGAGGTGCGGCGCAGGGCGACGCGCAGCAGGATCCCGCGGCGCGGCAGGCGCACCAGCAGGTGGCCGTCGGTGACGACGGACTGGTGCTCCGGTCCGGACACCTCGCGCAGCAGGCAGTTGAGGAGGGTGTGGGCCGTCGCCTCGCCGGCGGTGGGCAGGGCGGCGGGGGCGGCGGTGCTGCCGAGCGAGTCGGTCAGGGAAGGCATCAGCGGCTCCGGCGGGTGCGGTGGTTCAGGGTGGTCAGGAGGGTCGCGAGGACGGTGACGGCGGCCGCGGTGCCGCCGATCAGCACGGGTGCGGCCGGTCCGAAGCGGGCGCTGCCCGCCGCCGCGGCCACGCCGGCGGCGACCGCGCCGGCCTTGGAGAAGAACTCCAGCGAGCCGAACATGCCGCCCGGCGCACGGCCCTTGGCGCAGTCGGCGGCCAGCAACGACAGACACACCAGGCCGAGCGTGAGACCGGCGCCCAGCAGCAGTCGTACGGCTATCAGCGCGGTCAGCGAACCGGCGACCCCGTGCCCGGCCAGCCCGAGCGCGATACAGGCGAAGCCGAGCGCTATCCCGGCTCGCGGACGGTCCCGGAACGCGGCGTGCACCGCCAGTGCCGACACCAGATAGACCAGGTGGGGCAGGGCGAACAGCACACCGGACAGCGCGGGCGAGGTTCCGGGCAGCCGGTCGTCGACGAGCGCGATCAGGTACGGGAAGGAGATGACGGTGGAGAACACGAACGCGAACTCCAGGCCGTACAGGGTCTTCAGCGAGACCATCGGCATCGCCTGCTCCGTCGCGGGTTCGCCCTGAGGCTGCTCCACGGGCTCCGGTTCGGGCAGTGCCGCGAGCAACAGGGCGGCCGTGAGCGGCAGTACGGCGAGCAGGGCGTACTGGCGCTGCGGCGACAGCCACCCGGACAGCGAGCCGACCACGATCGGCGCCACGACCAGCGCGGCCCGCGCACTGCCCTGCATCAACGTGAGCGCCTTGGACAGGGCCGGGCCCTCCAGGGCGGCGCCCAGGTATCCGTTGGACGCGGCGAACGTGCCGCCCAGGACGCCCTGGAGCACGAGCGCCACCGTGAAGGTGACCAGTGAGTCCGCCCAGCCGGCCAGCAGGAAGGCCACCGCGAGCCCCAACTGGGCGCGCAGCAGCAGCCGTTTGCGGCCGTAGCGATCCGCCAGCCGCCCCCACAGCGGGGCACCCAGCGCCCCGAACACGGTCGGGACGACATAGAGCACGCCCGCCCAGCGGGCCCGGTGGTCGCCCAACTCCGGGAGGATCTCGGTGAGATACGGCGGCAGTCCGAGCGCTGCGAAGGACGCCACGAAGTAGCAGCCGGCCACCGCGTGCACATGACCGCGGCCGAACCCGGACCGCGGCATCCGCAGAGCCTGGGTGCTCATGCCGAACCACCGCCGGGCAGCAGGTAGTTGGGGCCGGTCGTGTAGTGCTTGTTGATGTCGGCGGCACCCGAGCGCTCCTTGGACAGCAGCGTCCCGGCCGTCACCATCGCCTTCACCGGCAGTCGCGGCGCCTCCAGAACGCGGGCGCGCAGGACGGCTCCGGCATCGCCGCCGAGTCGGTCCACCGCATCCGTCAGCCGGGTGCGTATGAGATCCAGTAGGGCCCCGCGGTGCTTCGGCAGCCCGAACGCGTAGGCGCCCGCACACAGATGGAGGGTGATGGTCGCGAACACGTCGGCGACCGGCCCGTCGTCCTCACCGAAGATCCGCTCGTCGTCGAAGCCCCACGGCCCCGGGAGTACGGCGTCCAGTCGCAGGGAGTTGATGCGCGGGCCGTCGTTGTCCTTGAACAGCAGCCGCAGTTCGCCCGGCCGCAGCACCACCGAGATGTTCTGCTGGTGCGACTCCAGCGCGATGCCGTAGCCGAACAGCGTGGTCTGCCAGTCGAACAGCAGCGTCAGGAGGGCGTCCAGCAGGGCGAGCGGGTCGCCGCCGTAGAAGCGGTCGGCGAGGTGGTCGACGACCTGCCGCCCGTCGGGCGCCTCGGCAAGGAGGGCGGCCAGCGGCACGAGTGTCGCGTCGTCGAGGCCGGCCGGGTAGCGGCGGCACAGGACGGCCAGCAGCTCGTGGTCGGCGTGCGCGTACGTTGTCTCGTCGGCGTGCAGGATGGTGTCCCGGAAGCGCGGCTCGCGGGCGATCACGGCTTCCAGCAGCCGTTGCCCGGCCGCCCCGTCGACCAGCGTGCCGGGCTTGACGGTCCGCTTGTTGCGCAGGCCCAATGTCGCGGTGGCCAGGGGGAGTTTGAGATGCAGGGCCGGGTCCGCGACCGTGGCGACGGTGCGCATCGACAGGGTAGGTACCACGTTCAGGTGGGCGCGATCGGCGAGGACCGCGCCGTCCGGGAGACCGACGGCAGACAGGGCCTCGACGGTCAACGGATGGACGGGCAGGGGCACATGGGTGTCCTGCAGCGCATCCATGCCGAGCGCCGTGTGCCTCGGCCAGACCTCCGGGAGGCTGCCGGTCATTGTGACGGTTTCCCGGGGCACGGCGAGCCAGCGCAGTGCGAAACGCGGACGGAACTCCGGTGCGTAGGCGCGCAGTTGGTCCTCGGTGAGCCCCGAGCGGCCGCGCGCGGTCGGGTAGACGGGATGGTCGAGACGGGCGGCGAGCGCGTCGTACGCCAGGCTGCCGTCGAGGCCGGTGGTCGGTTCGCCGAGCCGTGCCATGACCTCCGCCCGCGTCGCCGCGTGCAGCCGCAGCGTGGCCAGCGTCTGCCGGCACTCTTCGACGAAGGCGTCGAAACCGCCCCGGTCCTCCGACTCGGCGAGCGCCCGCAGCGCGCCGAGCACCACGTCGTACGAGGTCAGCTCGGAGCCGTCGGACTCGCGGACGAGGAGGGGCAGCCGGGCCGCGTACGCGCACTGGTAGCCGTCCTCGGCCACGGGGAGCAGCAGGGCGTCGCCCTCCCCGGCGGGCAGCCGCAGCCAGTCGCCGTCCGGCAGGTGCCGGAGCGTGCTGCGGGTGCGCAGGCCGACCACGTCCTCGCGCAGCAATGCGCTCAGCACTCGCGTGACCAGTTGCGCCTCGCAGCCGTCCGTCACGGTGGGCGCGGTCACGGCTGGATCTCCCAGCGCTGTGCGCCCAGGAAGTCGGCCGACATCCGGTCGACCGTCGCCTCGTCGGTGCCGACGGCCCGCAGGACGCCGAGGTAGTCGCGGTTGGTGCGGTACAGCTCGTGGCGCTCGCCCACCTTGCGCAGCGGACGGTACGTCAGATGCACGTTGCCGACGGTGAGTTCGGCGGCGGCCGGGGCGTGGGTGAGGGTTCCGGCGCCGTCGGCGCACGGGTACTCCACACGCGCGGCGCCGTCGCGGCGGGCGCCCAGGTCGGCGGGGAGCGGCTCGCCCAAGTGGGTGCGCAGGATCAGCTCGAAGAGAGGTATCCGCAGCAGTCGGGCCAGCAGCAGGTCGCACTGGTCGCCGATGGCGCGGTAGTTGACCTCGATGATCCGCGCCCGGCCGTCGTGCACCACGAACTCGGTGTGACAGGCGCCGAAGCCGACGCCGAGGGCGTCCAGTTGGGCGAGGACCTGCGCGACGACCGGCTCGGGGTGTGCGGGGACGAACGTGAGGCGTTCCTCGATGAAGTACGGCGGCGGCGACAGCTCGGTGTGGAAACCGCCCAGGACATGGCGGACTTGTCCGTCGCCGAGGGTCTCCAGGGTGTACAGCTCGCCGGGGAGGTACTCCTCGACGACCAGGACGGCACCGGGGCGCCGCTCGAGGATCTCCTTGGCGTGGGCCACGAGCTCTTCCGGGCCGTCGACCAGGACGACGTCCTCGCTGGCCACGCCCTCGCGCGGCTTGAGCACGCACGGGTACGGCGTCCCGTCGGGCACGACCGCTTCGGTCAGCTCGGCCGACCACACGGTGTCGACGCCGACCGCGGCGAGACGGCGCCGCATCTCGGCCTTGTCCTTGGTGCGCAGGGCGGCCCGCCAGTCCTTGCCGGGCAGGCCGAAGTAGTCGGCGGCCAGGGCGGCCTGGGCCTGGAGGTGGTCGCTGTTGGTGAAGACGGCGTCGGGGCGACGGTGCGTCGAGATCCGGGTGACGACCGCCCGGTGGTCACGGACGTCGCACGCCAGGACCTCGAGGTCCGGGTACGTGCGCCGGTGCGCGTCGGGCTGGTCGGTGAGGACGGTGACGTCCAGGCCCAGCCGGGCGGCGGCGGGCAGGAAGCCTTCGGTGACGGAATCGGTCGGGTTGAGAGCAAGCAGGTACAGACGCATGGGCGAGGAACAACTTCCGCTGGTGGGTGGGGGGTTGGGGGCGGGCCGGACCCAGGCCGGGTGCGACCCGCCCCGAAAGAGCGGGAGTTACTTCTTCGGGAGCTCCGCGCCGGTGGCCTTCGCCACGTCCTTGAGCATCTGCTCGGCGGCCTGGACGCCGATGCCGGACATCCAGGTCTCGTCCGGGACCTCGTAGACCTTGCCGTCCTTGACGGCCGGGAGGGACTTCCAGACCGGGTTGGAGGTGACCTGCTTCTTCTGGGTCTTGTCGTCGACGTCGGCCGAGGTGACGAAGATCAGGTCGGCGTCGGCCTGGTCGATCTCCTCGGGGCTGACGTCCTTCATCGTGACCTCGGGGTCGTTGGAGACCTGGGACTTGGGCCGCTTGAAGCCGATGTCGTTCAGGACGACACCGCTGTAGGAGTTGGACTGGTACAGGCGGGTCGGACCGGCGATGAAGCGGACCACGGACGCGGTCGGCATGGTGCCGCCGTCCTTCTTCTTGATCGCCGCACCCAGCGCCTTGGCCTGCGTCTCGTACTCCTTCAGCTTCGCCGCGGCCTCCTTCTCCAGGCCCAGCGCCTCGGCGTGCACCTTCAGGTTCTGCTTCCAGACACCGCCGGTGGTCTCGGTGAAGACGGTCGGGGCGATCGCGCTGAGCTTGTCGTAGACCTTCTCGTGGCGGACCTTGGAGGACAGGATCAGATCGGGCTTGAGCGAGGCGATCTTCTCGAGGTTGGGCTCGAGCAGCGGACCGACGTCCGCGGTGCCGCTCAACTCGCCCTTGAGATACGTCGGGAAGCCGCCCTCGGTCTTGAAGTGCGGGGCGACCGCACCGACCGGGTCGATGCCGAGCAGGGTGACGTCGTCCAGCTCACCGGTGTCGAGCACGACGACCCGCTTCGGCTTCGACGGGATCTTGACGTCGCCCATCACGGTCTTGAGGGTGCGCGGGAAGCCGGCCGACGACGAGCCGGCGGCGTTCGCCGTGTCGGCCGCGTCGGTCTTCTCGCTGCCGCATGCGGCCAGTACGGCCGCACCGAGCACGACGGACAGCAGCACGGCGATCAGCCGGCCGATTCCGCGCAGGGGAGAGCTCTTGAACATGGGGGGTGGTCTTTCTGGTAGGGGTGTCACGGGTCAGGCGGGCGCGGCGGTGTGCCGCACCGCACTGCTCTTCGGAACGACCAGCGGGGTGCCGGTCTCCGGGTCGGGGATCACCCGGCAGTCCACCTCGAACACAGACCTGACCAGGTCCACGTCCAGGACGTCGGCCGGGGTGCCGGCGGCGGCGAGGCGGCCGTCCTTGAGGACCACCATGTGGTCCGCGTAGCGGGCGGCCTGTCCGAGGTCGTGCAGCACCATCACCACGGTGCGGCCCGCCTCGGCGTGCAGCGCGGCGACCAGGTCGAGGACGTCGAGCTGGTGCCTGAGGTCGAGAAAGGTGGTCGGTTCGTCGAGCAGCAGCAGTTCGGTGTCCTGTGCCAACGCCAGCGCGATCCAGGCGCGTTGACGCTGACCGCCGGAGAGCCGGTCGACGGGCTGGTCGCGCAGGGCCGCGGTACCGGTGCGCTCCAGGGCGGCCTCCACCGCCTGCTGGTCGGCGGCCGACCAGGGGCTCAGCAGCCGCTGGTGCGGGTAGCGGCCCAGGCGTACGAGCGCCTCGACGGTGATCGCCTCCGGTGTGACCGGCTGCTGCGGCAGCAGGCCCATCCGGCGGGCCAGGGTGCGGGCGGGCATCCGGTGGATGTCGGCGCCGTCGAGCGTGACGCTGCCGGCGGACGGCGCGAGCAGCCGGCTCAGACCGCGCAACAGGGTCGACTTTCCACAGGCGTTGGGCCCGACGATCGCGGTGACGGCGCCGCCCGGCAGCGTCAGGTCGAGCCCGCCGACGACGACCCGGTCGCCGTAGCGCAGATCGAGGCCCCGGGTTTCCAGCTGGTTGGTCATGTGCGGCTCCTGAAGGGCTTCTTCCTGTACGCCGGTCATGCGTGACTCCTCTGCACGGGCGAGCTCTGCCGGAACATCAGCACCAGCAGCCAGGGCGCCCCGAGCGTGGCCGTGACCGCGCCCACCGGAAGTCCCTCGACCGGCAGCAGGTGCTGCACCACCAGGTCGGAGGCGAGCAGCAGCACCGCTCCGGTGAGGCTCGCCAGGCCCAGGGAGGCGGCCGTCGGCGGCCCGGTCACGAACCGCACGATGTGCGGCACCGCGAGCGCC
This sequence comes from Streptomyces sp. NPDC047043, assembly GCF_040644055.1. Taxonomy (NCBI): domain Bacteria; kingdom Bacillati; phylum Actinomycetota; class Actinomycetes; order Kitasatosporales; family Streptomycetaceae; genus Streptomyces; species Streptomyces sp. NPDC047043. Next base: position 18,537 of record NZ_JBEYVO010000008.1, read on the forward strand.
ACGAACGTCACCGGACCGGCGAGTGCGGCGGCCAGCGATGCCAACGCCACGGCGACGAACAGGAGTTGGAGACGTGCGGCCGACGTCCTGAGTCCCAGCGCGGCCGCCGAGTCGTCCCCGAGGTCGAGCACGGCCAGCCTCCGGTGCAGTACGAGGGCGACGGCGAGCGCGAGCACCATGGCGCCGCCCGCTCCCCACACCTCCGTCCATGTCCGCCCGTACACCGAACCGGTCGTCCACTGCAGCGCCGACCCGGCGAGCTCGGCCGGGAAGCGCACGATCATCAGGTTCACGGCGGCGGCCAGCCCCGCCTGCACGGCCAGCCCGGTGAGCACCAGCCGCGTCACGGCGAGCCCCGACCGCCAGGCGAACACGCCCAGCAGCAGCGCCGCGAGCAGCCCTCCGCCGAGCGCCCCGACCGGGATCAGCAACTGCGAGGCTCCGGCGGCGATCAGCGCTACGGCGCCCAGCGATGCCCCGCCTGTCACGCCCATGACATCCGGAGATGCCAGGGGATTGCGGAACAGCCGTTGCAGCACACAGCCCGCCGCTCCGAGACCCGCTCCGGCGACGATCGCCGCCATGGCCCGCGGCGCCCGGAACTGCTGCACCACCAGCACATCCCCCGAATCCCCCAGCCCGACCAGCGCGCGCAGCGCCGTGGTCGCGGGCATCGGCATCTCACCGATCGTCAGGGACACGGTGAGCAGCAGGAGCAGGGCGACGAGACCGGTCGCGGCGAACAGCAGGGCACGGCGACGCACCCGGACCCGGGACGCGGGCTTCGTACGGACGGCTGCGACGGCGGCGGTCATCGGGCCACCTTCCGTGCAAGCAGTGCCAGCAGGGGCGCGCCCAGGAACGCCGTCACGATGCCGACCTCCAGTTCCGAAGGCCGGATCACCATCCGGCCGAGCACATCGGCCGACAGCAGCAGCAACGGTCCTGCGATCAGGCAGCCGGGCACCAGCAGCCGGTGGTCGCCGCCCAGCAGCGGTCGTACGAGATGGGGCGCGGCGAGGCCGATGAAGGCGATCGGACCGGCCACGGCGACCGCCGACCCGGCGAGCAGCACGACCGCGATGCCGCCGGCCAGCCGGATGCGGGCCACCGGGACACCGAGCGCCTGGGCCGAATCGTCGCCCAGGGCAAGGGCGTTGAGGGCGGGTGAGACCGCCAGGGCGACCACCAGACCGAGCAGCAGGGTCGGCAGCACCGGCCACAGCGCATCGAGCGGCCTGCCGGAGAGGGATCCGGCCAGCCAGAAGCGGGCCTCGTCGAGCGTGCGCTGGTTCAGCAGCATCACCGCCGACGTCCAGGACAGCAGCACGAGTTGGAGGACGGTGCCGCCGAGCGCGAGCCGCACGGGATCGATGTCCCCGGCGCGGCGGGCGAGGGCCTGGGCGAACAGCGCCGCGGCCGCCGCGCCGGCGAACGCGAACCACACATACTGCACAGGGTCGTTGAACTTCAGCGCGTAGATCGCGACGACCATCGCGAAACCGGCGCCCGCGTTGATGCCGAGGGTGGTCGGCGACGCGAGCGGGTTGCGGGTGATGCCCTGGGCCACCGCCCCGGCGACCCCCAGCGCCGCCCCGACGGCGAGACCGATGACGGTACGCGGCAGCCGCAGCCCGGTCACCACCAGCGCCTCCCGGCCGTGGGTGCGGCCGAACAGCGCGTCGGCCACCGTCGACAGGGGCACCGAACGGGCACCGAGAGCGAGGCTCAGCGCCGTGCAGAGCGCCAGGGCGGCGAGGCCGGCGAGGAACAGGGGGAGATGTCTGAGGGCGTGGAAGGGCACACCGCTGGGTGCACCCGGTGGGGTGGCGGTCACAAGCCGTGAGCTTAGGTGAGCCTTCCTTTACTTTTCAAGCGACCATGAGGTCGCTGTGACGTGGGGATTTCGTGGTCGGACGCTACGGACGGCTTGTTGATCAATCTCACCGGGTGTGAAATAAGGTAAGCCTTGCCTTTCCAGTATTCTTTGAAACCCCTGTGTGGGAGCGCCCATGTCCGTCGCCCTGAAGACCCTGCCACCGGGTGCCGTCGCGCATGCCCTCGGTGCTGTGTACCGGCGGTTGGCGGACGTCTGCGAAGCATTGACCGTGCAGGTCGCGGAACCGGGCGACGACGTGACCCAAATCGGCTTCTCGGCCGCCGAGTTGGTGTCGGACCCGGAGGTCCTGGACGCCTTCGTCGACGCCGAGGCGGCCCGCATCCAAGGCCGCTACGACGTCGCCGCGCGCCGTGACGTCGCCGCCTCCCGCGCTCTGCACGACTACGCCTGGTCCGTGGGGCTGCTGCTGGGCGGCGCCTGGTACCTCGAGCGCAGGGTGCCGCGGATCCGGCCCGAGGACCTGCGACTGGACCTCGACGCGGGGGCCTACGTGATTACCCCCGGGACCGAGCTCGCCTGCCTCGCCGACGACCCGTTCGCCGGTCTGCCCGGGGTGCTGACGGTGCCTCAGGAAGAGCCGCTGCGGGCCGCGTTGCGCATGGCGGTCGCCGATCACATGCGTCCGCTGCTGGCCGCGATCGGTCCCGTCGCACGACGGCGGGCGCGCGCCCTGTGGGGCATGGTCGGCGACGATCTCGTCTCCGGCATCTGGTACCTCGGCCGGATGCTCGGCCAGGAGGGCGCCGCCGTTCGGGCCGCCGACGAGGTGCTGCCGATCGCCGTCCCGCCGTATCCGGACGGCGCCGACTTCCGGTACCTGGTGGGCGAGAACGGCCGGCGGCACGCCACCAGAACGCGCAGCGGATGCTGCATGTTCTACGCCATCCGGCCCGCCGAGGCCTGTGTGACCTGCCCCCGCACCGGTGACGCGGAGCGACTGCGCCGACTCGGGAGCTGAGCGGGGTCAGCCGGCCGTCGCCAGGAACTGCGTGGCCGCCAGCTCGGCATAGAGCGGGTCGGCGGCCACGAGTTCGCGATGGGTGCCCACCGCGCGGACCCGGCCCGCGTCCATGACCACGATCCGGTCGGCCATGGTCACCGTGGACAGCCGGTGCGCGACGACGAGCACCGTGGTCGTACGGGACACATCGGCGACCGTGTCGCGCAGCGCCGCCTCGTTCACCGCGTCGAGCTGCGAGGTGGCCTCGTCCAGGAGCAGCAGCCGCGGCCGGCGCAGCAGGGCACGGGCGATGGCGACGCGCTGGCGTTCGCCGCCCGACAGCTTGGTGCCCCGGTGCCCGACCAGCGTGTCGACGCCGCGCGGCAGCCGGGCGACCAGGCCGTCCAGGCGGGTCGTCTTGAGCACGCGGGTGAGGGTGTCGTCGTCGGCCTCCGGGTTGCCCAGCAGCAGGTTGTCCCGCAGCGAACCCGACAGCACCGGTGCGTCCTGCTCCACATAGCCGATCGCGGACCGGAGTTGAGGCAGGTCCCACTCATCCAGCGAGCGCCCGTCGACGGTGATCGCGCCGGACTCGGGGTCGTAGAACCGCTCGATGAGGGAGAAGACCGTGGTCTTGCCCGCGCCGGACGGGCCGACGAACGCCGTCATGCCCCGGGCCGGCACCGCGAACGTCACCCCGTGATGGACGTACGGCAGATCGTCGGCGTACCGGAAGCGCACGTCGTCGAAGGCGAGCGCGGCCGGTTCGGCGCCGGGGGTGGGCAACGGGGCGGGCAGGGCCGCCGGTTCGGCGGGCAGGCTCAGCGCCTCCTCGATGCGGGCGAGGGCCGCGGCGCCCGTCTGGTACTGCGTGATCGCGCCGACCACCTGCTGGATCGGCGACATCAGATAGAAGACGTACAGCAGGAACGCGACCAGCGTGCCCACGCCGATGGCGCCGGTCGCGACCCGCGCCCCGCCCACCGCGAGCACCGTGATGAACGCGATCTGCATCGCCAGACCGGCCGTATTGCCCGCCGCCGCCGACCACTTGGCGGCCCGCACGCTCTGCCGCCACGACTCCTCGGCCGCCGCATGCAACGTCTCCTCCTCCCGGTGCTCGGCGCCGGACGCCTTCACCGTGCGCAGCGCGCCGAGGATCCGCTCCAGCGAGGCGCCCATCACCCCGACCGCGTCCTGCGCCTGCCGACTCGCCCGGTTGATGCGCGGCACGATCACACCGAGCACCGTGCCCGCACCGGCGATCACCGCCAGCGTGACCGCGAGCAGCACCGGCTCCACCAGGCCCATCATCACCACGGTCGCGATGAGCGTGAGCCCGCCGGTGCCCAGACCGACGAGCGAATCCGTGGTGACCTCGCGCAGCAGCGTCGTGTCCGAGGTGATACGGGACATCAGATCGCCCGGCTCGCTGCGGTCGACCGCCGTGATCCGCAGCCGCAGCAGATACGACGACAGGGCGCGCCGCGCGCCGAGCACCACCGACTCGGCGGTGCGCCGCAGCACGTACGAGCCCAGCGCGCCCAGCGCCGCGTTGGCGACCACGAGGGCGGACATGGCGAGCAGCGCGCCCGTGATGGCCCGGTCGTGCGACAGGTCGTCGATCAGCCCCCGGGCCACCAGCGGCAGCAGCAGCCCGGTGGCGCCCGTGACCAGCGACAGCAGGGCGCCCGCGAGCAGCGTCCACCGGTGCGGCCGAACGTATTCGAGCAGGAGCCGCCAGGCGGGCCGGCCGGTCCGGGTCTCTGCGATGCTCACGGCGCTCCTCAGCAGTCGTGCGGAGCATTCAGGCTACGTCCGCCGTCTCCCGCCCGGCCTGTCGATTGCGCGGCAGGAGGGCGGTGCGCGGGGCTGCGCGGCGGGAGCCGCGATGCCGTTACCGATCAGTCACCCGTAGGGTCGGGAGGGACGTACCGAGGCTGACGGAAGGGTTCAACACCATGGCGCAGGAAGTACGGGGTGTGATCGCACCGGGCAAGGGCGAGCCGGTGCGGGTGGAGACGATCGTCGTCCCGGATCCCGGTCCCGGCGAGGCCGTGGTGAAGATCCAGGCCTGCGGGGTGTGCCACACCGACCTGCACTACAAGCAGGGCGGCATCAGCGACGACTTCCCCTTCCTGCTCGGGCACGAGGCCGCGGGGGTGGTGGAGGCGGTCGGCGAGGGTGTCACCGATGTCGCGCCCGGTGACTTCGTGATCCTCAACTGGCGTGCGGTGTGCGGGCAGTGCCGGGCCTGTCTGCGGGGGCGGCCCTGGTACTGCTTCAACACCCACAACGCGAAGCAGAAGATGACTCTCGCCGCGACCGGCCAGGAGCTGTCCCCGGCGCTGGGCATCGGCGCGTTCGCGGAGAAGACCCTGGTCGCGGCCGGGCAGTGCACCAAGGTCGATGCGGGCGTGGCGCCGCAGGTGGCGGGTCTCTTGGGCTGCGGGGTGATGGCGGGCATCGGCGCGGCGATCAACACCGGCAGCGTCGGCCGCGGCGACACCGTCGCGGTGATCGGCTGCGGCGGGGTGGGCGATGCGGCCGTGGCCGGGGCGCGGCTGGCCGGCGCCGCGAAGATCATCGCGGTGGACATCGACGCGAACAAGCTGGCCAAGGCCCGCGAGATGGGCGCCACCCACACCGTCAACTCGCGTGAGACCGACCCGGTGGAGGCGATCCGCGAGCTGACCGGGGGCTTCGGCGCCGACGTGGTCATCGAGGCGGTCGGCCGCCCGGAGACCTACCGGCAGGCCTTCTACGCCCGTGACCTGGCCGGCACCGTCGTCCTGGTCGGGGTGCCGACCCCGGAGATGAAGCTGGAGCTGCCGCTGCTGGACGTGTTCGGGCGGGGCGGGGCGCTGAAGTCGTCCTGGTACGGCGACTGCCTGCCTTCGCGGGACTTCCCGATGCTGATCGACCTGCACCTGCAGGGCCGGCTGGATCTGGCCGCGTTCGTCACCGAGACCATCGAACTCGACGCGGTGGAGAAGGCGTTCGAGCGGATGCACCACGGCGACGTGCTGCGCTCGGTGGTGGTGCTGTGATGACCGCGCGGATCGAACGCCTGGTCACCTCGGGGCAGTTCAGCCTGGACGGCGGCACCTGGGACGTGGACAACAACGTGTGGCTCATCGGCGACGACCACGAGGTCATCGTGATCGACGCCGCGCACGACGCCGACGCCATCGCCGAGGCGGTCGGCGACCGGCGGCTGACGGCGATCGTGTGCACCCACGCCCACAACGACCACATCGACGCGGCACCCGCCCTCGCCGACCGCACCGGCGCCACCATCTGGCTGCACCCCGACGACCTGCCGTTGTGGAAGCAGACCCACCCCGACCGCGACCCCGACGCCCATCTGGTCGACGGCCAGGTCATCGAGGCGGCGGGGGCCGACCTGACGGTGATCCACACTCCCGGCCACGCGCCGGGCGCGGTCTGCCTCCACGACCCGGGCCTGGGCGTCGTCTTCACCGGAGACACCCTCTTCCAGGGCGGCCCCGGTGCCACCGGGCGGTCGTACTCGCACTTCCCGACCATCATCGACTCCATCCGCGACCGCCTGCTCACGCTCCCGCCCGAGACCAAAGTCCTTACCGGACACGGCGATCCGACCACCATCGGCATCGAGGCCCCGCACCTGGAGGAGTGGATCGCCCGCGGTCACTGAGGCCGGACCGCGGCGACGGGGCCGGAACCAGTCGGGCCGGAAAACCCGTGGTCAGGGGCGGGACCCGACCGTACGATCACGCCCCATGACCACCAACACGCTTGTGACCCTGCACGACGTACGCGTTCTGCGCCTGGCCTCCGACGGTCCGTCACTGGACGGCGAGAGCGCCGCGCTCGATCTGATCGGCGACGCGATGGGTCAGGACGCCGAGCTGGTCGCGGTGCCCGTCGAGCGGGTGGCCGACGAGTTCTTCCGGCTGCGGTCGGGGGTCGCGGGCGCGGTCATGCAGAAGTTCGTCAACTACCGGGTGCGCCTCGCCGTGGTGGGGGACGTGTCCTGGCACGTCACCGAGAGCACCGCCCTGCGCGACTTCGTCCACGAGACCAACCAGGGCAGCCAGGTGTGGATCCTCGCGGACTTCGACGAACTCGAGGCGAAACTCCGGCTCCACAACTGATCATCAGGGGAGTAAGCGTGAGACGTACCAATGTTCTTCTGGCAGCAGTGGCGGCCTTGGGGACGGTGGCGGCCGTGACCGGGACCGCCTCCGCGGCCGACGATGTGCTGCTGCCGCACCCCGGGCCGGACGGTCTGGTGTGGGTGCCCGAGCAGACGGGCGACGGCGGGGTGGTGTCGGCGGGAGCGAACCCGGGGCTGCCGACCGTGCTCACCGTGGCCTGCGAGGGCGGCGGCAGCGTGCAGGTGACGATGCGCTCGCAGGAAACACCGGTGGCCGACTTCTCCGTCGACTGCCCTGCCGGGACCGCCGACGTCGGCTCGGTGACCCTGGACCCGGGTGTGGTCCAGTGGGGATCCTTCTCCGTGGGCATCGACGCGTCGGCGGAGACGATCCGGTGGGCGCTGACGGTGACGCAGCCGGAGTGACACCACCCACCCGGACGCGGCCGTAGACCCATGAAGAAGACGCGCCCGTAAAGACGACAGAAGGTGTCCGGCTTACCCGGCAGTGTGAAGGCGACAACGCGTTCAACGGGAGGCCGGACATGTCACAGCCGCTGAAGGGCAAGGTCGCGCTGGTAGCCGGAGCGACACGCGGCGCGGGCCGCGGGATCGCCGTGGAGCTCGGCGCGGCCGGCGCCACCGTCTACGTCACCGGACGCAGCACCCACGCACAGCGCTCCGAGTACGACCGCCCCGAGACCATCGAGGACACCGCCGACCTCGTCACCGAGACGGGTGGCCGGGGCATCGCCGTCCCCACCGACCACCTCGAGCCCGCCCAGGTCCGCGCTCTCGTGGACCGCATCGCGGACGAGCAGGGCCGCCTCGACGTCCTCGTCAACGACATCTGGGGCGGTGAGAAGCTCTTCGAGTGGGACAGCCCCGTCTGGGAGCACGACCTCGACAACGGGCTCAGGCTGCTCCGGCTCGCCGTCGAGACCCACGCGATCACCTGTCACCACGCTCTGCCGCTGCTCCTGCGCCACCCCGGCGGACTGGTCGTGGAGATGACCGACGGCACGGACGACTACAACCGCGCGAACTACCGCAACTCCTTCTTCTACGACCTCGCCAAGTCCTCCGTCCTGCGCATGGCCTTCGCCCTCGGCCGTGAACTCGGCCCCCGCGGCGCCACCGCCGTCGCCCTGACCCCGGGCTGGCTGCGCTCGGAGATGATGCTCGACAACTTCGGCGTACGCGAGGACAACTGGCGCGACGCCCTCGACCGCGTCCCCCACTTCGCCATCTCCGAGACCCCGCGCTACGTCGGCCGGGCCGTCGCCGCCCTCGCCGCCGACCCGGAGGTGGCCCGCTGGAACGGAGACTCCCTCTCCAGCGGCTCCCTCGCCCAGGAGTACGGCTTCACGGACCTCGACGGCAGCCGACCGGACGCCTGGCGCTACGTCGTCGAGGTGCAGGACGCGGGGAAGCCGGCGGACACCACCGGCTATCGCTGAGGAGACACCGGGTCCGCGGCGGGGAGAGCCCAGCGTGCCGAGTGGCCGGGCGGGAGGCCGAGGTCTTCCCGTACGGCCGTGTAGTAGCCCTCACGCCCGACGCGCTGCCGCTCCAGCAAGGCCTGCCAGGCCTCCGGATCCCGTGTGCCCTCGCGCACGAACCGTTCCATCTCCATGGCCGTCATGACCCATGCCCGTGCCATGTCCACCACCGCGGGGCTGCCCAGCATGATCAGTGCCTCGCCCGACGGATCCCGGCCGGTGGTCGCCTCGGCCAGCAGCGGCCTGGCCTCGTCGAGGGCGAGGGGATCCGGGTGCGGATCGTTGCCGTGCTCGGCGGCGACCCGGTACGTCACCGTGACCGTCGCCTTCACCGACCGCGCGTAGTCGCCGTACACCGCCAGCCGTCTCTCCTCCCAGCGCGCCGCCTGCTCGCGCCGGAACCTCGCCCGGTCGCCCCGCACGACCGCCAGATACGAGCCCAGCGCACCGATGACGACACCGATGAGCGCGGGAAGTTGCTGTATGAACGCAGACATGAGCGCACCGTATCTGCCCGGTTGATCGTCCCGGGAGTAGGTTCGGCCCATGGCTGACACCAAGCGCTTCGAGGGATACGGGGTTCTCGTCACCGGCGCCGCCCGCGGCATCGGCGCCGCCGTCGCCCGGCGGCTCGCCGAGGAGGGGGCGCGGGTCCTGGTGACCGACGTCGATCCGCCCGAGGCGGAGAAGACCGCGGCCAGGCTGCGTGAACTGGGTCTCGCCGCCGAGGCGTTGGCGTGCGACGTGGCCGACCGGGCATCCGTGGAGGCGGCCGTCGCGCATGCCGTCGACGCGTTCGGCTCGCTGGAGGTCCTGGTCAACAGCGCCGCGCACTGCACCCCGGACACCCCGCTCTTCGAGGACGGCCCGGACGACGCCTGGGACCTCGACCTCGACATCACCCTGACCGGCACCTACCGCTGCTGCCGCGCCGCCCTCCCGCACCTGGCCGCCACCGGCCGTGGCGCCGTCGTCAACATCGGCTCGGTCAACGCCCTGCAGGACTTCGGCAACCACGCCTACAGCGCCGCGAAGGCCGGCCTCGGCTCCCTGACCCGCACCATGGCCGCGCATGTCGCCGCCCGCGGTGTCCGCGTCAACCTCGTGGTGCCGGGCACGGTGCGGACCTCGGCGTGGGAGGGCCGGGACGACGAGCTCGAGGCCATGCGCAGCCTCTATCCACTGGGCCGGGTCGGCGAACCGGACGACATCGCCGCCGCCGTGGCCTTCCTCGCCTCCCGCGACGCGTCCTGGATCACCGGCACCGCCCTCACGGTCGACGGCGGCGTCACCGCGGTGAACACGGGATTCCTAAGGGCCACCCGCCAGAACAGGGACGTCTGAGCACCTCTGCGGCAATGATCACGCTGTGACCTGCGGCACTGCGAATGTCACCGTTTCGTCGCATCGTGAGTGGGCCCTGCAACCGATCGCGCCGGATACCGGTCTAGCTGGCAGAGCTCGCAGATCAGACGTCCATTCCGCACGAAAGGCAAGGCCTGCCATGGGGGACATACGCAGACGGGGAGCCGTCGCGCTCGGCATCACCGGACTGGTGGCACCGCTCACGCTCGCACTGGGCACCGCACCCGCCCAGGCGGCCACGGGCTGCACCACGAGCACCGGGCCCTACCAGAAGCAGGTGGAGAAGTTCCTCGGCCTGCCGGTCGACGGAAAGCAGTCCGCCACCGACTGCAAGGCCATCAAGGCCTTCCAGACCAAGCACGGCATCACGCCGAACATCGGCTACGCCGGGTCCGTCACCTGGGGCGTGATGGATCTCATGAACAAGCAGAAGGCCGTCGGGAACAACCCCAACAAGGACGGCAAGTGCCCGACCAACAAGGGCCGCATCGCCTGCGTGAACCTCACCCTCCAGCTCAGCTGGATCCAGGACGGCAGCAGGCTCGTCTACGGCCCCGTCCCGGTCCGCACCGGCCGCGACGGCTACGAGACCCGCACCGGTCTGAAGAAGATCTACTGGCGGGACATCGACCACGTCTCGAACATCTACAACGTGCCGATGCCCTACAGCCAGTTCTTCGACGGCGGCCAGGCCTTCCACTCGGTCAGCCTCAGCATGTGGAACCCGCCGGGTTCGCACGGCTGCGTCAACATGACCTCGACCACGGCCAAGAAGTACTGGTCGCTGCTGAAGACGGGCGACGACGTCTTCGTGTACGGCCGCAAGCCGGGCACCTGACGCAGCGCAGGCACCCGGCTCGCGCCGGGCTGATCCGAGGGCCGGGCCCTACACCTCGGGGGCGTCCCCGAAGTCCGGGATCTCCAGCCTGGCCCCGCCCTGCCGTGCCGAATCGTGCGCGACGATGCCCGGCAGGGTGTAGCGGGCGGCCACCCATGCGTTCACCGACGGCAGCGACCGTGTGTTCACGGCGGTCACGAAGTCGTCGACCAGGAAATGGTGGCTGCCCTCGTGTCCGTTGTGCAGGTTGTCGAACTCCCGCGGCAGCCGCGCGCGGTCGTGCACCGGCGCCGATCCCGAGGTGAAGGCGGCCCGGAGTTCCGGCGCGATGTGCTGAAGTGACGGGTCGTCAGGAGACATGGTGGGCTTGGGCTCCAGCAGCTCGCTGATGTCCTGCACGCCCTTCTTGTCCTGCCACAGCGCGACCGTCGCGAGCTGCTCCATGCTCGCGTCGGTGCCGAAGAACCGGAAACGGGACTCCCGGATGTGCGAGGGATAGCCGACCCTCCGGAACTCGTTCGTACGGAACGAACCGCCGCCCGCCACCTCGAACAGTGCGGTCGCGTTGGAGAAGTCGTTGCCGAACTGGCTGACGTCCTTGTCGAAGACGCCGTCGCCGCGCTCGTCGACCACACCGATCGCCGACACACTCACCGCGTGCGTCTGCCAGGCGCCGAGCACACCGCCCACCGAGTGCGTGGGGTACAGCAGCGGGGGATAGCTGGCCGTCTGCTTCCAGTTCTCGCCGCCGCTGTACTGGTACGCCTCGTAGAACCCCAGATCCATGTCGTGGACGTAGTCGCCCTCGGCGTAGAAGATCCGCCCGAACGCGCCCGTGGCGATCTGGTTGCGGGCGTGCACGGTTGCCGGGTTGTACTGGCTGGTCTCGCCCATCATGTACGTCAGCCCGGTCGCCTTGACCGCGTCGATGATGGCGGCGATCTCCTCCGTGGCGATCGCCATGGGGACCGCGGAGTACACGTGCTTGCCCGCGTTCAGGCCCTGCAGGACCAGCGGTCCGTGGGTCCAGCGCTGTGTGAAGATGGCGACCGCGTCCACGGCCGGGGACTCCAGCATGGCCTCGTAGGAGGGGAAGGTGCCCGCCAACCCCTGTGCGGCGGCGAGTTGTTCGGCGCGCTCGGGCAGCAGGTCGGTGACGTAGACGTCGCCGACTCCGGGGTGGGCCTGGAACAGCGTGGCGAACTGGCCGGAGAACTGGCCGGCGCCGACGATGCCGAGGGAGAACGTCATGTAAGGCATGCCCTTCATGGGTCGAGTGACAGGTCGACTCACTGGTCGAGTATCAGGTTGATCTGGCTGTTGGTCTGGTTCAGGCTGCTCGCGGACTTGCCGTTGCCGTAGATGTCCTGCATGGCCGGGTGCATCAACGCAAACACGTCGGCCGCGTAGTTGGTGATCGGATAGGAGAAGGTGGTGAAGTCCCTCTTGTCGGCGACCGGCTTCGTGAAGGCCGTGACGTCGATGCCCTTCTTCTTGTACGCGGCCACTGCGGCTTTCGTACCGTCGGGCGTGGCCGGGAAGACGATGCCGTAACTGCCCACCGTCTTCTGGCACTCGTTCGACGCCAGGTACTGCACCCACTTCTTCGCGCCCGCCTTGTTGGTGGCGTTCTTGGTGACGGAGTCCGCGAGGCCGTTCATCATCGTGGCGCGCTTGCCCGTGGGACCCTCGGGGGTGAGCGCGGTGGCGATCTTCATGCCCTTGAAGCCGGCATACGTCGAGATCATCCACGCCCCGTCGAACGTGGCCGCCGCCTTGCCCGCCGCCACCTGCGCGTTGCCCGGACTGGACTGGGAGTTGTAGGCGGTGAAGGGCGCCATGTAGCCCTTCTTCGCCAGCCCGAAGTACCACTTGATGGCCGACTGGAAGGTCTTGGAGTCGTACTGGTACTTGGTGCCCCACCGCTTCTTGTCGGTGTAGCTCCAGCCCGCGGAGGCGGCGAAGTTGCTCCACTGCGTCTGCCCGTCGCCGTCACCGCCACCGTTGCTGGCCAGGCCGTAGGTCTTGACGTTGTTCTTGTCGAAGCCGGGTTCGTCGCCCCGCTTGCCGTTCTTGTCGACGGTCAGGTGCGCGATGGCCTTCTCGAAGGTGCCGCCGTCCTTGGGGTTCCAGGACAGGTCGTTCAGCTGCTCGGCGGTGAGGCCCGCGGCCTTGGCCGCCTTCTCGTTGTAGAAGAGGGCGACCGTGTCCCAGTCCTTGGGCGCGCCGTAGCGGTGGCCGTCCTGCCCGATCCAGTTGGCGGCGAGGCCGGGCTGGTAGGCGGAGTCGTCGATGTCCAGGTCGTCCAGCGGCTCCAGCACCTTCAGGTCCGCGAACTGGCCGAACTTCTGGATGTGGTCGGTGAACACGTCCGGCTGGGTGCCGGCGATGAAGCTCGCGGTGAGCTTGGTCCAGTAGTCGTCCCAGCCCATCTGCGTGATCTTCACCTTCAGGCCCGGATTCTGCCTCTCGAACCCCTTCGCACAGGCCTGGTAGGCGGGCAGCTGGTTGGCGTCCCACAGCCAGTACGTCACCGTGTTCGCCGACGACCCGGTGCCCCCGCCCTTCGCGCAGCCGCTCACCAGGGACAGCGCCAGTGCTCCGGTCAGTGCCGCGACCGTACGCATCCGAACTCGCATGTCCGTCCCCTTACTTGATGCCGGTGAAGCTGATGGAGCCGACGATGCGGCGCGCGAAGAACCCGAACAGCACGAGCATCGGCAGGGCCGCGATGAGCGTCGCCGCCATCAGGCCCGACCAGTCGGTGCCGGTCTGCGGGGTCTGCGCCCGGAAGATGGCCAGCGCCACGGTGAGCACGCGCGAGCTGTCGCTGTACGACACCATCAGCGGCCAGAAGTAGTCGTTCCAGGCGGTGATGTACGTCAGTACGGCCAGCGTCAGGATCGGCGTGGACGCCATCGGCAGCAGCACCCGGAAGAAGATCCGTACCTTGCCCGCGCCGTCGAGCAGCGCCGCCTCCTCCACCTCGGAGGGGATGTTCATGAAGAACTGGCGCAGGAAGAACACCGCGAACGGTGTCATGAACATCGTCGGCAGGGCGATCCCCAACAGCGTGTCCACCAGGCCGAGTTGCTTGATGAGCACGAAGTTCGGCAGCAGGGTGAAGATGGTCGGCACCATCAGCCCGGCCAGGAACAGCCCGAACACCTTGTCCCGGCCGCGCCAGCGCAGCCGTGCGAAGGCGTACGCGGCCATCGAGGAGAAGAAGATCTGGCAGACGGTGATCAGTGTCGAGACGATCACCGAGTTGAGCAGATAGCGCCAGAACTTCAGCCCGCCGCCCGCACCGCCCTGAGCGATCGCCTCCTTGGTCGACTGCAGACCGAGCGCCCGCTCGAAACCGCCGGCCGTCACATCGACCGGCAGCGGGTCGCCGGGGTGGGCGGCCAGACCGCTGTTGGCGGACAGTGCGGTGCGCAGGATCCAGTAGAACGGCAGCAGGGTGACGAGCACGATCGCGGCCATCGCCGCCCAGGCCACGACCCGTCCGAAGGAGGGCCGGCGCCTGGCGGGCCGTACGTGTGTCGTTGCAGTGGTGGTCACGGCAGCCATGTCGGTGTCTCCCTTCCGTCAGCCGAGATCGCTCTGGCCGGCCCGGGTGAGCCGGTACTGCAGGACGGTGATCGCGCTCAGCACGACGAGCAGGGCCACGGACATCGCCGAGGCATAGCCGAACTGGAAGCGGCCGAACGCGGCGCCGTAGATGTAGAACTGCAGGACGTTGGTGGCGTTCGCCGGACCGCCCGCGGTCGTCACGGCGACCGTGTCGAACACCTGGAACGAACCGATCACCGTCATGATCAGCACCACTGCGAGCACCGGCCGAAGCAGCGGCATCGTGATCCGCCAGAACATCCGCCACTCGCTCGCGCCGTCCACCTTGGCGGCCTCGTACACGTCGTTCGGGATGGCCTGCAGTCCGGCGAACAGCAGGAGCGCGGTGTACCCGACGTGCCTCCACACGTTGATCAGCGCGATCGTCGGGATGGCCCAGGTCTCGTCCGCCAGGAAGGGGATGTGGTCGAACCCGATCGCCGAGATGATCTCGTTGCCGATGCCCAGCTGGGTGTCCAGGATCCACAGCCAGACGATGCCGGCCACGACGTTCGACATCAGATACGGCGTGAGCACGATCCCGCGCAGCACGGCCGACTGCGTCAACCGCTGCAGCAGCACGGCGATCGCGAGGGCGGAGACCGTCTGGATGCCGATGTTGATGACCACGTACTCGACGGTGACCTTCAACGAGTCCCAGAAGATGGGGTCGTGGACCATCCGCACGTAGTTGTCGAACCCCACCCACTCCGCCGGAGTGAGCAGGTTGAAGCGGGTGAAGCTCAAGTAGATGCCCCGCAGCGTCGGCCAGAGCAGGAAGACCGTGAAGCCCAGCAGCGCCGGTGCGATGAACACCGCGGCCAGCCGCCCGTCGCCTCCGCTCTCACGGGCCTTGGCCCGTCGTCCGGTCCTCTGTTTGCTGCCCGCCCCTTCGGCGCTGCTCAGTGGCAGACGCGACGGAGGGCTGCTGGAGGCGATGGTCATCGGGAGACTCCCTCGTCTGCGGCGGCTCGTCCTCGGGCCACTTACTTTTGATGCGAAAGAATCGAGTCGTCAAGAGGCCTGCAAGCATCTTTTGCGGGGCGCGTTGAGCTCGCTACTCTGACCTGGTTGCTTTTATGGCGAAAGAAATCATGTGGGAGTCTGACCTTCATGACCACAGTTGCCGCCAGTTGGCTTCCGTTGAGCCCCGGAGAGCGCTCGGTGGCGATCGAGGTGCTCTTGGGCGGCCCGCTGTCGCGCACCGAACTCGCCCGACGGCTCGACCTGTCCCAGGGCAGTCTCACCCGGCTCACCAAACCGCTGATCGAGTCGGGCCTGCTGATCGAGGTCACCGAGGCCGGCACCCCGGCGGAGGTGCGCCAGGGACGCCCCTCGCAGCCGCTCGACGTCGTCGCCGAGTCCCGCTCCTTCATCGGCTACAAGATCACCGACGACATGGTCTACGGCGTCGTCACCACCCTCCGCAGCGACATCGTCGCCCGCTACGACCGCCCGCTGACCAGCCATGATCCGGCCGAAGTCGCCGACCTGCTCGCGGAGATGACGGACGAGCTCGCCCGTGCGCACCCGCGTCTCGCCGGTATCGGCATCGGCGTGGGCGGCCTGGTCGAGGACCGTGCCGTGGTGGGGGAGTCACCCTTCCTGCACTGGCGGGACGTCCCGCTGGCCGGGCTCGTCGAGGAGCGGACCGGGCTGCCGGTGGTCGTCGAGAACGATGTCGCCGCGCTCGTGGAGGCCGAGACCTGGTTCGGGGCCGGCCGCGGGCTGGACCGCTTCGTCGTCCTCACCATCGGCGCCGGCATCGGCTACGGCCTGGTCCTGGGCGGCAAGCGGGTGTCCTGCGCCGAGGAGGACCGCGGCTTCGGCCGCCACTGGATCGTCAACCCCGCCGGGCCGCTCACCCCCGAGGGGGAACGCGGCAGCGCCGTCTCGCTGCTGACCATCTCCAGTATCCGCTACCAGATCCGGGCCGCCACCGGCCGCGACCACGGCTACGAGGAGATCCTCGCCCAGGCCGCCGCCGGTGAGCCCATGCCGGCTCGCGTCATCGACGAGGCGGCGCGCGCCCTGGGCACACTCGTCGCCCAGATCGCCAACTTCGCCATGCCGCAGAAGATCCTGCTCGCGGGCGAGGGGGTCGGGCTGATGGACGTGGCCGGGAACACAGTGCAGGAGACGATCCGGACGAACCGGCATCCGATGGCCGCCCCGGTCGCCCTGGAGACCAAGGTGTCCGACTTTCACGACTGGGCCCGCGGCGCCGCCGTCCTGGCCATCCAGGTGCTGGTCCTGGGGGCAGTGGAAGCGTGAACTAACCGACGGATCTTGACGCATGGACGTGATCAGCAACACGTCCGATAGGCCCGATTCGTGTCAGCTTACTCACAGCGCCTTCACCCCCGGAGCCGTATGCTTCACAACATGTCCACCACTGTTGAACCCCGCTCCGATCGCTCGGCGGCCGAGGTCAACGAGGAGATCCGGGCCCTGTGGCGCCGGTCGGGCGGGACACTGAGCGGCGAGCAGCGCGAGGAGTACCAGCGCCTCGTCCTGGAGTGGGCCGCCGCGGCCCCGCAGCCCGCGCGGGCCGCCTGAGAGTTCCGGCTGAGGCCCGCCGCCGTGCATCGGCGCCCCGCTCCGGGGCACCCCTGACCGGATGGGCCCTCTCCTCGCACTGGCCTCGGCCGTCTGCTACGGCATCGTCGACTTCGCCGGCGGGCTGTTGTCCCGTCGCGCGCCCCACACCTCGATCACCTTCCTCGGCCAACTCGGCGGCCTGGTCCTCGCCTGCGCCGCCGGGCTCCTTGTGACTGCCGGCACCGTGCGCGCATCCGACCTGTGCTGGGGTGCCCTGTCCGGCGTCGGCAGCGGCACCGCCATGCACTTCCTCAACCGCGGGCTGAGCCGCGGCGCGATGAGCGTCGTCGTGCCGGTCAGCGCGGTGACCGGTGTCGCCCTGTCCGTGCTGTGCGGGGTGCTCGCCCTCGGCGACCGCCCGGGCGTCCTGGCCTGGGCGGGCATCGTGGTCACCGTGCCCGCGCTCTGGCTCGTCGCCGGCGGCGGGGGATCGGACCGGGAGGGTGCCGGCGGTGAGGTACGGGACGGGCTGCTCGCCAGCGCGGGCGTCGCCGTGCAGTACGTCGCACTCGGGCTGGCGGGGCCGGCCGCCGGACTGTGGCCCGTGGCTGCCGGCCGCGTCGCCGCCGTACTCGTGCTGCTGCCCGCCGCGATGCGGCACGGACGGCGCCTGAGGCTGCCGGGAGGGCTCACCGCCCAGGCGCTGCTCGTCGGGGCCGGGGCCGCCCTCGGGCTGATCCTCTACCTGCTCGCCGCCCAGCGGCAGTTGCTCGCTGTCGCCGTGGTCCTCGCCTCGCTCTACCCGGCGCTCCCCGTCGTCCTCGGCCTCGCCCTGCTGCACGAGCGGGTCACCCGGTGGCAGACGGCCGGGCTGCTGGGCGCGGCGGCGGCCACGGTCCTGCTGACGCTCGGCTGAGGGCTCAGCCCCAAGTCGCCGAGTAGTAGCGCCGGTACGCCTTGCGGTCCTGTTCGGCGCGGATGTAGCGGGTGGCCACCAGGGCGAGCAGGCTGCCTCCGATGACCAGCATCCCGGGACCGATGTTCCTGGGATTCGTCAGCCGGGCCAGCAGGGTCGAGCCGTCGGCGATCCCCGTCACGGGGGCGGAGGAACCGGGGGACGTGGAGCCCGGTGCGATCGCGCTGTGCGTGGCGGAGGCGGACGGCGCGGGCGACGGCGAGGAGCTCTGCCCGGCGGCTGCCTGCTTCGACACGATCATCTGGACGCCGAGCGCCTGCATCGCCTTCGTCACCGGCTGGAAGAACGTCGTGCCGCCCGAAGTGCAGTCCCCGCTGCCGCCCGAGGTCACGCCCAGCGCGATGCCGTCGGAGAACATCGGGCCGCCGCTGTCGCCGGGTTCGGCGCACACATTCGTCTCGATGAGGCCGGTGACGGTGCCCTCCGGGTAGTTGACGGTGGCGTCGAGCCCCTTGACCTCGCCGTCGTGCAGCCCGCTGGTGCTGCCGCTGCGGAACACGCGCTGTCCGACGGCCGGATCACCGACGCCCGTGATGCGCACCCCGTTGCCGTTGCCGATGGCCACGATGTCGGCGCCCTGGCCGGCCGAGCCGCTCGCGTACTGGACCAGGGAGAAGTCGCTGCCGGGGAAGTTCTGCTGGACCGTCTTGCCCAGCTGCTGGTTGCCCTGGTTGTCCGCGAACCAGGTCGACCCGGTGGGTCCGCAGTGCCCGGCGGTGAGGATGAAGTCGCTCTGCCCGTTGGTCACGTTGAAGCCCGCCGAGCAGCGCCCGCCGGTCGACAGGATCGGCTGCGCGCCGTTGAGGCGGGTCGTGAACTTGCCCTGTGTGCGCTCCATACGGACGTAGGAGCCGATGCCGCTCGCGACCTTGGTCATGCTCGACCAGTCGCCGGCCGAGACGGTGCTGTCGGCCTGCACCACCACCTGGTTCGTTCGGTAGTCCATCACCCAGGCCGTGCCGGCCACCCGGGGTGCCGAGCGCAGCGTCTTGGTGGCGGCCTTCAGCTCGTTCATGCTGTGGCCGACCATCTTCGCCTCGACGCCCGCACGCTCGACCTCGGCCGCCGCCTGCTTGTCGGTCACCGCGACGACCGGACGCCCGTCGGCGCCGATCCAGGTGCCCGCCGTACGGGAGGTGCCGAGCTGGGAGACCAGCGTGGCGCCGGGGTTGTCCGAGGTCCCCGAGGCACTGAACGGCAGCGCGGAGGTGCCGGGGGTCTCGCTCGCCATGGCGGCCTGCGTGACCATCGCTCCTCCGAGGAGAAGGCCGCCGACGGCCGCCAGCCGCGTCACTCGCCGGACGATCCGTCGTCGTGCGTGCCTCATGCATGACTCCCGTACCCGAACGCGCGGTTCAACACCGCGGGGCACTCCGGTCGTTGAGGGCCCTCTCTCCATACGTGTGCGGGGGCGTCCGCGTTCAGTGAACGGACGATCTTCTACCTCTTGCGGCCCACTCCGCCGTGGATGGCCACTACCGGCACGTCCGAATGCTCCGCCCGCCAGTGCGAGCACGACACCACGCCGGGCTCCAGCAGCTCCAGTCCGTCGAAGAACCGGGCGACATCCTCGGGGGTGCGCTGGGTCAGCCTCGGCGTGCCGTGCTCGTTCCAGAACCGGACCGCCTCGTCCACCTCGGGCAGTGCCGGACTCGTGATGGTGTGGGACAGCACGAGATGACTGCCGGACGGCAGCGCGTCCATGAGCCGCCGCACCACGCCGTACGGGTCCTCTTCGTCGCCGAGGAAGATGACCACCCCGAGCAGCATCAGCGCGACCGGCCGGCTGAGGTCCAGCGTTTCGGCGGCACGCTCCAGGATCGCCTCGGGCTCGCGCAGATCCGCGTCCAGATGGTCCGTACGGCCCTCGGGCGTGCTGGTGAGCAGCGCGCGGGCGTGGGCCAGGACCAGCGGGTCGTTGTCGACGTAGACGACCCTGGTGTCCGGGGCCAGCCGCTGGGCGACCTCGTGCGTGTTGTCGGCGGTGGGCAGCCCGGTGCCTATGTCGAGGAACTGCCGTATGCCGGCGTCGGCGACGAGATGATGCACGGCGCGTCCCAGGAACAGCCGGTCGGCGAGGGCGTACTCGCCGATGCCCGGGTGCAGTTCGCGGATCCGGTCACCGGCGACCCGGTCGACCTCGTAGTAGTCCCCGCCGCCCAGCCAGTAGTTCCAGATCCGCGCCGTGTGCGGGCGCAGTGTGTCGATGCGTCTGCGCAGTGCCGCGGCGGGTTCTTCCGTGGCTGCCGGTTTCTCCGTCACGGGCTCAGCTCCTGGAGTGCCTGGTGGTGCGATCGTACGACGACAACCGGCAATCTAGACGGCGGAGTTGATGTCTGCCGAGGGTGCGGAGCGGGTGTTTTCTCCCCGGTTTCCTCCCCCGAGCAGCGCCCAGCCGGCCTCGTCGCCCCACACGGACGCCGTATCCACGTACGGGCGCAGCAGAGCGGTCAGTGCCGGGTCCGCCCGGCGGTTCAGTTCGTCGGAGGCGAGCTTGCGGGCGATCCCGGCGAGGAAGTCGGCCAGCTGCACCCGCGGATCGAGCCGTGCCTGCACGAGCCGCATGCCGTCGAGCCCGATTCCGGACAGCCGTGCCGTCTCCTCGATCCAGGCGATGCGCTCCGGCGTCAGCATGTTCTGCCGGTCGTGCACCAGATGGACGGGACGGCCGTCCGCACTCCAGTAGGCGGCGGTTCTGAGGATGGCGGGCAGCAGCGGATTGAGCACCGGAACCAGGGTCGGACCTGCGAGAATCGCGGCCCGGTAGGAATCGGCACGGGAACGGGTCGCCGCCAGCCTTTCCAGGACCGGGGCGACATCCGTACCGGAATGCGCGCGCCGCAAGTCGTCCACCGTACGGAAGAAGACGTCTGCGGGCTGCGACGGTTCCCCGTCGTTCCTGACGCGCAGAAGCTGATTGGCCGCCTCCAGGAATTCCTGCCATTGCTCGTCCCCGAATACCCGCCGCCCCTCCCGGAACAGCACCAGGGCCGGGGCACTCTCACCGAGCAGCAGATCGGTCGCCCGGTCCACGACGAAGAACGCCTTCTCCGTCAGATGCACATGGGCGGCCCCGTGCATGGGCCCCTCGGGCGCGAGCAGCCATTCCAGCACTGCCCGATGCTTCTCCCGCAGCAGATGATTGGCCTTGTACTCCGACGCGGGCGAGCGAATGCGGTCCCGGACCTCCTGTACATGTCCGGCCGCGGAATCGACGGGCAGCCGCACACTGGCGTGCGCGAACACATCGGTGTTCCCGCCGGTGAGATTCTCGCCGTCCGACCCCGACTCGTCGCAGCCGACTTCCAGGACGTTCCAGGTCACACCACAGCCCCCTATCTTGTGCCCCATGACCAGCATCCCGCACGACACGTCCGGTGAACCGAATCCCCTGCGCGCACTCTCCCTCGACCGCCTGCGATGTCGTACGAGCATGAAATGGCGCACCTATCCGGCCGATGTGCTGCCGCTGTGGGTGGCCGAAATGGACGTACCCCTCGCCGAACCCGTCGTCACCGCAGTCAACCAGGCACTCGAGTCCGGGGACACCGGATATCCCGCGGGCACCGCCTATGCCGAGGCGCTGGCCGGCTTCGCGGACAAGCGGTGGGGGTGGGGCGGGCTCGCGGTGGAGCGCACCGCGATCGTGCCGGACGTCATGCTCGGCGTCGTCGAGATGCTGAAGCTGGTCACCGGGCACGGGGACCCGGTGGTCGTCAACTCGCCTGTGTATCCGCCGTTCTTCCAGTTCGTCGGGCACATGGACCGGCAGGTCCTCGAAGCCCCGCTCGGTGCTGACCTGCGCATCGACTTCGGCACGCTGGAGGCCACCTTCCAGCAGGCCGTCGCGGGCGGCCGCCGGGCCGCCTACCTGCTGTGCAGCCCGCACAACCCGACCGGCACCGTGCACACCGCCGAGGAACTGGCAGCCGTCGCCGCCCTCGCCGACCGGTACGGCGTGCGCGTCGTCGCCGACGAGATCCATGCGCCGCTGACCGCCGCGGGCGTCGACTTCGTGCCGTACCTGAGCGTCACCGGCGCGGAGAGCGGCCTGTCCCTCATGTCCGCGTCGAAGGCGTGGAACCTGGCCGGGCTCAAGGCTGCGCTCGCGATCGCGGGCCCCGAGGCCGCCGCCGACCTCGCCCGGCTGCCCGAGGAGGTCAGCCATGGGCCCAGCCACGTCGGTGTCATCGCCCACACCGCGGCCCTGCGGGACGGTACCGACTGGCTCGATGCGCTGCTGGCCGGCCTCGACGACAACCGGCGCCTGCTCACCGACCTGCTCGCCGAACACCTCCCCGCCCTCACCCACCGGCCGGGCGAGGGCACGTACTTCGCCTGGCTCGACTGCCGCACGCTCGGTCTGGGCGACGATCCCGCCGAGGTCTTCCTGGAACGCGGGCGGGTGGCGCTGAACTCCGGGATCCCCTTCGGGACGGGCGGGGCAGGACACGCGCGCCTGAACCTCGCGACCTCGCCCGAGGTGCTCACGGAGGGCGTACGGCGGATGGCGGCGGCGCTCGGCTGAGCGGGACGGACGTCATGGACGCCGGGGGTCGGGTGTCATGGACACGTGACAGCGCTGCATGATGGCCCCATGCGCGTGCTGATGCCCGTCCCCGACCACGACTTCGACGTCACCGAGGTCGCCGTGCCCTGGCGGCTGCTCACCGACGCCGGGCACGAGGTCGTCTTTGCCACCGAGCGTGCCGGCACCCGGCTCGCGGCCGATCCCCGCCTGCTGACCGGTGTCTTGTTCGGGCAGCTCGGTGCGGAGGACGAGCCGAAACAGTTCTACGAACAGCTCACCGCGGCCCCGGAATTCACCGCCACCGTCGCCTGGGCCGACGTGGACATGACGGCGTACGACGGACTGCTGCTGCCGGGCGGACACGCGCCCGGCATGCGGCAGTACCTCGGATCCGCCGACCTGCAGCAACAGGTGGCCCGGTTCTGGGCGCTCGGCCGGCCGGTCGGCGCGATCTGCCATGGCGTGCTGGTCCTGGCCCGCACCCAGGACCCCGGCACCGGCCGCAGCGTCCTGGCCGACCGCCGCACCACCTGCCTGCCCAAGTACATGGAACGCACCGCCTACGTCACCACCGCCTGGCGCCTCGGCCGCTACTACCGCACCTACCCGGCATACGTCGAGGAAGAAGTGCGCTCCGCCCTCGCCGATCCGGCCGCCCAGTTCGAACGCGGCCCCCGCGTCCTCACCCGGCGCGGCACCGAGACCGACGACACCCACGCCTTCGTCGTTCAGGACGGCACCTACGTGTCGGCGCGCTGGCCAGGCGACGCCTACCTCTTCGCCCGCCGCTACCTCGAACTCCTCGGGAAGCCGATGGATGCCTAGACTTCCGCCATGGACGACACGTCGCTGGAGCGGCTCGGGGCGGGCAAGTACGTGCTGATCACCAGCTATCGCAAGAACGGCACCCCGGTCGCCACCCCGGTCTGGGTGGTGCGGGACGGCGGCACGCTCGGTGTGTGGACGGTCGCCGACTCCTGGAAGGTCAAGCGGATCCGGGCGCGCGGCGACATCCTCGTCGGCCCCTGCGACCTGCGCGGCAACCCGACCGGCGCCCAGCTGCCCGCGAGCGCCGAGATCACCGACGAGGCCACCGTCGCCCGCTACCGCAAGCTGATCGCGCGCAAGTACGGCATCGTCGGCCGGCTGACCCTTCTCGGCAGCCGACTGCGCCGGGGGCTGAAGGGGACCGTGGGCATCCGCGTGACCCCGGACCCGACCGCATGACGAACCGCGCGGCCCTCCGAGGAGAACCGCGCGGTCGTCACACCTTCCGATCCCGGCCTACGACGCGTCCAGCA
The DNA here is from genome assembly GCF_040644055.1 of Streptomyces sp. NPDC047043. Classification (NCBI taxonomy): domain Bacteria; kingdom Bacillati; phylum Actinomycetota; class Actinomycetes; order Kitasatosporales; family Streptomycetaceae; genus Streptomyces; species Streptomyces sp. NPDC047043. Next base: position 42,187 of record NZ_JBEYVO010000008.1, read on the forward strand.
CCGTGCCGCTCAGCACGGGCCCGCCCGGCTGCGGATTCCCGTTGTCGTCGGTCAGCTGGAAGCGGACGGACTCGGCGGGCTCGGCCACCTGGTCCTTGACCGTGGGCAGGTTCACCTCCGCGCTCAGCTTCCCCGCGGGTACCTCCGCGAACAGGGCCAGGTACTTCACCTGGGACAGCGGCCGCTCCGGATCGGGCTTCTCACCCGAGACGGAGTCGAGCCACGCCGGGTCGACGTCCTTCGTGGACAGCTCCGGACCACCGGTGACCGGCTGGACGACGAAGTACGGATAGATGTCCACGTCCGCGGCCTCGGACAGCGTCACCTTCCACTTCAGGGGCTGTCCCTCGGTCACCCGGTCCGCCACCGGCGTCACGCCGACCGTCGGCATGGGGTCGTCGTTCTCCACGGTGACCCCGCCGCGGTACGAGCCGATCACCGCGCCCCGCACGGCCTTGACCAGCACCGTGTTGTCGACGTCGTAGGAGAAGCGCGTGTTGCCCTTCACCTGCACCGGTACGTCGATGTCGTGGCCGCCCGGACGCACCGTGACCAGGTGCTGTTCCGTCTTGCCGGTGGCCGGGTCGACGACGTACACCCGCACCTGCCCGCTGCCCTGCCCGGACACCTGCACCGGCACCTGGTACGTACGGACGCCCGAGTCGCCCTCCTTGACCGTCGTACGGCCGACGTCGACGCGCGGCAGCGCGGCCTCCCGCACCGCCGGGGTGCCCGGGCGCCAGCCCCAGGCGTCCATCAGCCAGGCCCGTCCCTTGGTCGAACGCGGCGTCAGTTCGAGGGACTTGACGTGCTTGAGGTCGAGTCCGGCACGAGCCGCAGCGGTCAGCGGGACGCGGACTTCCCGCGCCCAGTAGGAGGCCGTCTGCCCGGTGCCCGGCAGCCCGTCGACCCGGACGCGGCCGAGGGTGGCCCGCTTGCCGTGAGTGTCGGTGAGGGACACGTCGAGCTTGGTGCCGGTCGAGTTGGGCGGCACGATCACCCGCAGCGAAAGGCCCTTGGAACCGGTCAGTCCGACCGGGGTCCCCGGACGCAGCGTCACGGCGGAACCGGGCGCCGACCAGTTCAGCGCGACCGCGCGGCGGCCGACCTCGCGTTCCGTGTCCCACTGCGCGAAGTGCGGGGAGGCCCCCTTCACCCCGGATCCGAGGCAGGCCACGTGGTCGTCCGGGTCCACGGCCGAGCACAGCCGTCCTCCGGTCACCGTGAACTCGCCGTCCGGCAGGAAACCACCGCCGCGGTTCGCGCCGACCGCGTGGGTGAGCACACGCGCCGGGTCGGCCGACGGTGCCCGCCTGCCCGAGCCGTCGAGCAGCGGCCGTACCCGGTCGTCACCGGCGACGAACAGCCGCGCCGCCGCCGCGATGTACGTGCTGCCGGCCTTGTGCTGCTGGTTCGCGGTCAGCCGGGTCGCGGTGCCCGGCGAGCACACCGGGTCGCGGTGCTCGGGGTCGTTGTAGAAGTCGTCGTCCGAGGGCGCCTGGGCCTGCCCCGGAGTCCACTCCGTGTTGAAGAAGTTGTGGTTCGCGCCGATCACGTACACGGCGCTGTGCAGGGCCTTGCCGTTGCTGACCGAGCGGGTGCCGTCGACGAACACCTCGCCCTGGAGGTCGGACACGTCGCCGTCGCAGCCCGGCAGGATCGTCGCCGAGGGCACGTCCGCGACCGGATTCTGGCCGAAGATCGTCGGTCCGATCAGGACGGTGCCGCGGATGTGCCAGCGCACCGGCCCGTGGTAGCCGTCCTGCGCGGCCGGCGGCGGGTAGAGGCTGTCCATGGCCGCGCGGTTCACGCCCTCGCCGCCCCGCGAGTGGCCGACGAGCAGCACGCGGGACAGGTCCGCCTTCGGGGCGTTGCGTACGACCGCGGGTGCCGAGGCCGGGTTGGCGGCCCAGTCGGCCCAGCGGGCCAGGTGCTGCCGTACCAGCGAGGAGCGGGCCTGGGCACCGCCGTCCTCGGCCGCGTAGTCCTGGGCGTTGATGCCGTTGGCGGAGATCGACACGGTCACATAGCCCTGGGAGGCCAGGAGTTGCTGGTCGCGCAGATAGCCCCGGTAGCTGGGGATCGACTTCGTGCCGGTGGGGCAGGGCCAGTCGCCGGTGACGTCGTCGCCCTTGTAGCAGGTGGCGTGGCGGCCGTGCAGGAACAGCGCGAGCGGCCGCTGCCCGGTGGCGCCCTTCGGTGCGACCACGACGGCGCGCATCTCGACCGGCTCGGGGAAGCCGGGCAGCTTCACCGGGTCGAGGTCGTACTCGCCGGTGGCCGTGCGGTACGAGCCCGGCTTGCCCGGGTCGACGGAGTTCGCCGGGAGCTGCGCGGGCGGCTGCGCCGCTGCCGCCGCACTCCGGCCGCCCGGCGTCTCGGTGCGGCCTGCGGCGTCCAACTGCCGCCCACCCGCGCGTACATGAAGATCCGTCAGTTTGCCTGCCGTCCGGACCCGTTCGAGGTCGAGGCGGTACGTACGCCCGTCCTTTCCGGGCGTCGGGTGGCCGAGCAGCCGGTCCCCGGCGTAGAAGTCGACGCGCGCGTCCCCCATCGCGACCGGCGCCGTCGAGCGCCAGACGAGCTGCCGTGCGTCACCTTCCCCGGTGATCCGCCAGCCCGGCGGAAGACCGCCGTTGTTGTCGTCGGCCGCTGCCGTCGGTCTGGCGTCCGACGGCGGTGCCGCCTGTGCCAGCCCTGGCGATCCCCCCGCCATCGCGAGCACCGCCGCAGCGGTGACCCATATTCGCCGGGCACGGAACAAGGTTGCCCTCCTCAAGTCATGAGCACAGGCGCCCCGTTGGTCAGCGGGGGCCTCTTGCGTCTCGGAGGACGGCAACGGGAGTCTGTGGGTTGCCTGTGTCCGGGCAACCGGCGGGCGTCCGGGGCGCGATCAGGCCAACCCGGCCGAGGAGGCATGCACGCGCCGACTCGGGGATAGGGCACCCGCATGAGCCGAACCCCGTTGCGCGCCGCGATCGTCGGCACCGGCCACCGTGCCCAGACCTTCACCCGCGGCCTCGCCGCACGCCCCGGCCACCGCGTGGCCGCCCTGTGCGACCCGAACCCGACCCGAATGGCCTTCCACAACAGGCTGTTGACCGCCGCCGGCGAACCCGCCGCCACGACCTGGGAGCCGGACGGCTTCGCCGAGCTGCTCGCCAAGGAGGACATCGACGAGGTCGTCGTCACCACCGTCGACGCGGCCCACGACCGCTACATCGTCCCGGCCCTGCAGGCGGGCTGCCGCGTGGTCACCGAGAAGCCGATGACCGTGGACGCGGCCCGCTGCGCCCGCATCCTCGACACGGTGCGGGCCACCGGCAACTCCCTGACCGTCGCGTTCAATTACCGCTTCAACCCGGTCCACGAGAGGGTGCGCGCCCTGCTCGCCGACGGCGCGATCGGCGAGATCCTCTCCGTCCACTTCGAGTGGGTCCTCGACGTGCGCCACGGCGCCGACTACTTCCGCCGCTGGCACCGCGAGAAGATCAACAGCGGCGGCCTGATGGTCCACAAGTCCAGCCACCACTTCGACCTGGTCAACTGGTGGCTCGCCGACGAGCCGCACGAGGTGTTCGGCTACGGACGGCTCGGCTTCTACGGCCGTGCCGCGGGCGAACGCCACGGACTGCGCCGGGACTACGACCGTGCCCACGGCGCCGAACCGGCCGCCGACGACCCCTTCGCGCTGGACCTGGCCGCCAACGACACCCTGCGCGCCCTCTACCTCGACGCCGAGCAGGACGACGGCTACCTCCGCGACCGCAACGTCTTCGGCGGCCCGGTCACCATCGAGGACGACATGGCGGTCCTGGTCCGCTACTCGCGCGGGGCGACGATGACGTACCACCTCACCGCCTACTCCCCGTGGGAGGGGTACCGGGTCATGTTCAACGGCAGCGCCGGCCGCCTGGAGTTGGAGGTCGAGGAGAGCCGCTGGGCGCAGCCGCAGACCCGCATCGCCTCGGACAGCGGCGCCGTGCACGGCGACACGGCCGCGGAACACGCGGGCGGCGCCCGGCTCGCCCTGCGCACGCTGTGGCGGCCGCCGGTCGAGGTCCCGCTCGACGTCGCCCACGAGGCCCACGGCGGGGGAGACCCCCGCATGCTCGACGCCCTGTTCGGACCCGTGGACTCCGGTACGGCGGACACGGGCGGGGCGGATCAGGGCGGGGCCGCGCATCCCACGGCCACCGAACGCGACGGCGCCCTGGCCCTGGCGGTGGGGCTCGCCGCCAACCGGTGCTTCGACACCGGGCGTCCCGTGGCCGTACGGGATGTGGTGCCCGGGGTGGGGGAGCGTCAGGTCCAGGCGCGGTAGGGCTCGTCGACCAGCTGGAAGACCGGCTCGCCGCGGACCGGGTCCTTGGCCGTCGACAGCCGTACCCGGTCACCGCTGTGGATGCCGATCGGCGGGCCCATGACCCGACCCCGTACGACGAAGCCCTCGGCCATCTCGACGAGCGACACATTGCGTGCGGCCGGGGTGTTGCGGTGCACGATCGTCGAGTGGCGGACCGTGCCCACGCCCTCGCTGCGCTCCGTACGCAGGTCGCCGCCCTGGCAGACCGGACACAGCAGCCGGTGGTACATGGCGGTGCCGCACCAGGTGCAGCGCTGGAAGAGGATGGCGTCCGATTCGGACTTCGCGGCGTCCAGCAGTCCCGTCGCGGAGCCGGCTGCCTCACGAACAACGCTTCCTGAGTGGTGGTACACGCTGGTCAACTCCCTGCGCTCGGCCGGAATCCCGCGTGCGCGGGTGCCCGTGCACGCACGTGCGCGGTTCACCGTGCCACCGTGCACGACCTCAATGTATGGCACTCAGTGCCACAGGTAAAGGCACTGCGTACCCTCAATTCCGACCAAGAGCGGACTCGATTTCCTGGACGACCCGCCACAGGGGTGCGTCGCGCCGGGAGACGACGACCACCACGTCCTCGGGCTCCGCGCCGCCGCGGTGCGCGGGCGGCTCGCCGAAGGCGGACTGGACGTAGCCCAGGGCGTGGTCGACCGCGGCCTCGGAGTCGCCCTCGCCGTCCGAACGCAGCCAGGACCGCAACGCGTTGTTGTGCGCCGCCACCACCGCGGCCGCGATCACGTCGGCCTGCAGCGTGCCGCCGCGCCGGGCGGCGAAGCGGGCGCGCAGATACTCGGCCAGGGCGCGCTCGTAGCGCCACACCACCGACAGCTCGTACGCCCGCAGCCCCGGCACCTTCTTGGTCAGCCGGTAGCGCTGCACGGAGAAGGTCGGGTTCTCGGCGTACATCCGCAGCACCAGCCGGGCCGCGTCGCAGACCCGCTGCACGGGCTCGTCCTCGTCCGCGCCGTCGGCGAGGAACGCCGTCATGTCGGCCAGGCAGCGCTCGTGGTCGGGGAAGACCACGTCCTCCTTGGAGGGGAAGTAGCGGAAGAACGACCGCCGTCCCACGCCGGCCAGCGCCACGATGTCGTCAACGGTCGTCTGCTCGTAGCCCCGCTCCAGGAACAGCTGGAAGGCCGCCGCCACCAGCGCGTCCCGCATCGGTGGCTTCCCGGCCGCCGGCTCCGTCTTCATGGACGGGAACGTAGCACCCCAAACGTACTGATGGCACTCAGTGCACACCTGACAGGGAACTCAGTGCTCCCCTCGGGGCTGAAGAGCGCTCACCCCAGCCGGCCGGTGATCCCGTGCGCATCCGCACCGGATCGCTGAACTCCCGGGGCGGCGGCCGCGTATCACTCCTCGGGGAAGGCGGAGAGTCCCGTGATCACGGGACGGAAGGAGAGCACAGTGCCCACACCGTCCGCATCCGGGTCGCACGACCGTCCGCCGCTGGAGCCCATCGTCGTCCTGCGCCCGCGCCGCACCGACGCCCTGGCGGAGCTGTTCAAGGAGATGGAGCAGGGCACCGGCGACCTCGAGTCCGTCGCCGTACCGGACTCGCGGTCCTGGGACGAGGGCGAGACGCAGGAACTGCCGCCCGTGCGCGTGGACGGCCGCAACTCGGCACCCCCCGAAGGCCGGTTCGGCTTCGGGCCGGGGCTGCGCCGCGCCGCCATCACGATCGGCGTCGCCGCGGCCGCCGTCATCGGCTTCGGCTCCGCCCTCCTGCTGGTCGCCAGGAACGACGACGCAGCCGCGCAGCCGCCCCACCCGACGGCGTCCGCCGAGCCGACCCCGACCGCCACCGCCACCGGCGCCTCGGACCCCGACGGCGAAGGCACCCTGCGCGAGGGCGACAGCGGCCCCGCGGTGACCGACCTGCAAGAACGGCTGCTGCGCATCCCGGACGTCTACGCCAACGGCTCCACCAGCGGCACCTACGACGCCACCCTCAAGGCAGCGGTGGCCCGCTTCCAGCTCTGGTACGGCATCAGGGGCGACGAGACCGGCGTCTACGGCAACGACACCCGGCAATCGCTGGAGTCCCGGACGGGTTCCGGCACCGGCTGACGCGGTGGCCTGCACGCAGGCTCGAACACCGTGCAACGGGTGGGGAAAGACCTGGTGGAGGGCCTGGACAAGGGACTGTCACGCGTCACCATATGGGCACAGGGCCGGCGTACGTGGCGTCCCGCCCGTCCCGACCCGAAAGCCATGACCGATGACCGGCTCCCGCATCCCGGGCCTGGTGCTGCCCGCCGTGTTCCTACTGGCTCTTGTCGTGGGCGTGTTCTGGTACTGGCGGCATCGCGGCGACGACTGACAGATCCCCCGGCCGGGTCGGTGCCGCCGGCTACTCCTCGTCCCGCGGAACCCTGATGTCGAGCACGCAGACGTCGTCGCGCCGCTCGCCCTCCAGCAACGCGGCGAGCAGCGGCCGCAGGGAGCCGGGCTCGTCGGTGTGGTGGGTCGTGACGGCCTCGGCGAGCCGCTTCAGCCCCCGGTCGAGTCCCTCCCCCGGCCGCTCGACCAGTCCGTCGGTGTAGAGGATGACGCGGTCGCCCGGCCGCAGAAGGCACTCCGCCTCCTGGAAGGACGGCGTGGCACTCGCCCCGAGCAGCATGCCGCCCGGACGGTCGAGATAGCGCGCCTGGCCGTCGCGCAGCAGCAGCGGTGGTGGATGACCGGCCTGCGCCCAGACCAGACGGCGCTCCGTGGGGTCGTACCGGGCGAGGACCATGGTCGCGGTGCCATGGGTGTCACGGGAGTGCAGCAGCAGCGTGTTGAGCCGGGCGAGGGCGCCGGTCAGCGAGGACCCGGTGATGACCATGCCCTTGGCGGTGAAGCGGAGCTGGGCCATCGTGGCGACCGCGTCGATGCCGTGCCCGGCGACGTCACCGACCACGAACAGGGCCTTGCCGTCGGGCAGTTCGATGGCGCTGAACCAGTCGCCGCCGACGTGGATGCCCGACTGGGCGGGCAGATAGACGACTTCGACGTACAGCCCGGTCAGCCGCACGGGCCTGGTGGGCAGAGGAAGCAGGGCGTGCTGCAGCCGGCCGGCCAGCGTCCGCTCGGCGCGCAGCACGTCGTGCTGGGTGAGCATGGCCCGCTCGCTCTCGACGAGGGCGAGCTCCGCGCTGCGCTGCGCGGTGAGGTCCTGTACGACGCCGTGCACCTCGACGGGCGTTCCGTGCACGTCGGGTACGGCCTCGGCCACGGCTCTCAGATGCCGTAGCCCGCCGGCCGTCCTGATCCGGAAGGGGACGTCGAACGGCCCGCGCCCGCCCAGGAGTTCGCCGATGGCATGGGCCAGCGCGGGCACGTCCTCGGGCAGGGCGAGGTCCGGGAGGTCGGTGAGGCCGACCGGGCCTTCGGCGGGGTCGCGGCCCAGGAGCGAGAAGACGTGCGACGACCAGGTGACCTCGTGCGTGACCAGGTTCCAGCTCGCCCAGCCGAGGCTGCCCAGCCGCTGCACGTCCGCAAGGCGCTGCTCCTGGCGGTCCGAGGAGCCGTGCCGCACCCAGGTCACCACCAGTCCGTCGCCCAGCCGTGCCGCGCGCACCGTGTACGTGGACAGCTCCGCGACACCGTCCACGACCTCGTGATGCGCGAACGGCTCGCTCTCGTACGGCTCCCCGGTGGCGAGCGCGCTGCGCAGGCCCTGCCACAGCGGCTCGCCCGCCAGCGCCGGGCAGGCCTCCTGGAACCGCCGGCCGACCAGCTCGCGCCCGGCGCGGCCGACCACGTCGTCGGCCTGCGCGCTGGCGGCGTCGATGCGGTAGTCCTCGATCCCTCCGGAGGCGGCCGGCAGCGGCGTGAGCAGCATGGCGGCGCCGGACAGTGCGTCGAAGACGGTCTGCACCGCGTCGGCGGCGGCGTCGGCGGCGGCCTGCGGACCGGTGTCGAACGCGTGCAGACGGCCGCCGCACAGCCGGGCGGCCGCCTGCAGATGGGCCCGCTCGCTCGCGGTGAACCGCCCCTGACGGGTGCGCAGGACGCCGATGCACACGTTCGGCGAGGCGCCGGCCGGCACGGGCAGCCAGGCGCGCGACGACCAGCGGTCGGGCGGATCACCGATCAGCAGATACCGCTTCCGGTCCGCCGCCACGTCCTCCAGCCAGCGCGGCTCGCCCGCCCGCAGTGCGGCGAGGGCGGCGATCCCGCTGAGCGGCGGGACCTGGCGCCACTGGGCGGCGAGCGTGTCGTCGATGCCGACGTGGCCGACCAGTTCGAGTCCTCCGGCGGGCAGCCGCGCATAGATCATGATCGCGTCGACGCCGACCTCGGGCGCGAGATGCTCCAGCAGACAGTGGGCGAGATCCTGCGGTGTGGCGACGTGGACGAGTTCCCTGGCGAGGGCGCCGAGGACCGCGGAACCCTCGACGGCGGCCTCGTCCCGCGCGGGCGGCACGGCCGACTCGAGGGAGGCGGCGGGCTGTGTCTCGGGGGCCTCACCGCCCGGCGGCGGCAGGCTGCCGAGGGTGATCCAGCACTCCTCCAGCACCGAGCGGGCGCCGGCCTCGGCGCGCTGCTGCAGCAGCTCCTCGGCGGCACCGGGGGAGCAGCCGGTCAGCGCCATGAGCACACCCTTGGCCTGCTCCAGGACGGCCGACATCGCCGCCAGGTGCCGCAGCCGGTCCATCTCGGCGCGCTGCCTTGCGACGACCTTGGCCAGCGAGGCGGTGTCGGGAGCGGTCCGGGACTCCGCCGGCGTGGCTGGTTCGCTCGTCACGCGTCGAGCATTGCACAAGTAGGGGCGTCTGACCGGGGGCTTGTCCCCTCGGGCTTCACTCGAAAGAAGAAGCCCCGGACCGTCGCGGTGGACGCCGGGGCGTGCCCGCCGCGGTCAACCGTCGGGCGGCGGGTACAGCCACAGCCGGAACAACCGGCTCAGCAGCGGCATGACCAGGTAGGTCAGTACGGGCAGAAGCACGATCGGGAACACGGCCGCGCGCAGCGGCAGCGGCCAGGCCGTGGTGCGGGGCGTCACCAGCCACTGGATGAGCAGGGTGCACGGATAGGCGCCGAGGAAGGTGGTCAGCACCATCTTCCAGCGGGGCGGGGACTGCGCGGTGGTGCCGGGCAGACTGAACCAGGTCTCCATGCCGGTCGTCGACTGCCGCTCGTCGTCGGCCTCGGTGGCGATCCCCTGGATCCGGGCGTGCCACTCGGCCCGCTCGGCGGACTCCAGCCAGGCCGTCAGCCGCTCCGGATCGGACCAGCGCAGCACCGCGTGGTAGCGGTGGCCGTCCTCGGGGCGCAGCCAGGAGACGCCCTCGTTGCCGGGGAACCGTCTGGCGCAGCGGGTGATCCCGCGGGTCCACTCCTCGAACTCCGCTTCCCGGCCGGGACGCACCTGCCAGGTCAGCACGGTGGTGACCGGATCGCGCCTGCGCAACTGGGTGGTGCTCATGCTCACCACGTGTGCCACGCGTGGCACGAATCATGCCCCGCGCAACCGGACTCTGCGGGGTCAGCGCCCGGAGTCGATCAGTGCCTGGGTGACCGCCCGGACGCTGCGCGCGATGTGCTGCAGCTGCAGCACCTCCGCCGCGTACAGCTTGATCGTGTGCTCGATGACCGACTCCGGCATGCCGAGCGCGGGCAGATCGGCGCGCGCGGTCTGCAGCGCGGTCCGCGCCACCCGGATCTCGTGCTGGACCTGGATCTGAGCATGACGAGCGAGCAGCACCGGGTGGCGGATCAGGGCCGGGTAGCTGGCGTAGCGCGCCGGCACCAGTTCGCGCAGCCACTTCGCCGCCGAACGCTCCCAGTCGTAGGAGCCGGGTGCCTTGACCTGGCACGGCCAGTCCGAGGTGATGCGCGTGGTCGTCGTCAGTGTCATGGTCATCGCTTCCGGTGTGCGGCGTCGTGAGGGTGGTCCGACGAGGGCGGGCGGCCCCGGTCTAGGGGATGACCGGGGCCGCCACGGGCGCTCGCGCAGGCGAGGCCCGGCCGGACACCCCGGGCGCCGACGCGGGTAGGAGACGGCGGCTTCGGGTGTCCGGGTGACGCGTGAGCAGTATTTATATATGCCGTCCGCTTTGCAAGACGTATGAAAACATTCATGCGCGATATGTTGTGAAAGGTCCCTTTGTAATGCCGTATGGCAGGAGTGGGGTGCGGGACTCAGTCCCGGAGGAAGAACTGGTGCTGGTCGGAGATCTGCTCGTACTCCTCGAGCCGGGCCTGGGTGCGCTCGGGATCGGCGTCCGTCATGGCCTGCAGCAGCGCGGCGGCGACGACGCCCGGCGCCGCGTAGGAGTCGAAGACCAGGCGGGAGCCGGTGCCGGTGGCGAAGACCACGTCCGACTCGTCGGCCACCGGCCCCAGCGCCAGGTCGGTGACCAGGGCGATCCGCAGCCCGGCGCTGCGCGCGACCCGCACCGCCGTGAGGGTCTCCTGGGCATGCCGGGGCATCGAGAACGCCAGCACCCACGTGCCCCCCGCCTCACGCGACTGCAACAGCGCGTCGTAGGCGACACTGCCACCCCGCGTCACCAGCCGCACGTCCGGGTGGATACGGCGCGCGGCGTAGGCGAAGTACTCGGCCAGCGAGACCGAGATGCGCAGCCCGAGCACGGTCAGGGGAGTGGACGCCGACAGCTTGCGGCCGACGTCGATGAGCTGGTCGGGGTCGGCGAAGTCGCGCCGCAGGTTCTCCAGGTTCTCGATCTCGGCGTCGACCGCCGCCTGCAGTTCGTTGCTGCCGTTCTCCTCGGTCGCGGCGGGCCCGCCGGCCAGGGTGCCGAGGGCGATCGACTGGAGCTTCTCGCGCAGCGCCGGGTAGCCGCTGAAGCCGACCGCCGCGGCGAAACGCGTCACGGACGGCTGGCTCACGCCGACGCGCTCGGCGAGGTCGGTGATCGAGAGGAACGCCGCCTCGGTGATGTGCTCGATCAGGTACTGGGCGATGCGCCGCTGGCCCGGGGAGAGCCGGGGCCGGTCGAAGAGTGTTCGCAGCTGGGAGGCCGGGGCGGCCTCGGCCTCCGGAGCGGTCTTGCCCGAGGTGATCGCGGATGCCTGGGCGCGTGCCTGCTGCGGCGATGGCACCGGTGCGCCTCCTTTGTCTCCCACAGTGCTTCAACATAGCTCACACACCGTTTTGACCAGGGCTTGTACGAGGGCATCCGGCCCTCGGCGGACGGATCCTCAGGTTGCTCGCCCAGCACTTGCGTCACCGGCGGTAGATCGTGATCGAATGCCCGACCTCGTCGACCGGACGGCTGCCTGCGATCAGTTCGGCGAGCCGTCCCTGCGCCTTGGCCACCGACGAGTCCGACACGACCAGCAGCCCGTGCACGTCAGAGGCGGGCACCTTGCGCGGGTCGGACGCGTGGATGCCGTAGTACGAGGGCACGCCGCTGCCCTTGTACACCAGCCAGATACGCTCGCCCCGGTACCGCTCGCGCAGCCGGTCCGCGAGCCGGCCCAGGTCCTGGCCCCAGTCCACGTTGGAGTCGTGCAGCCGCAGATGCGTCTTGGCCGGACCGCCGAACGCCTCGTTGGAGTACGGCAGATAGTAGGGAAACGTCCGCAGCGAGCTCACCGCGACGAACAGCACCAGCACCCCGGTCACCAGCGGCGCCCACCGCCACCGCACCGCGGGTGCACAGCCCGCGGCCACCGCCAGGAACATCGGCACGAACAGCGCGTACCGCGTCCCGAAGTCGCGTGACCCGGTCATGGCCGCCGCCAGCAGCACGCCGGCGGGCACCAGCACGTACGGCGCCGCCGGCCGCAGCCGCCGTACCGCCACCATCGCGACGGCACCCGCGGCCCACAGGGCGAGCATGCCGAGCGGCGTCTTCACCAGCAGCGCGGCCGGCAGGTAGTACCAGAGGGACCCGGTGTAGAGATGCCCGAACAGGAAGCCCTGCCACGGGTAGTTCTCGAAGCCGAACTGGATCCGCATGCCGTCCCGGTACGCCTCGGGGAACGGCATCAGCTGCACGAGCAGCCCCTTCAGCCCGTGCACGGACGGCACATGCTCCTCGGGCGACCAGCGCAACCGCGGATCGACCACCAGATACGCGGCCCATACGACGGCCACGGCGACCGCAGCGGCGACGCAAGCCGCGGCGGCCGCGCGCAGCAGGGTTCTGCGCCGGTCCTGCGCACCCGCGCGCCACACCGACCAGGCGGCCAGCGCGAGCAGTACCGGGACGACCGGGAGCACGCTCATCTTGGTGGCCAGCGCGGCGCCGAGCGCCAGTCCGGACAGCGGCACGTACAGGCGGGGCCGCAGGCGGGCCCGCCACGCCAGCCAGGCCGACGTCAGCACGAACCCCGCGGCCGGCACGTCGAGGGTGGCCAGCGAGCCGTGGGCGATGACGTCGGGGGAGAAGGCGTAGAGTGCCAGCGCCGCCAACCCGGCCCCGGCGCCCGCGAGTTCACGGGCGAAGGCGAACACGACCAGCCCGGACAGCAGCGTCAGCGCGATCACCGGCAGCCGGGCCCAGAACATCAGCCGCCAGGGGTCGTTCCCGGACTCGTACAGCAGATGCCGTCCGAAGGCGCCCTGGTCGCCGGTGTACGACGTGTCCACGTGCGGGTCGGCGACCGCCACCCCGGCGGCGATCACGAGCTTGCCGAGCGGCGGATGTTCGGGGTTGAGGCGCAGCTGGTGCTCGTGCAGATAGTCGGCGGCCGTGCCGACGTACACGGGCTCGTCGATGGTGGGGGTCTGCTGTACGGCAGTGGTGACCATGGCGGCGGCCATCTGCGCGAGCAGCACGAACACGAGCAGCGGCAGCAGCCACCGCCGGCCGGGCCGGCCGGGCGGCCGGGGCGCCGTCACCCGCGGCGGGGGGTGTTCCTCACCGTCGCGGGCGACGGGATCGAGGACCGAGTGCTGTTCGTGCGCCATGATCCGCCCCGCGGCGACACCGGCCGCGGGGTGGCGGGAGTGATCCTCGGGGCGCCCCATGCGCCCACTTTCGCATCAGCTCCCGCCCCCCGGGGCGTCACCGCTTCAGGAGTCGTACCGACAGACCTTCCGTCGTGTAGACGGGTACGGCCCGCAGCGTGTCCGAGTTCAGCTCCACGCGGTCGAACTGGCCGCGCAGTCCCTGGGCGGCCAGGACGCGCACCGTGCTGCCCGCGGCCGGCGGCTTGTCGGCGTCGAGCCGCAGCGACAGCACGCTGCCGGAACCCAGCACCGCGCGCCGCGTCACCTCCAGGGCGGGGCCGCGTCCCGAACGCAGGGTGGCCTCCAGCACGGACGACTCCTGCGCGTACGTGCCGTGGATCTGCACCGACGACTTGGTCGCCACCCGCAGCGTCCCGCCGGACACCCGGACGTCGCCGTGCCCCAGGGCATGCGCCGAGGCGGCGGCCAGTACGCCCTCCTTGAGGACGGTGCCGCCCGTGTAGCTGTTGTGGCCCGTGAGCGTCAGCGTGCCGGTGCCCTTCTTGGTCAGGCCGCCGTCGCCGTCGATGTCGTTGCGCCAGCTGTCGGCCGCATTGAAGCCGCCGGCCGACGCGTCCAGTGTCACGGTCACGTCGGAGTCGAAGGCGCCGTAACCGTCGGCAGCGGCGAACAGGTTGATCCGTCCCCACTGCTCGAAGCCGTCCAGCAGGACGTACCCGGACGGCAGCGCGGTCGAGTGCAGCACCTCGCGCCGCTGCGCCGCGTCCAGGTACGGCAGCCGCGTCTCCAGCAGTACCTCGGCGCCCTTCGGGACGGTCAGGTCCTCGCTGCGGCCGTGCCGGGTCAGCACGTACGTCAGCCGGGGCTCGACGGCACGCTCGTTGGCGTCCCGGTCGGCGTAGGCGTCGCTCGCGTCGGAGTGCGCGTACGCGTACAGGGTGTCGGCCGTCGTGCCGGTCTGCGCCTCGAAGTAGGCGAGGGCCTGGGCGCGGGCCGCGGCCTTGAGGTCGGCGTTCGCGGAGTCGGCCAGGGTGGCGGCGGCGAGGGCGGTGGCCATGATGCGGCCGCCGATCACGTCGACCGTGGAGTGCATGCCCGCCATGATCCGGGTGTGGCTGAGCTCGAAGGCCCGCGTCACCAGCTCCTGGAACCGCTCGGGCACGGCGTACGCGTACGCCAGCGCCGCCAGGTGGAAGGCGTTGGTGTGGCCACTGGGGAAACCGCCGTCGTCCGTTGCCGACGTGCTGCGCTGGCGCAGCAGCTGAGGCGCGACGACCACCTTCGAGTCGTACACGGGGTAGCCGAGCGCGTCCTTCGCGCCGGTGTCGACGACCTCGCTGTCCTCGTTCATGCGCCACGGCCGCGGGTACTGGAAGGCGTACTTGGCCGGGTTGCCCGAGGCGTACGGGCCGCGCACCGTGTCGACCAGCTCGGCCACCTTGCCGAGCGCGGAGTCGTGCGAACCGGCACCCAGCGCGGAGCCGGCCGGGGCGCCGGCGGGCACGGCGTCGCTGATGGTGGTGGCCGGCGTGCCGTCGGGCGCGCTGGTGATCGACGTGACCGCCTTGGCACCCGCCTTGTAGAGGTCGGCCAGCGGACCCAGGCCCGCGATCATCGCGTAGCTCTGGTGCTGGCGGTCGTAGAGGAACGCCTCCTTGGCCTGCGCGTCCGTGCGCGCGCCGGTGATCCGGGCGCAGTAGCTCATGTTGGCGCGCAGCACCTCGGGCAGCAGGGGTGCGCCGGTGTTCCAGGCGCCGCCCGTCTTCCATATCTGCGCGAAGCCGCCGAGGACCCGGACGACCGCGTTGGTCTCGGGCGTGAGGTTCGCCAGGACGTTCGTCTTGTAGTCGTCGACGAACGCGGCGGCGCTCGTGGCCGCCTTGGCGTCCGCGGCGCCCAGCCACGACACGAAGGTCGGCGCGGCCAGCACACCGGCCGAGGCGCCCAGGGACGACTTGAGGAACCCCCGCCGGCCGACGGCGAGTCGACCGGCCGACGAGGAGGAGCGGTGCCCGGCAGGTGACGGCATGCGTGTGCCTCTCTTCAGTTCTTCGGCCCTGCGGCCAGGAAGGAGATCGTGCGAAGGAAGGTGTTCCGCGGGACGCATGTGATGTGCGATTCCGGTGTGTCCCGTGAAGCTTTGAGCGAAGATCTACGGCCGGGTCCTGACCCGTCGGCGATTGCCCGGCGACCGTGACGTGTCGTGTGCGTGAACGTGGGCCGACCGGTTCACAGGATCGAACGGGCCAGCGCGACCGCACCCTCCACCGGCGGCGCCCGCAGCGGCTGCGGGCGTGCCCCGGGCACGGCTGCGGCGAGCGCGGACGCGAACGCGTCGTACAGGGCGGGCTGGTTGAGGATCGTGCCGCCGGCGACCACCACGTCGTCCACGGCGACCCCGCGCGCGGCGAGCCGTTCGACCAGTGCGGCCAGCGACCGTCCGGCCTCGGCGATCACGGTGCGGGCGAGCGCGGAGCCGGCCTCGGCGGCCGCGAACACGACCGGCGCGCGCCGGCCCCATTCCGCGGAGACGTCCTGGGCGCTCTCCAACGCGTCCCCGAGCGCGGGTACTTCGGCGACTCCGAACGCGGAGACGAGACCGAGGGCGAGTTCGTCGGGCTGCTCGCCGCGGTCGTGGGCCGCCCATGCGGCCCGTGCGGCCTCGCGGACGAGACCGGCCGCGCCGCCCTCGTCGCCCAGTACCGCACCCCAGCCGCCGACCTGGACGGCCGTGCCGTCGGCCAGACGGCCCACGGCGACGGAACCGGTGCCGGCCACCAGGCCGACCCCCTTGTCCAACCCCGCCGCGGGAGCGAGCAGTTCGGCGTCGCCCACGACCAGCGCGGGCGCGTCGAAGTGCAGTTGGAGAGCGGTACGAATCTGGGCGCACTGGCGCGGAGTCTCACAGGCGTGGCCGCCCACGGCGACGGTCGCCGGGCGTGCGCCCTGCGGCAGCGCGTCGGCGGCCAGCGCGGCCAGCCAGCCGGCGGCGGCCACGGGGTCGTGCGGCCGCCAGCCGCTGCTCGACCGCACATGATCGGCGACAAGCTCCGTGCCGACGCAGGCACGCAGATGTGTCTTGGTGCCACCCACGTCGATACCGACCACGAGGCGTGTGAAGTCCTGCACGGAACCTCATTTTCGTCGTTGCGCTGGACTGCAACGGTGGGCGAACCGTGCTGGTAGGAAGGGGAGTTGGTGATCTAGGGAAGCCCCGGGACGGGCTTCTGGCGGACACGGCAGGCGAGTACCGTGAAGTTCGTTAGGAAGTTAACTAACGAAGTACAGTGCGTCAAGAGGCATCGCGCACTCGACCACTGAGCGGCCCGTGACCCGTGGGAGAACTGTGATACACGACGTGGCGGAAGCCCCCCGTCTGACCGAGAGTGCAAGTGCGGTCTTCGCCGTGCTCGCCGAGGCGGGCAGCGCGACCCGGCCGCAGCTCGCAAGCCTTGCGGGCCTGTCCAAGCCCACCGTGTCCTCCGCCGTCGCGGAGCTGGAGAGTGCCCGGCTCGCCGCCCACTCCGGCACCGCCTCCGGCGGTACGGGCCGTTCCGCCGCCGTCTACGGTCTCGGGCCCGCCGCCGGGGTGGTGCTCGCCGTGGACCTCGGTCCCGCCCTCACCCGGGTGCGTGGCTGCGCCCTGGACGGCACCCTGCTCGCCCAGGCCACCGGGACCCGGGACCAGGCCCCCGACGTGGTGCGCGAGGCACTCGTCGCGCTGCCCGCGGGCGCCCCGCTGCGCACCGTCGTCGTCGCCGTCGGCGACGTCACCGCACGCGAGAAGGAGGGCGCCCGCATGCGCCCCGCCACGGCCAAGGCCGGCCCCGTCTTCGACGCCATGGCCGTAGCCCTGCCGCCGGGCGTTCCCGTCCACCTCGAGAACAACGTCAACTGCGCCGCGCTCGCCGAACTGCACGAGGGCGCCGCGTGCGGCCGGCGCACCTTCGGCTACCTGCGGATCGGCGTCGGTATCGGCCTCGGCATCGTGGTCGGCGGGCAGGTGCTGCGCGGAGCCAACGGCGCCGCCGGTGAGCTGGCCCGGCTGCCCTACCCCTGGGACGACGGCCGTGAGCCGCGCCATGAGGCCCTGGAGGAGTACATCGGCGCCCGCTCGCTGCTTCGGCGGGCGGCCGAGGCCTGGCCGGACGAGGACGGGCCGTGCCCGCGCACCGCCGAGCAGCTCTTCGCCCTGGCCGGGGAGGGCCGGCCGGCGGCCCGTGCCGTGCTCGCCCGTCATGCCGCCGACGTCGGCCGTCTCGCTGCCGCCGTGACCGCCGTACTGGACCCGGGACTGATCGTCCTGGGTGGCAGCACCGGCGCGGACCCGCAGATCCTGCCCGGTGTGCGGGCCGAGCTGGCCCGGCTGAGCTGGCCCACCGAAGTGGTCAGCAGCACGGTCGGCGATCTCGGCACCGTCGTGGGCGCCGCCCGGCTCGCGGTCTCCCGAGGAGTCCAAACCGTGACCGAGGCCGCGGGGGCGAAGGATTGACGGCCTCCGACTCGATCTGCCAATGTCCGGACAAGCGCTTTCTAAGTCGGCCGGGACGCCGACTCCGGGTGAGCCTCCCGCCCGTACTCGAAGTACGGCAGCCGCACGAGGGCGTGCTTGTGCGACGACGGCCCTCATGGCCGGGGACCCCACCTGTCAAGGCGACGCGGCCGGGCGAGGCCGTGCCCCCGGAAAGCGAAATTTCCTGCAAAATGCACCCGTGCCGCCTCGGCTGGCGCCGTGCTCCGTCCAGTACGACGAAAAGGGATCGAAAATGACCAGTGTGGGTGTGCGGCGCTCCCGCCGACTCGGCCGCGGCGGTATACGCCGCGTAGTTCCCCTCGCTGCCGTGGCAACGGCAGGTGCCCTTCTGCTCTCCGCCTGCGGCGGGTCGGGGTCGAGCTCGGGCGGCACCTCGAAGTCGCTGACGTTCTGGATCTCCACGGTCCCGGGACAGGACGCGGGCTGGAAGAAGCTGGTGGCCCAGTACAAGAAGGAAGCCGGCGTCAAGGTCAAGCTCGTCAACATCCCCTACGACGGCTACACGACGAAGCTGCACAACGCCGCGCAGGCGAACTCCCTGCCCGATGTGGCGGCCGTGCCGGCGCTGGACCCGATCTGGTCGAACAAGCTGATCGACCTCACCTCCATCGCCAACAACAAGAGCAACAACATCAACGCCAACTTCCTCGCCAAGGACTCGTCCGGGAAGGTGCTGTCCATCCCCTCGGACGTCACCGCGTCCGGCCTCTTCATCAACAAGTCCCTGTTCAAGAAGGCCGGCGTCTCCTTCCCGACCTCGCCCGACAAGACCTGGACCTGGACCGACTTCATCAAGGCGGCGAACAAGGTCCGCGAGAAGACCGGCGCCAAGTACTCCCTGACGTTCGACCAGTCGCCGTCCCGGCTGCGCGCCATGGTGTACGAGCTCGGCGGGAAGTACGTCCACGCGGACTCCTCCGGCAAGTTCTCGGTGGACGCGGCGACCAAGAAGGCCGTGAAGACCTTCGTCGGATGGAACGACGACAAGACCATGCCGAAGTCGGTGTGGACCAGCGGCGCCGACCCGTCGGCCATGTTCCAGAGCGGTGACGTGGTCGCCTACTGGTCCGGCGTGTGGCAGGTCGCCGCCTTCTCGGAGAGCATCAAGAAGTTCGACTGGGCGAGCGTCCCGACCCCCGCGGAGCCGGTGCAGGCCAGTGACGTCAACAGCGGCGGCATGATGGTCGGGTTCAACAACAACGGCGACGCGGCCACCGCCGCGAAGAAGTTCATGTCCTGGCTGTACGAGCCGTCCCACTACACCGAGCTGTGTGCGGCGTCCGGGTTCCTGCCCGTCGAGAGCGGTCTGACCCCGAAGTACCCCTTCAAGTCCGACGCGGCGCAGGCGGCGTTCAAGCTCTACAACGAGGAGATCCCGCTCTACGCCCCGATCTCCGGCTACTTCAACGGCGCGCAGACGAACTGGGTGCTGAAGGGCAAGAGCCTCACCGAGGACCCGACCAAGACGGAACTCGGCAAGGCGATCAACGGCCAGCAGTCGTCCGACAAGGCCCTGGAGAACATCGTGGCCGGCTACAACCAGCAGGTCGGCGGCGCATCGTAGGCCACAGGTCCGGGCGGCGGGTCGAGACACCGCCGCCCGGACCTTGGCGCCCTCGTGATGCCGGGCTCATGGCGTGAGCCCACAGGAATCCATTCCACCAGCACGGAGTCAGGAAGATGACAAAACGCGCCTCGGTCGTGTCAGCGAGCCCGCCCAGGAGACGCAGTAAGTACACCCTTGCGCCGCTCGTGCTCATCGCGGCGAATGTCGTGCTCTTCGCTCTGTTCTTCGTCTGGCCGGCGGTGATCGGGCTCGGCTACTCCTTCACGAACTACACGGGTGTGGGGGCGTTCCAGTTCATCGGACTGGACAACTACCACAACCTGTTCGGGGACTCCACCTTCTACGACGCGCTGACCCGGACGCTGCTGTACGCCGTGCTCTTCGTGCCGCTGAACTTCGCGCTCTCGTTGCTCGCCGCCAACCTGGTGGTGAGCAAGCACGCCAAGGGCGCGTCGGTCGCCCGCGTCATCTTCTTCATCCCGTGGCTGCTGTCGCCCATCGTCGTGGGTGTCCTGTGGCGGTGGCTGTTCGGTGAGAACTTCGGACTGGTCAACTACGTCATCGAGAAGCTCGGCGGAAGTGCCGTTCCGTGGCAGTCGAACGCGGACCTGTCGCTGCTGGTGGTGGTGATGGCGGCATCGTGGGCCTGGACGGGTTTCACGATGCTGCTGTTCATCGCGGCGATCAAGAACGTACCGGTGTCGTACTACGAGGCGGCCTCGCTCGACGGCGCCGGCCCCTGGCGCCAGTTCTTCAGCATCACGCTGCCGAGCATCGCGCCCACCTCGTTCATCGTGATCCTGCTCAACACCATCAACGCGATGAAGGAATACCCGGTGTTCGTCGCCCTCAACAACGGCGGACCCGGAACGTCGAACAACCTCCTTGTCCAGTACATCTATGAGACCGGCTTCAAACGGGGCCAGATCGGCTACGCGAGCGCCGCGTCATTCGTGCTCATGCTCATCCTGATGGCCGTCGCGATCGTGCAGCTGATCGTCAACCGGCGGGTGGAGAACCGATGACAACCACAGACATGCCTCGCAAGGTCGACGCCGATCCCGGACGGGCCGTTTCCAGGAAGCGGACCCGCGGCGCGGCCGGCGGCGGGCTCCGGCAGGCGGTGTCCGCGACGACACTGCTGTGGATCCTCGCGTGCCTCTACGGGCTGCCGGTGCTGTGGTTCATCCTCAGCTCTCTCAAGCCGGCCAGCGACCTGTTCTCGTATCCGCTGACGCTGGTTCCGCACAACCCCACCCTGTCGGGTTATCTGACGGCGTGGCGCAGTGCCAACTTCTCCCAGTACTTCATCAACACGACCATCGTGTGCGTGATCACGACGATCCTCACGGTGGGCGTCAGCTGCTGCACCGGGTACGCGCTGGCCAAGTACGACAACAAATGGCTCAAGGTCTTCTTCGTCTGCATCCTGGCCACCACGATGCTGCCGTCCGAGGTCATGCTCGCCCCGGAGTTCCTGGTGGTCCGCAACCTCGGCCTCTACAACTCGTTCAGCGGCATCATCCTCCCGGCCGTGCTCACCGCGACCGGATGCTTCATGTTCCGCCAGTTCTTCCTGACGGTTCCCGACGAACTCGTCGAGGCCGCACGCATCGACGGCGCGCGCGAACTGTCGATCTTCCTGCGGATCATGGTGCCGCTGTCCCGGCCGATCATGCTGACCCTCGCCATCCTGTCCTTCCAGTGGCGGTGGAACGACTACATCTGGCCGCTGCTGATGCTCAACGACCCCAACAAGTTCACCGTGCAGATCGGCATCCAGAGCATCGTCGGCGCGCAGAACATCAACTGGTCGGTCCTGCTCGGCGCATCGGTCATCTCCATGATCCCGCTGATCGTGATCTTCCTGGTCTTCCAGCGCTACGTCATGGGCGCCGACATCAATGCCGGACTGAAGGACTGACCTTGCCCACCCCGCTCGACCACGAGTTCGTCCGGTCGGTGGCCCGCGCCGCCGACCGGCTGGCCGTCCCGCTGGCGAAAGGCCCCGTCGAGGAACCCGCCGGTGTGCCGCACCGTGGTCTGGCCCGCCGGGTGAAGACCCTGGTCGCGGCGTACCGTTCCCCGGACTCGGCACTGCACGGCAGCACCCAGGCCATCGCCGCCGCGACGACCCACCTCCGCGCCCTCCGGGCCGTGCAGACCGCCACCGGCCTCTTCGCCGGCGGCGACAACGTGCAGTCACCGCCGGATTCCGCGTTCACCGTCAACGACGTGTGCGACGCGCACGTCCTCGCCGTCGGCGCGGGGCCGGAACTGGACGACGTCACGGCCGCGCTCGCCGAGATCGCCGGGGCCGCCTCCGGCAGTCTCCTCACCGGTGGGGTGCACACCCCGAACCACCGCTGGGAGCTGTCTGCGGCGCTGGCCCGGCTGCACAGGTCGTTCCCGGACGGCCGACTGCTCGACCGCGTCGAGGAGTGGCTCGCCGAGGGCGTGGACATCGATGCGGAGGGCCTGTACTCGGAACGCAGCGCCAACTACGCGGCCCATGTGTCCAACCCGTCGCTGCTGCTGCTGGCCGACGTCCTCGGCCGCACCGACCTGCTCGATGCCGTCGAACGCAACCTCGCCACGACCCTGGACCTCATCAGGCCGGACGGCACGGTGGAGACCGTCCACTCACGGCGGCAGGACCAGAACCGCCCGTTCCCGCTGGCGCCCTACCTGCCGCACTACCGGCTGCTCGCGATCCGCACCGACCGGGGCGACTTCAGCCGGGCGGCGCGGCTGGCGGCCGCAGGCGGCATCAACGACCCCGACCTGCTCGCCCAGACCCTGCTCACCCCGGACCTGTGCCACCCCCTCCCGGCCCCGGCCGCGGAGACACTTCCGCGCGACCGGTACATCACCACCGCGCGCCTCGCCTCCCGCGCCTCGGCCACCGCGCACACGGTCGTGTACGGCGGCTCCGACGTGCCCGAGCACCGGCGCATCCGCTCGGGCCTCGCCTGCAACCCCACCTTCCTGCGCCTGTTCGCCGGCGCCGCCGTCCTCGACGCGGTCCGCCTCTCGCGGGGGTTCTTCGACCTGGGCCCGTTCCGCGCCGCCGGCATGCAACAGCTCGCCGACGGCCGCTACCGGCTCAGCGAGACCCTCACGGCCGGCTACTACCAGCCGCTCCCTGCGGACCGGAGGCGGGACGACGGCGCGTACCGGCTGGTGGACGAGGGACGCTTCTCGGCCGCGATGGCCTTCCCGGACCGGCCTCGGGACGAGGTATCCCACACGACCTGCGTCGAAGTGGACCTGAGGGAGGACGGTGCCGACCTGCGGATCGACATCAGCGGACCACGGGTGCCCTGGGCCCTTGAACTGACCTTCCGGCCGGGTGGCGTGCCAGAGGGCGCCGTACCGATCGGCGACGGGCGCTGGTGCCTGACGACCGGGCCGATGACCTACCGGGTCGGTGACGACGAGATCCGGATCGAGGCCGACGTCGAGGCAGGCGAACCGCTCGCCGGACCGGACCGGGGCGACGTACTGCGCTACGACCCGGGGCAGGACTACACCGTGGTGGGCGGCACCGATGCGACGACCGGGAACCGTGTCCACATCGGTGGCCACGGCCCGCAGACACTGACCGTCGCACTGCGCGCCCGCCGCCCCGCACCCGTCCCGTGACTCCGACGACCCACGCCACGGCCACCTCCGGCATGAAGGGCTGATCCACCCGTGCACCTCCTCCACCAGCGCGGTTCGCTGCACGACCTTCCGGACACCCCGGAGGCGTACGACGCCGTCCTCGCCGACGTCGTCGAGCAGGCCTTGGTCCGGCTCACGCCGGAGGGCAACCTCGAACACCCCGACTGTGCCGACGACATCGGCGACACCTCCCTCGGGATCACCTCGCTGCTGGCGCTCGCCTGGCAGCGGACCAAGGATCCACGGCTGCCGGAGGCGGTGCACCGCAGCCTCGCGTTCCATCTGCGTGAGCGGGTCTACGTCGAGGACAACCCCGGCTACCCGAACCTGAAGCAACGCAACTCCCGCTTCCCGTACGCCCGTTACGTACTCGAAGTGGGCGCGCATCCGATCGGCGACTGGCCGAGCACGGCGTGGGCGCTGCTCCAGGCCGTCAACATCCTCGACCTGACCGACGGGCTCGTGGCTGACGAACAGCGGGCGGAACTGCTGGAGTTGGCGCACGGCTACTGGCGCCGGCTCACCGAGGCGACCTTCTTCAACCCGCAGGAGGCGGGCAACCAGGCGATCGGTTGCGTGGTCGGCGGTCTGATGCTGGCGCGTCATCTGACGGACGCCGAGGGCGAGTCGGTGCGCGCACGGGCACTGAAGCTGTACAGCGACGAGATCCGCGCCCACCGCGTCGCCGACCGGGGCGCCCTGCTGCCGCCAGAGCACGGCGGCGCCTACGACAACAACTACGGCCCGATCTCCCTGTCCTTCCTCGCCCAGGCCCATCGGGTCAGCGGGGAGCCGGTCTTCGCCGAGGACGGCGACGCGCTCGCCCGCTACATCGACGCCCGCCTGACCAACGGCGGCTTCGACAACGGCGGTCCACGCTACAGCGAGCAGCACTCCGCCTTCGAATCGGTCCTGGGGCTGCGGTACTTCGGTGCCCGCATCGGCGCCGACCTGGGTCGCTACCGCGGCGACAGCCGCTGGGCCAGGCACGCGTGCAAGCCGGACGGCGGGGTGGACGGCCACTTCGCCTGGATGCTGGTCTGGCAGATCCAGGACACCACGCGCTGGCACCGCACGCCCTCGACCGAGCCCGTGCGCCACCAACTCCGGGCGGGCACCGTCTCGGTGGCCTTCGACGGCCGTATGACTCCGGCGGTGGTCGAGGCGGGCGGGACGTACTACCTGCCGGCGGCCGTGAACCGTCAGCACGGCTTCGGGCCGGTGCTGGACGGATTCGTGTTCTGCCGCCCCATGGGCGAGGTCCGCGTCCGCGACGTCCGCGCCGACGGCCTGACCGCCAAGCTGGTCACGAAACCGGTCGTCGGCCGCGACCACGCCCTGCGGCACGTGCGGTCCCTGTACGTCACCGACGGCGCGACCCTCTGGACCACGGTCGCCGTCGAACGCCTCGACGGGACGCCGTACCTGCTGGCCGGGCTGCCGTACGCCGAGGACGACGGCGACCGGGTGCGGCGGACGGCCGCCGGGGCAGTGTCGTCGGCGGGTTCGCTGCGACTGACCCACCCGGCGGTCCAGGACGCGGACCACTTCGACGCCCGCGCCGAACTCACCCAGGAACAGGCCGCGTTCGCCCTCGCCGCCGACCCGCGCGGCTACGGCAACCCGGACGAGGGCTGGAAGCACCTGGTCGGCTCGACTGCGCTGGAGGCGGACCCGATCCCCGACACGCCGGACGACCTGCACGTGTTCGCGGTCCGGTACGGCTCGGAACAGCCGATCACCGTGTCGGCCGGGTGGACCGAGGAGGGACTGGCCATCCGGACGGACGCCTTCACCGCGGTGATCGGGCCGGAGGACCAGCAGGGGGAGCCGACGCTGACTCTGAGTGCCGTCAGCCGTTGACGCCCGTGCGGGACGGGCGGCCCAGTGCGGCCACCGGCACCACCAGGTCCGCCCGGTCCCGGGTGGCAGCGACCAGTTCGGCATTGCGCTGGTCGCTGCGCATCACCCACGCCACCGCCTCCTGGTGCCCCTTGCCGAACTCCTCGTGCCGGGCGATGAGCCGCCGCAGCCGCTCCTCCTCGTCGAGTTCGCAGAACCACACCTCGTCCAGCTGCCGCCGTACCCGGGGCCAGGCGCCGCTCTCCAGCAGCAGGTAGTTGCCCTCGGTCACCACCAGCCGAGCCGTGGGCGGCACGGGCACGGTCCCCGCGATCGGCTGCTCCAGCACGCGTTCGAACCCGGGCGCGTACACCACCTCGCCGTCCCCCTCCTCGCGCAGGCGCCCCAGCAGGGCCGCGTAGCCTGCCGCGTCGAAGGTGTCCGGCGCTCCCTTGCGGTCCCGGCGGCCGAGCCGGTCCAGTTCCACGTCGGCCAGGTGGAAGCCGTCCATGGGGACGTGCGCGACCCATGGCTCGCCGGTCCCGTTCAGCTCCCGTACGAGGTTCTCGGCGAGCGTCGTCTTGCCGGCACCGGGGCTGCCGGCGATGCCGAGGACCGCCCGCCGGCCGGGGCGGACGAGGGCGCGGGCACGGGTGAGGAGGTCGTCGAAAGTCAGCGGCACACAGCAGAGTGTGTCACCCGGCCGGCGGCGATGATTTCCGGGCGGGCGGGGAGTCGTATCCATACAGGTCGATGCAGCTCCGTACGGGAAGGAGCGGTGCCGTGGCCGACGACGCGGCGCAGATCCGCACACTGATCCAGAAGTGGGCCGAGGCCGTCCACCGGGGCGATCTCGACGGCGTCCTCGCGGACCACACCGAGGACATCGTGATGTACGACGTCCCACCGCCGCACGAGGGCCTCCACGGCCTGGCCGCCTACCGCGCTACCTGGCCGCCGTTCTTCGAGTGGCAGGCGCAGGGAGCCTGCTTCGACATCGATTCCCTCGACGTCACCGCCGGCACCGATGTCGCCTACGCGCACGCGTTGCTGCGCTGCGGCACACCGGAGGAACTGGCCGAACGCCCCACACTCCGGCTGCGATTGACGCTCGGCCTGCGCAAGGAGCGCGGCCGCTGGCGGGTAGCGCACGAACACCATTCGTTCCCCCACGACTGACCCACCTCCCGTGCAGTGTGGCCTGCGCCACCCGCTGGAAGCGGTCCTGCGGGGGAACCGGTCCTGTATGACGCAGCAGCTCGGACTTCCCGAATCCATCCTGGCCTGCCTCTTCGACCTCGACGGGGTCGTGACCCGGACCGCCGTGGTGCACGCGGCCGCCTGGAAGGAGACGTTCGACGTGTTCCTGCGCGAGCGCGAGGGCGAAGACTTCCGGCCGTTCGACTCCGTGAACGACTACGACGAGTACGTCGACGGCCGCCCGCGCGCGGACGGCGTCCGCACCTTCCTCGCCTCCCGGGGCATCGAACTGCCCGAAGGCAAACCCGACGACCCACCGGACGCGCCGACCGTCAACGGCGTGGGCAACCGCAAGAACGCCGTGCTCCTGGAGAAGATCCGCGCCCAGGGCGTCGAGGCCTACGAGGGCACCCTTCGCTACATCGAGGCCGTGCGCGCCGACGGCCTGCGCACCGCCATCGTCTCCTCCAGCGCCAACACCCTCGACGTACTGCGCTCGATCGACGCCGAGCACCTCTTCGACGTACGCATCGACGGCGTGGTGGCGGCCGAGCGCGGACTGCCCGGCAAGCCGCACCCCGACACCTTCCTGGCCGCCGCCCGTGACCTCGGCGTCGAACCGTCCCGGGCCGCCGTCTTCGAGGACGCCCTGGCCGGGATGGACGCAGGGCGCTCCGGCCACTTCGGCTACGTCGTCGGAGTCGACCGGGTCGGGCAGACCGACGCGCTGTTCGCCCACGGAGCGGACATCGTGGTCAAGGACCTGGCGGAGCTGGGGGGCGGGGCGTGATCAGCCACCGGTCGTACACCGTCGAGCCGTGGTGCGTGCGCGAGACGGAGCTCAACCTCGACGTCCTGGCGCAGAGCGAGTCCGTCTTCGCGCTGTCCAACGGCCACGTCGGCTGGCGCGGCAACCTCGACGAGGGGGAGCCGCACGGCCTGCCCGGCTCCTACCTCGGCGGTGTGCACGAACTGCACCCGCTGCCCTACGCGGAGGCCGGATACGGCTACCCGGAGTCCGGCCAGACCGTCATCAACGTCACCAACGGCAAGGTCCTGCGGCTGCTGGTCGACGACGAGCCCTTCGACCTGCGCTACGGCCGCCTCGTCTCCCACGAGCGCACCCTGGACCTGCGCAGGGGAGTGCTGGAGCGGGTCTGCGAGTGGGTCTCGCCCTCCGGTACGGCGGTCCGGGTGCGCTCGACCCGGCTGGTCTCGCTCACCCAGCGGGCGATCGCCGCCGTGGCCTACGAAGTGGAGCCCGTCGACACGCGCACGCGTGTCGTCATCCAGTCCGAACTCGTCACCAACGAGCAGCTGCCCGAGACGAAGGGCGACCCGCGGGCCGCCGTCGCCCTGCAGTCGCCCCTCGAGCCGGAGGAAGATTTCGCCGACGGTCACCGGCTGCGACTCGTGCACCGCACCCGGCGCAGCGGCCTGCGCGTCGCGGTGGGTGCGGACCACGTGGTCTCGGGCCCGGACGCGACCACGACCGGCAGTGAGAGCAACGAGGACGTCGCCCGGCTCACCGTCACCTCGGTCCTCGAGCCGGGCGAGCGGCTGCGCGTGGAGAAGCTGGTCGCACACGGCTGGTCCGGCACCCGCTCCAAACCGGCGATGAGCGACCAGGTCGACGCGGCCCTGGCGGCCGCCGCGGTCGGCGGCTGGGCCGGGCTGGCCGAGGAACAGCGCGCGAGCCTCGACGACTTCTGGGCCCGCGCAGACGTCGAGGTCGACGGCGACGAGGAGATCCAGCAGGCCGTCCGCTTCGCCCTTTTCCACGTCCTGCAGGCCGGCGCCCGCGCCGAACAGCGCGCGATACCCGCCAAGGGCCTGACCGGCTCCGGCTACGACGGCCACGCCTTCTGGGACACCGAGGCCTTCGTCCTGCCCCTGCTCACCTACACCGCGCCCGACGCCGTGGCCGAGGCGCTGCGCTGGCGGCACAGCACCCTGGACGCCGCCCGGGAGCGCGCGGCCCAACTCGGCCTGAACGGCGCCGCGTTCCCCTGGCGCACCATCGAGGGCCCGGAAGGCTCGGCGTACTGGCCGGCCGGCACCGCGGCCTTCCATGTGAACGCGGCCGTCGCCGACGCCGTCGTGCGCTACACGGCGGCGACCGGGGACGAGCGGTTCGAACAGGACGCCGGGGTCGAACTGCTGGTGGAGACGGCCCGCCTGTGGCGCTCGCTCGGCCATCACGACGACCGGGGCGCCTTCCACATCGACGGCGTCACCGGCCCCGACGAGTACAGCGCCATCGCCGACGACAACACCTACACCAACCTCATGGCCCGCGCGAACCTGCTGGACGCCGCTGACGCCTGCAAGCGGCACCCCGACCGGGCCGCGCGTCTCGGCGTCGACGACGAGGAGAGCGCGGCCTGGCGCGACGCCGCCGAGGCCATGCACATCCCGTACAACCACGAACTCGGCGTGCACGAGCAGCACGCCGGCTTCACCCGCTACCAGCGCTGGGACTTCGCCGGCACCCGCCCGGACCAGTACCCGCTCATGCTGCACTTCCCGTACTTCGACCTCTACCGCAAGCAGGTCGTCAAACAGGCCGACCTGGTGCTGGCGATGTACATGTGCGGCAGCCACTTCGACGAGGAGCACATCGCCCGCAACTTCGCCTACTACGAGCCGCTGACCGTCCGGGACTCCTCGCTGTCCGCCTGCGTCCAGGCCGTGATCGCCGCCCAGGCGGGCCATCTGGACCTCGCCTACGCCTACACGGCCGAGGCCGCGCTGATGGATCTGGCGGACCTGGAGCACAACACCCGCGACGGACTGCACATCGCGTCGCTGGCCGGCACCTGGACGGCCCTGGTCGCGGGCTTCGGCGGACTGCGCCGGGACGGCGACAGTCTGCGCTTCGCGCCCCGCCTGCCCGAGCGGTTCAGCCGCCTGGCCTTCACCCTCCAGCTCCTCGGCCGCCGCCTGCGCGTGGAGATCGGCCCCGACAAGGCCACGTACACCCGGCTGTCCGGCCCGCCCCTGACCATCCGCCACCACGAGGCCCCGCTGACCCTGAGCGACGACGGCCCCGTCGCCCGCCCGGTCCCGCAGCCCCCGGCCCACCCGGCCCCGGAACAGCCACCGCACCGCAGCCCTCACTAGACCCGTCAGGCATTTGGCCGTATTCCGCACGGCATGTCCGCCCTGCTCGTTCTAGTTTGTCCAGTACGTGCAGGATCAAGAGGTGGATGATGGCCGACGGCGCGCACGCCGCACTCGCTGGAGCGAGGCGTGACGCGCCGTCGACCGCCCCGGCCCCTCCCCGCCGCGTCCGCGGCGACCTCCTGCTCGCGACGGTGGCCGCCTGTTTCACGCTGGCCCAGCTCCTCTTCGTCCGCCCCGGCCTGGGACTCGGCTGGGACGAAGTGGTGTACGTCAGCCAGGTCGCCCCCGACACCCCCACGGCCTTCTTCAGCGCACCCCGTGCCCGCGGCGTCCCGCTGCTCGTGGCGCCCGTCGCCCTGTGGTCGTCGTCCACTCCGCTGCTGCGGGTGTACCTGGCGCTGCTGTCCGGCCTCGGCCTCTATCTGGCCCTGCGCGTCTGGCGCCCGCTGTTCCCGGCCCGCGTCCTGGCCGCGGCCGGCGCCCTGTTCGCCTCCTTGTGGGTGACCGTCTTCTACGGCCCGCAGGCCATGCCCAACCTCTGGGTCGCGATCGGCGCCCTGGCGGGCGTCGGCTGCTTCCTGCGGGCCCGCGCGGACCGACGGGACCGGGTGGCGCTGTGGGGCCTGGTCGCGAGCGTCGCGCTCATGGCGTGGATGCGGCCGATGGACGCGGTCTGGGTCGTGCTGCCGCTGCTGGTCCTCGCAGGCCGCCGCCCGAGGCTCATGCTCGCGGTCCTCGCCGGGCTCCTGGCGGGCGCGGGCGAGTGGGTGATCGAGGCCTGCGTCGGCTACGGCGGCCTGGGACAACGGCTCGCCGACGCCTCCCGCATCCAGGGCGGCCTCGGCTGGCACCCGGCGGTCGTCGACCAGCTGCGCAGCCTGGCCGGACGTACCTTGTGCCGTCCGTGCACGGGAGCGATGCCCGCACCGCCGGTCATGTTGTGGTGGTTCGCCCTGCCGCTGCTCGCACTCCTCGGCCTGGCGGTCGCCGTCCGGGCCCGGCGCACCGCGCCCACCCTGCTGCCGCTGCTCTGCGCGGCGACGGCCGCCTTCCCCTACCTGTTCCTCATCGGATACGCGGCGCCCCGCTTCCTGCTCCCGGTCTACGCCCTGCTCGCCGTCCCGGTCGCCGACGCCCTGTTCCACCTGGTCACCGCGCCGGGCGGAAGGCTGCGGCCGGCGGTCACGGCGGTAATGGCGCTCGGGCTGGCCGGGCACGCTGCCATCCAGTACGCGGTCCTGGAGCACACCGTCGACGGATCCCTGGCCAACCGCCACAAATGGACTCGTACCGCCGCCGAACTGCACCGCCTGGGCGTCCGTCCGCCCTGTCTGCTGACCGGCCACGAGGCCATCCCCATCGCCTACTACACCGGCTGCGCCTCGGCCGACACCAGCGGAAACAACGCCAACACGACGCCGGCGGCCGTCCTGCAGACAGCCCGGCGCATTCCCGTCGCAGCCGTCACGGAACCGGGCGGCTCCCCGCCCGCGTACGCACGCGACTGGACCGCCCACCGCGTCGGCACCATGCACCTGTACGTGGCCCCGGCGACCTGAGCGCCGGGCCGCCGGGCGTTTCCCGGCGGCCCGGTTCAGGTAGGACTCGGTTGTCCGGCCGACAAGAAGGGGGAGTGGCATGACAGCCAGCGACACCGGGGGCCAGCTGGGGGAGGAGTTCTTCACTCCGGGAACCGCGTCCTTCACCGAGTTCCTGGCGGTGCACCGCCCCGAACTACTGCCCACCCGCCGCCCGTTCCCCGACGGCGTCCGCGCCGAGCCCGGACAGTTCCCGCACGGCACCACCGTCCTGGCCCTCGCCTACCGCGACGGCGTGATGATCGCCGGCGACCGCCGCGCCACCATGGGCAACCTCATCGCCCAGCGCGACCTGGAGAAGGTGCACCCCGCGGACGACTACACCGCCGTGGCCTTCGCCGGCTCGGTCGGGCTCGCCCTGGACATGGTGAAGCTGTACCAGGTCGAGCTGACGCACTTCGAGAAGATCGAGGGCATCCCGATGACCCTCAGCGGCAAGGCCAGGCGCCTGGCCGGGATGATCCGGCAGAACCTCGGCCAGGCCATGCAGGGCCTCGCCGTCGTACCGCTGCTCACCGGCTACGACGAGTCGGCCCCGGACGGCGAGAAGGGCCGCATCTTCAGCTTCGACGTCGCCGGCGGTCTGTACGAGAAGACGGACTTCCACGCCGAGGGCTCCGGATCGCCGTATGCCCGGGGCGCATTGAAGAAGCTGTTCCGCAAGGGCATGGACCGGCGCGAGGCCGCCCTGACCGCCCTGCAGGCGCTGTACGACGCGGCCGACGACGACTCCGCGACCGGCGGCCCGGACATCAACCGCCGTATCTTCCCCATCGTTTCGGTCATCACCGAGGACGGCTTCGAGCGGCTGTCCGAGCCGGAGACGGAGGCGCTGAGCCGCGAGATGGTCGAGCAGCGCCGCAACCGCCCGGACGGACCGAACGCCACCCCGTGACGCCGGTCCGCCCCGGCTCGGACCTTCGTTCAGCCGCGCAGCTTCAGCTCCTTGCGCCACTTGAGGAGCTGCTGCTCCGCATCTCCCGTGTAGGACCAGGGAGTTCGCGTCGCCCGCGGGCCCAGCATGCGCAGCAGCGCGCCGGCGACCTCCCTGTCGCCCGAGTTGCAGGCCGCGTGCGCAAGGTAGTTGAGGTCGCGCAGCTCGCCCGGGGCGATGCCGCTGTCGGGACGGCCCATGATCCAGCGCTGCCAGGTGCGGCGTACGTCGCTGAGGGCGCCGTCGTTGCTCCAGTGCTGCCCGAGGCCGACGGCGCTCTGCCCGGTGTGGCCCGCGTCGATGGCGTAGCGGTACTCCTCCACGCGCGCGTACTGCACCAGTACCGGCAGCGCGCAGCCCGGGGGTGCCACTCCGGCCGCGTCGCGGGCGAAGTCGTACATCAGGCCGTGCGTGCCGTGCCAGCGAGCCGAGTAGTAGTGCAGGACCTGCAGATGGCCCTCCACGCTGTACGGGTCCCGCTGGTGCAACTCGTCCCACCAGCGCGCCAGTTCCTGTCGCCGCACCCCCGCCGGGTAGAGGCGGGCCACGGAGATGAGGGAGATCCACGGCGTCGGATCGTCCAGGTAGGCGTCCGCCGCCTGCAGACACGCCGTCACGGCGGTGTCGATGCGGTGCTGGTCGATGGGCACGCCCCGACCCGCACTGATCGCCAGGTTGAACGCCCGGGCCGTCTCCGTCGCCGCCCGCAGCACCAGCGCGTCGGCGCTGCGGGGCTCGGCCGCCAGCCAGGTCTCCGTCGTCGAACTGCCCGCGCAGGCCTGCGCGAGCAGCCGGACCCGGTGGCCGCGGGCCAGCCAGTCGGCGCCGGTGGTCCGCAGCAGGTCCCTGAGGCCCTGCCAGCGGCCGATGACGATGTCGTGGCAGGCGTTGGTGAGGGCCGCATCCCCGCAGTCGGGGTCGAAGTCGGGAGCGAAACGGTCTCGCGCCATCGGGGTCTCCCTCAGAAGTCGGTCGGGAGACCCTCGTAGGTACGGGCGTTCGCGATCTCATGGCCGTCGGGCACGTACTCCGCCTCGACGGTGCGGGTGGCGTCCAGGCGGGCGGGCCGGTAGTAGTCGCTGCCCTTCCTCCAGTACCAGAACATCGGGATCAGACCGACGGCGAGACCGCCGATGCCGATCGCGATCGCCGCGGTGTCCAGCTCGCTCAACGACTCGACGAAGATCCAGAACATGAACAGGGCGCCGAACAGCGGCCACAGCCCGCCGAGCAGGAAGTTGGCGGGCGACTTCAGCAGCATCTTGCGGTACGCCACCACCACCGCGAGGCCCGCGAGCCCGTAGTACACGGCGATCTGCAGGCCGATTGCCGAGATGGCGTCGGAGAGGATCTCGCCCACCGAGCCGAGGGCGTTGGAGGCGATGAACATCGCCAGCGACACGCCCCCGACCACGGCGATCGCCACCCACGGGGTGTTCCAGGTGCGGTGCACCCGGCCCAGCGCCGACGGCATCGTACGGTCGCGGCCCATCGCGAACAGGGAGCGCGTGACCTGGATGAGTGTGGTCTCCAGGGTGGCGATGGTCGACAGCATCACCGCGACGATCAGCAGCTTGCCGCCGAGACCCGGCCAGATCTCCTCGCCGAGCGCGCCCAGCACGTTCGCGTCGTTGTCCTCGATCTGCTTCGAGGACAGGATCACGTTCACCGCGATGGTGAACACCTCGAACAGCAGGAAGACGATGCCCACCCCGATCAGGCCCGCCAGCCCCGTCGTACGGCGGCTGTTGCGGGTCTCCTCGCTGAGGTTGCTGGTGACGTCCCAGCCCCAGTAGTAGAAGGCGGCGACGAGTGCGCCCGAGGCGAAGCCGGCCATGCCGTCGAAGTGGGAGAAGCCGAGCCAGGACCAGTCGAAGGCGCGGGCGTTGCCCGTGTGGAACAGGGCGAGCACGGCGAACAGCGCCAGTATGGCGAGCTCGATGCCGGACATGACCAGCTGGGCGCGGACGGTGAGGCGGGCACCACCGAGCACCACGAGCAGCATCACGACGAACCAGGCCGCGCCGACCACCGTCGACAGGGCGGTGTTGTCGGCGAGGTCGGGGTCGAACAGGGCGAGCGTCATCGAACCGGCGGGCAGCGAGCCGGCCACCATGAAGATCGTCGCCGAGATCACCAGCGCCCAGCCGCTGATGAACCCCAGGAAGGGATGAAGGGTGCGTCCCACCCACGAGTAACTGGCGCCCGCGTTCACGTCGATGCGGCTGAGGTAGCTGAACGCCAGCGCGATGCCCAGCATGGGTATCGCGCAGTACAGCAGTGCGGCCGGGCTGGCCAGTCCCACCGAGCCGACGAGGACCGCGGTGGTCGCGGCGATCGAGTACGCGGGAGCACTGCCCGCGACGGCCATCACCACGGTGTCGAACGTACCGAGGGCATTGGCCTGCAGCCCTCTGCCCCTGCTGATGCTCATGTTGCGCTGCTTTCCGTCTTGCACGACGCAAGGGCGACCTGGCCCCGGCGACGTAGGGGAAGGTGGGGGGTTACGAACCCGCCCCGGATCACCGAGGGTTGGCCTCGGGTCGGATCAAGGGCAGCGAAAAACAAAAGGGGGTGGTGGAGAGCGCACGACTGCCTGCGTTGCCGTTCGGTCACGCCGTGTGTGCGAGTGATGATAGCCCTACTCTTTGACCTTTCAAGATTGACCAAGGGGTAACCTCCGGCGCTGCCGGGGACGGCCGTGGTTGGACGGCGCGCAACGGGAAACGCGGATCGGGTCACCGTTGAGGGAACGACCCGCCCCAGCGCGCGAGGGAGGCACTCATGGGCAGCGAACGCACGCGCCCCGAACCGATGGCCGACGACGCCTACCAGCCCACGGCGAGGAACGAGGAGCAGGAGGACGCGGCGCCGCTCGACCTGCAGGACGCCGTCGACGAACGCACCTACGACGACACCCTCGACGAGGGCTGGTCCCCACCCGAGAAGCCGCTCGGCGTCACCAAGCACGGCACGACCGCCGCCGAGCAGCACACCGGTGAGAGCCTCGACGAACGGCTCGCCGAGGAGGTTCCCGACGTGGCCGCGCCCGCCGGCGACGAGGTCGGCGACCTCCCCGGAGGCGAGGGCGAGCCCGTCGACCCCGAGGCCGGCACGGAACGCGCCGGCCGTCTGGTCGCCCCGGACGAGGGCGCCCACCCCGACACGACCAAGGAGACGGTCGCCACCGACGTGGGCATCGACGGCGGTGCCGCCGGCGCCGAGGAGGCCGCCGTCCATGTCGTCGAGGACGAGACGCAGCTGCCCGACGCCGAGCAGGGCCGCTGACGCCCGCCCGTCAGTCGCCGATGCGGTCGATCTGCCGCAGCTTGTTGGTGGCGTCCAGGGCGGCGACCTTGTAGGACTCCGCCAGCGTCGGGTAGTTGAACACCGCGTCGACCAGGTAGTCGACGGTGCCGCCGCAGCCCATCACGGACTGCCCGATGTGGATCAGTTCGGTGGCGCCGGTGCCGAAGCAGTGCACGCCGAGCAGCTTGCGGTCCTCGGGGGAGACCAGCAGCTTCAGCATGCCGTGCGAGTCGCCGATGATCTGGCCGCGGGCCAGCTCGCGATAGCGGGAGATGCCGACCTCGAACGGCACGCAGTCCTCGGTCAGTTGGTCCTCGGTCCGCCCGACGAAGCTGATCTCCGGGATGGTGTAGATGCCGATGGGCTGCAGGTTGTGCATCTGCCCGACCGGCTCGCCGCAGGCGTGGTAGGCCGCCGACCGGCCCTGCTCCATCGACGTCGCGGCCAGCGCGGGGAAGCCGATCACGTCACCGACGGCGTAGATGTGCGGCACCTCGGTGCGGTAGTGCTCGTCGACCGTGATCCGGCCGCGCCTGTCCGCGGCCAACCCCGCCTTGTCCAGGTCGAGTTCGTCGGTCAGACCCTGCCGGCCGGCCGAGTACATCACGGCGTCTGCCGGTATCTTCTTGCCGCTCTCCAGGACGGTGAGGGTCCCGCGGGGATGGCGCTCGACCGCGGCGACGGTCTCCCCGAACCGGAACGTCACGGCGAGGTCGCGCAGGTGGTACTTGAGCGACTCGATGACCTCGACGTCGCACATGTCGAGCATCCCGGCCCGCTTCTCGACGACCGTCACCTTGCTGCCCAGCGCGGCGAACATGGAGGCGTACTCCATGCCGATGACCCCGGCGCCGACGATGACCATGGAGCGCGGCACGCGTTCGAGGTTGAGGACGTTGTCGGAGTCCATGATCGTACGGCCGTCGAACTCGACACTGTCCGGCCGCGCCGGGCGGGTACCGGTGGCGATGATGATGTTCTCGGCGCTGATCAGCCGTTCGTGACCGGTCACCTCGCGCAGCGCCACGGTGTGCGGGTCGACGAAGCGGCCGGTGCCGGCGAACAGGGAGACGTGGTTGCGGGAGAGCTGGCTGCGGATGACGTCGACCTCACGGCTGACCACGTGCTGCGTGCGCGAGGTCAGATCGGTGACGGTGATGTCCTCCTTCAGCCGGTAGCTCTGGCCGTACAGATCGCGCTGGGTGAGACCGGTCAGGTACAGCACCGCCTCGCGCAGGGTCTTGGAGGGGATGGTTCCGGTGTGGATGGAGACCCCGCCGACCATGTCGGGGCGGTCGACGACGGCGACCCGGCGGCCGAGCTTGGCCGCGGCGATGGCGGCCTTCTGGCCGCCCGGGCCGGATCCGATGACGAGCATGTCGAAGTCGGGCACCCTCAGGAGTCTGTCAGCCCGAAGGCCCTCTTCGAAAGGGTGAACGGGCAACCAGCGATCTCAACTCCGCTTGATCGCTGCTCGGTTGCCTCACCCGCGCCGTCGGTTCTCCCTTCCGGCCGTCCGGCGCGATAATGCCCCCATGGGCCAACGACTCGCCGACGCGAGCACACCCGCCCGGCTGGCCGCCCCCGACGAGGGCATCGGCCGGGACGAACTGGCGCTCGCCACCCGCAACCACGGCCTCCCGCTCGAGGCGCTCCGCTACGACGTCACCCCGCCGGGCCTGCACTACGTACTGACGCACTACGACATCCCGTACGTCCCCGACGACACCCCCTGGCCGCTGGCCGTCGCAGGCCGCGTCGCTCGTCCGCTGCACCTGGACCTGGCCGATCTGC
Source organism: Streptomyces sp. NPDC047043 (assembly GCF_040644055.1). Taxonomy (NCBI): domain Bacteria; kingdom Bacillati; phylum Actinomycetota; class Actinomycetes; order Kitasatosporales; family Streptomycetaceae; genus Streptomyces; species Streptomyces sp. NPDC047043. Next base: position 78,998 of record NZ_JBEYVO010000008.1, read on the forward strand.
GGGCCTTCCCCGCGGTCACCACCCGCGTCACGCTGGAGTGCGCGGGCAACGGGCGGGCCCTGCTGACGCCCCGCCCGGTCAGCCAGCCCTGGCTCGTCGAGGCGGTCGGCACCGCCGAGTGGACGGGCGTGCCGCTGCGGCTGCTGCTCGCCGAGGCCGGGGTGGAACCGGACGCCGTCGACGTGGTGTTCACCGGCGCCGACCACGGCGTGGAACGCGGCGTCGAGCAGGACTACCAACGGTCCCTGCCACTGGACGTGGCCATGGGCACCGAGCCCGAGGTGCTGGTGGCGTACGCGATGAACGGCGCCCCGCTGCCGCCCCAGCACGGCCGTCCGCTGCGGCTGGTCGTGCCCGGCTGGTACGGCATGGCGCACGTGAAGTGGCTGCGCGAGATCGCCGTCACCGACGAACCGTTCACGGGGTTCCAGCAGAGCGTCGCCTACCGGCTGCGCCAGGAGTCCGGCGAGGAGGGCGAGCCGGTCACCCGGATCGCTCCGCGCGCCCTGCTTCTCCCGCCCGGCTTCCCTGACTTCATGTCGCGGACCCGGGTGGTGCGGCCGGGCCGGGTGCCGCTCGAGGGGCGTGCCTGGTCGGGACAGGGGCCGTTGGCCGGCGTCGAGGTGAGCACGGACGCGGGGCGCACCTGGCACGAGGCCGAACTGGGGCCCGACGGCGGGCGGCGGTGGGCGTGGCGCCGCTGGCACTACGACTGGACGGCTACCCCGGGCGAGCACGAGCTCAGCGCACGGGCCAGCGACGCCGAAGGCCGCACCCAGCCCCTGGAACAGCCCTGGAACCGCGGCGGCTTCGTCAACAACCTCGTCCAGCGGGTGCCGGTGCTGTGCCTGGAGCCCGGCGAGCAGGGCTGAACCGACGCCGGATCTCCGGACGGGTGCCCGCGGACGCTACGGCAGCAGTTTCTCGAGGGCGGCGGGTCCCTCCGCCTCGAGCTTGCGCCTGGCCCACTCGAGGTTGCGCGGGGTGATGTCCCTGCCCGTGGCAAGGACGAGGTCCTCCGGCGACACTTCGGTGCCGGTGCTGGTGTGGAGAAGGTCGTCCGGGGTGACGCGGTCCTCGAACGACCTGGACGCGTCGGGCTGTGACGTCGGCATGGTCTCGGCTCCTCATGTCCGGATCGCTTCTGCTATCACCATTCACCGCCGAGGCGCGGCGTGCATCCGGAAGGGACAGGGAAGGGGCCCGAGATGCCGGAGTGACCGGGCGGGCGTCTAATGAGAGACGACGCACGAGTCGGCCGCCGGAGAAGCGACAGGGCAGATCGCGGCGATGGCCGACCGAGAACATCGGCGGAGAAGACCGAGGCCATGCCACCGACCCGCACCACCGCGGGGGGAACGGGGCCCGTCGCCAAAGGGGTACTGCGACGGCAGGGAGAGTGGTGCGCCCGGCACTTCGTGATCGTCATCATTGCCTGGCTCGTCGCGCTGGTGGCACTGCAGACCCTGAACCGGTCGTTCGGCGGGGACTACTCCGACAACTTCTCGCTGCCCGACTCGCAGTCCCAGAAGGGCCTGGACGTTCTCAAGGAGCATGACCCCGCGGCGGGCGGTTACAGCAGCCAGATCGTCCTGCACGACGGACAGAAGTCCGTGACCACGCTGAGCTCGCAGATGTCCACCACGGTGGGCGACCTGCAGAAGCTGCCGCACGTCCTGTCCGCCCAGAACCCGCTGTCCGCCCCCGCCTCGAAGGTCGGTCCCCTGTCCACCGACGGGAAGACGGCCTACATCACCGTCCGCTTCGACGTCCAGCCCTCGACGCTGGGCGACAGCTACCTCAACGGCGTCGACAAGGCGGTCCAGCCGCTGCGCTCGGCCGGCGCGCAGGTCGAGTACGGGGGACCGCTCGGCGAGTTGGCCCGGCCCGCCGCCGACGACCGGGTCAGCGAACTCATCGGCTTCGGGGTCGCGATCGTCGTCCTGCTGATCGGCTTCGGCAGTGTGATCGCCGCCGGTCTGCCCCTGCTGAGCGCACTGGTCGCCGCGGTCGGCGGGCTTGCGATCCTCGGGCTGGTCGCCGCGGCCTTCACCTTCGCCACCGTCTCGCCGACCCTGGCCACGATGATCGGCCTCGGCGTCGGCATCGATTACTCCCTCTTCCTGATCACGCGGCACCGGCAGAACCTCATGAACGGCGCCGACCCGGTGCACTCGGCCGGCCACGCCACCGCCACCAGCGGACGGGCCGTCCTGGTCTCCGGCTGCACCGTGATCATCGCCCTCGCCGGGCTGTACGCGTCCGGAGTGAGCTTCATCGGCAAACTCGGCCTGGCGGCCGCCGTGACGGTCGTCTCGGCGGTCATCGGCGCGCTGACGCTGGTCCCGGCCCTGCTCGGGCTCATCGGCAGACGGATCGACCGCTACCACGTCCGCCGTCCCGTCGCCGAGACGGACGCGGACCCGGGCGCCACCCCCACCGGCACCTGGCACCGCTACGCACAGCGCGTCGAGCGACGACCGTGGCAGTTCCTGGCCGCCGGTGTCACGACCGTCGTGATCCTCGCCATCCCGGTGCTCTCCATCCAGCTCGGACACATCGGCGACGGCGCCGACCCCACCTCCTTCACCGACCGGCGGGCGTACGACCTCATGACCGACGCGTTCGGACCGGGCTCCAACGGCCCGCTCACCGTCGTCATCGACCAGAGCTCCGTACCGTCCGACCAGCGCTCCTCCCTGTCCACGCAGGCGCAGAAGACCCTCAACGGCGTGGCGGGCGCCTCCACGGTCACCCAGCTGACGCCCACCAAGGACGGGGACGTCCTGATCGGCACGGTCTACTCGAAGCAGTCCCCGCAGAGCGCCTCCACCACGGACCTGACGAACCGCCTGGTCGACCACACCCTCCCGGACGCGGTCTCCGGCACCGACGCCAAGGGCTACGTCACCGGCACCACCGCGGCCCAGGTCGACTTCCGCGACATCGTCGCGAGCCGGCTCGCCCTGATCATCGGCGTCGTCGTCGCGCTGGCCTTCCTGATCATCCTGGCCGTCTTCCGTGGCCTGCTCGTCGCGGTCAAGGCCGCAGTCCTCAACGTCCTGTCCATCGGGGCTTCGTACGGCGTCGTGGTGGCCGTCTTCCAGTGGGGCTGGGGTGGGCCCGCGCTGGGCGTCAACGGCAAGGTACCCATCGAGAGCTATGTGCCGATGATGATGTTCGCGATCATCTTCGGCCTGAGCATGGACTACGAGATCTTCCTGCTCTCCCGCGTCCACGAGGCCTGGCTGCGCACCGGGGACGCCAAGGCCTCGGTCGCCCACGCGCTGGAGATCACCGCGCGGGTCATCACCTGCGCCGCACTGATCATGATGAGCGTCTTCGCCGCCTTCATCGTCAGCGACAACATCGTGGTCAAGATGCTCGGTCTGGGCCTCGCCGTGAGCGTGCTGATCGACGCCTCCGTCGTGCGGCTGCTCATGGTTCCGGCCGTGATGACGCTGCTGGGGCCGCACGCCTGGTGGACGCCCCGCTGGCTGGACCGGATCCTGCCGCACATCGACGCCGAGGGCGACCAGGAACAGAGCGCCGAGCAGGACGTCAGCGAGCGTCCGGTGACGCGGGCGTGAGCACCAGCATCGTCACGTCGTCGACGACGGCCGGGCAGTACCGTACGAGATCCGACCAGACCCGGTCGGCGAGCACGGCAGGGTCGGTGTCGGCCAGCGCGGACAGGCGGGCGGTCAACGGATAGAAGGTGCCGGAGGCGTCCCTGGCCTCGCTCACGCCGTCCGAGGCCAGGAACAGGCTCTGGCCGGGCTCCAGCCGAAGCGTGAGCCCGGCCTGCGGGCCGCCGTCGGACAGACCGAGACCGAGCGGCGTCCACGCGGCCAGCTCGATCTCGGTGGCCCGCGAGCCGCGCAGCAGCACCGGTGCCGGATGCCCGCAGGACACCATCCGCACCGTCCGGGCGTCGGGCGAGAACTCCAGCAGTACGGCGGTCGCGAACAGCTCGGCGTACCGGGACGACGCCGAGTCCACCACCAGCCTGCGGTCCAGCCGGGTGGCGATCGACTCCAGGTCCGGCTGCTCGAGCACCGCCTCCCGGAAGGCTCCCAGCAGCGAGGCGACCGTCGCGACCGCCGACAGCCCGTGCCCCTGGACGTCCCCCATCACCGCGCGCACGCCGTGGGGCCCCTCGCGCACGTCGAAGAAGTCGCCGCCGACCAGCGTGCCGCGCTGCGCCGCCCGGTACAGACCGACGCAGCGGACCGGGCCGACCCGCTCGGGCAGCGGCGGGACGATGGCGCGCTGCGCGGCCTCGGCGACCGTGCGCTCCAGGTCCAGCTGGGCGTCGCGGCGGCTGCGGACGTAGGACACGAACACGCTCAGCACGGCGACGAAGGAGATGGTCAACAGGTCTGTGTTGCCGGGGTGGTTGAGATGGAAGGTCGGAATGTTGAGCACGGCGACCACGAGACCGCCGAGCACCGCGGTCGCCCAGGGCCCGTACGTCAGCACGGCCAGCGGCGGGATGGCGCCGAGCAGGAATCCGATGTCGAGGGGGTCGGGGCTGATCAGCGTCGCCGCGCACACGCCCGCGATCAGGGCGACCGGCAGGACCTTCACCCAGCGCGGCGGCGGCGCACCCCGCAGCCAGCCCTGCCGGGCACGGTCCCGGCGCGACGACAGGACGCGCACCTTTCCCACACCACCACGCTCCTACGCCGGGCGGCCTCCCGCATGCCGGACGAACGCATGCCGGACGAACGCATGCCGGGAAAGTGATGGACATGGTCACGACAGGTCCGTATCGTGTGACGCCACGCCACGCCCCGAGACCGACGGAAGGAGGCGAGTGCCGTGCAGACCACACCGAACCAGCGCTCCCTTTCCGTTGCCCCGGCGTGCTTCGTCTGACCTGACCCGGGAGCGCTCCACGCAGTACGCATCCCGGAGGATCCATGACCGACCTGGTCATCCGCGCGCTCGACGAGAGCGACGCCCATCTCTTCGACACCCTGCAGGACCCGCTGGACGCCCGTGCGGCGCACCGGCTGACCCGGCATCGCGCCGACTGGAAGCGGGTCGCCCTGCGCGACGGCGAGGTTGTCGCGCGCGCCGCCTGGTGGGGCGGCCCCGACGACACAGAACCCGTCAACGTCAACTGGTTCGACGTGGCCGAAGGGGAGGAGGACGCGGGGGCCGAGCTCCTGCGCAGCGCCCCCTGGCAGGTCGAGCTCGAGCTGAACCTGCCGGCCGGCTGGCGGGAGGACACGCGGCTGCAGGCTGCCGCCGAGGCGCGCTTCACCGCCGCCCGAGCCGCCGGATACGAGCTCCTGGTGGAACGGTTCCTGTACCGGTGGACGCCGGACTGCGGGCTGCCGGAGCGCCCCGGACGGCTCGTGTTCCGCGCCGAACCGGACGACGCGGTGTTCTTCGACGCACTGCGGCGCATCCACTCCGTCACCCTGGACGCGCACTCCCTCAAGGCCATCGAGGAGGGAGGCCTCGACCGGGCCGCGCAGGAGGAGCTCGACTTCTTCCGCTGGTGCCCGTCGCCGCGGGAGTGGTGGCAGACCGCGTACACGACCGCGGGGGAGCTGGCGGGCATCCACATCCCCGTACACAATCCCGGGGGTCCGTGCGTAGGTTTCATCGGCGTGGTGCCCGAGCAACGCGGCCGTGGCTACGCCTACGACCTGCTGGCGGAGTGCACGCACTTCCTGGTCGAGCGGGACGCGGAGTCCGTGTCCGCGGCGACCGACCGCGGCAACTTCCCCATGGCCGCGAACTTCACGAAGGCCGGCTATCCCGTCGTACGCGAACGCATCAACTTCGCACCCGCGCGGCGTGAATAGCCCTGCTGTGTGACCGGACCGGCTGTCAGTGCCGCGTGCGATGCTGGTCCGTGTCGTGATCAACGCGTGGCGGGGGAGGCGCAGTGGGGTTCGTGGGCGAGGTCTGGCGGGTACGCAGCGGCGAGGAGGCGGTCGGGGAGATCCTGATCGACGACGCCGACTTTCCGTGGCTGTCGGGCCGCTTCACCGCCGGTGAGGCGTACGGCGCCGTCCGGGAACTGTTCGTCCGCGAACTCGCCCTGGCCGAGCGGGACGACGACTGGGAGGAGTGGGAGTCGGCGTACGACGACATCAGACGTCGCGTCTCCCTCTCCTCACCGGACGGACCGGTCCCGGAATTCCTGCTGCACATCGAGGGCGACCGCGCCTGGTTCCGCTGGAGCGACGAGCCGTTCGAGGACCAGGATCAGTAGGGCCGGCGACGTGGGCGATGCGGGGGCGGCCCGTGGCGGCGATGGCGGACTCGGTCATCGCCGCCGTGGACCGGGCATGACGTTGTGCCGGCCCGCGCCGGCATGACGGTGTGTCAGCCGATGCCACTTTCCAGCAGGGCCTCGGCCTCGGTGAGGATCTCCGTGACGCGCAGTGCGAATGCCGCGTCGCAGGCGTGCGGCTGTCCGCTGTCGGCGGCGGCGATCAGCGCGTCGGCGGCATGGACGAGCGCGATGACCGCTCCTTCGGAGCTCTCCGGAAGTACCGACACGCCGGTCCCGCCCCGGAGTTCGACCGCCGCTCCGGCCGCCGCGACCGGGGCCGACAGGCTGAGCGTGACGGTGCTCGACGCGCCGCTCACATGGTCGAGGACCAGATGGACCGTGTCCCCGGGACCGGGAGCCGCGGCCGCCACGCGCCGGGCGTCGCCGAGGACCGGCAGCAGTACGGACAGGGCATGCGGGCCCACGTCCCACAGGGCCCCCTTCTCACGCCGCCACGGCGAGTTCGCGAACGGGCTGTCGCCGTCGCCGCCGAACAACGCCCCGAGCCACTGCGCCTGCGCCGTGAACCAGCCGCCCGCGGCCGCCTGTTCGGTGATCCACGCCTCCGTCTCCGAGACGAAACGGCTGGTGAAGAAGACGACCGACGCGACACCGGCCTCCCGCACGGCCTCGACCACCGCCCGCCCCTCGGCGACCGTCGTGGCGAGCGGCTTGTCCAGCAGCAGATGGCACCCCGCCCGCGCCGCCCGCACCGCGAGCTCCGCCTGAACACCCGGCGGCAGGGCGACCGCGACGGCATCCACGTCGGCGAACAGCGCGTCCACGTCGTCGTAGGCGCGCGTGCCGTACTGGTCGGCGAGCTCCTTCGCGGCCTCGGGGCGCCGGCCCCACACACCCGCGAAATCCAGTCCGGTGTGCTGGTGCAGGGCCGGAGCGTGAGCCATCCCCGCCCAGGGGCCGGTACCGAGCAGTCCTATGCGCATGCCGCCGCCTCTCCACCGCGCCGCACGTCGCGGCGTCCGATCGGGGCGAGCGTCGCACACCGACCGCCGGAGCGCGCAACCCGGTTCACGGCAGGACACCGCGATTCAGTGGACCGGCTGCTGAATGCGTTCTCCATCCTCTATTGGACCTCGGGCCACGGGCGGGACAGGCTGGAGACCGTTCCGGCACCGAGAGCCGAAAGAGGTCAGAGCACATGCACACCCGCCGCATCGGTGACGTCGAAGTCAGCGCCATCGGCCTGGGCGCGATGCCCATGTCGATCGAGGGACGGCCGGACGAGGCACGCTCCCTCGCCACGATCCACGCCGCGCTCGACGCCGGCGTGACCCTGATCGACACCGCGGACGCCTACCACCGCGACGCCCACGAGGTGGGCCACAACGAGACCCTGATCGCCAAGGCCCTCGCCTCCCACGACCGCGGCGGGGACGTCCTGGTCGCCACCAAGGGCGGCCACCTGCGCCCCGGCGACGGCAGCTGGACCCTCGACGGCAGCCCCCGGCACCTCAAGGAGGCCTGCGAAGCGTCCCTGCGCCGGCTCGGCGTGGAGGCCATCGGGCTCTACCAGTTCCACCGCCCCGACCCGAGGGTGCCGTACGCCGAGTCCGTCGGTGCGATCCGGGATCTGCTCGACGAGGGCAAGATCCGCCTGGCAGGCATCTCGAACGCGAACCCCGACCAGATCAGGCAGGCGCAGGAGATCCTCGGCGGGCGCCTGGTCTCCGTGCAGAACCAGTTCTCCCCGGCCTTCCGCTCCAGCGAGCAGGAGCTGGACCTGTGCGACGAGCTCGGCATCGCGTTCCTGCCCTGGAGTCCGCTCGGCGGCATCTCCCGCGCCGGTGAACTGGGCTCCACGTACGCGCCGTTCGCACGCATCGCCGAGGCCCACGGGGTGAGTCCGCAGCGCGTGTGCCTGGCCTGGATGCTCGCCAAGTCGCCGGTGGTCGTCCCCATCCCGGGCGCCAGCCGCCCGGAGACGATCCTCGACTCCCTCGCCGCGACGGACCTCGTCCTGACCGCCGACGAACTCGCCGAACTGGACGCCGTCTGAAACAGCCCTGTCGGATGCGCCGCCCGAGGCCGGTCGGCCACCGCCTCAGGCGGCGCTGCTGCGTCGGCTCCGGTGTCGGCAGACCAGGTCGTGGTCGGTGCCGAGACTCGTCCACCAGCGCTCGCAGCACGCGGCGTCCAGTTCCTCCCGGATGACCGCGTCCTCGCGGGTCACCGCGTCCGCCGCCGGGTGCTCGGGCAGCTGCGGTGCGACGGCCGCCCGGATCAGGTCGGTGATCAGGGTCTCGCGTACGACGGCGATGACCGGGACCAGGCTCGCGGCGGCGAACAGGAACGCGGCCCACCGGGGGCCGTAGCGGAATTCGAGGACCGTGGTCCAGGCGAGCCCGCCGGTGGTGGCGAGGTACAGGGCACTGAGGAGGCGACCGGAGCGGTTCATGGGTATTCACCGTTCGTGGTGGGAGAGTTACCCTCTGTTCAACGTCTCGCGGGGCGCGGGGAATCGGGTCGAGCGGCGATATTGCGTCACATACGGCCCGGGGCACGGAAGAAGTGGTTGGTCCGGCCCTGCCCGGGCATGGGAGGCGAACAACCGAGAGAGGGGCGCTTCGTGCTCGTTCCGGACCCGAAGGTCGTCAGAACGTTGCTCACCAGGTACGCGTCGCTGCGCATCGCGCAGGCGGAGCGCGAGAAGCCGCAGGCGGCACGGGAGCTGGCCGAGGTCAGCCGTGCCCTGTGCCGCCTGACCGGCGCCGGGAGCATCCAGGAGGCGATCGCGAAGGCGGACGCCCTGCTGCTCGCCCCGCGGCGGACGACGGACGAGGAGGACGGCCTCTCACTGGCCGTCTGAAGCCGTACGGCTTCAGGAGTGTGCGGCCAGGACACGCGCCTTGCCGTGGAACGCGGAGCGGTACGACTGCGGTGTGGTGCCCACCACCCGGCGGAACCGCTCGCGGAACGCAGTCGGGGACCCGAACCCCGCCTGCTGAGCAATGCGTTCGATGGGACGGTCGCTGTTCTCCAGCAGGTACTGGGCCCGCCGTACCCGCGCCCGCAGCAGCCACTGCAGCGGCGTCGTCCCGGTCTGCTCCCGGAAGCGGCGGCTGAAGGTGCGCTCGCTCATGCCCGAGCGGGCCGCCATCGCGCCCAGGGTGATCTCGCCGGCCAGGTTGTCCTCGATCCACTCCAGGATCGGTTCGAGGGTCGAGCCGCGCGGCACGGGCGGCTGCTCGTGCACGATGAACTGCGCCTGCCCGCCCTCCCGTTCGAGGGGCATGACGCACATCCGCGCGGCGTCCGCGGCGACGGCCGACCCCAGGTCCCGCCGGATCATGTGCAGGCACATGTCCAGCGCGGCGGCCGCACCGGCCGAGGTGAGGATCTGACCGTTGTCGACGTACAGCACGCCCGGCTCCACCGTGACGTCCGGATAACGCTGCGCCAGCTGGTCGGCGGCCACCCAGTGCGTGGTCGCGCGCAGCCCGTCCAGCAGTCCCGCCTCCGCCAGCACGAAGGCGCCCACGCACACGGACGCGATCCGGGTGCCCGCCCCGGCCGCCCGCCGCAGGGCCGCCAGCACCGGTTCGGACGTGGGGCCGGAACCCGGGGCGCAGCCCGGCACGATCACCGTGTCGGCGTCCTCCAGCGCCTCGAGCCCCCGGTCCACCCGCAGGGCGAGACCGTCCCCGCGCACCTCGGGCGACTCGGCGCACACCCGCACACGGTAGGGCCGCCGTCCGTCGGGCAGCCGTGCCCAGTCGAACACCTGCAGCGGTGCCGCCAAGTCGAAGGGCACGACGTCTTCGAGCGCGAGGATCGCCACTGAGTGCATGATCCCCACGATAGGCGGATTCCCGCCAAGAGGCAGAGCTGGGTGTATGCCCGGGAGGAGCAGACTGCAGCGTTGGCGAGAACCCGTTGGTTCCTGTCATTTCAGCCTCTGTGCGGCCGTCTTGGAGATCCCTAGCGTGAGCCGGGCACACGGCTGACCGCACCATGGAAAGGCGCTCGATGACCAAGCTCCTGCTCTCCCTCCACGTCCTGGCCGCCATCGTCGCCGTCGGCCCGGTGACGGTCGCGGCCAGCATGGTTCCGCCGGTGGTGCGCCGTGCCCAGGCCGGCGACGGGGGAGTGGACGCCGGGGCCGTGGGCACGGTCCGGCTGCTGCACCGCATCTGCCGGGTCTACGCCCGCATCGGACTGGCGGTGCCCGCCTTCGGGTTGGCCACCGCGGCCGCGATGGGCGTCCTGGGCAGCGGCTGGCTCATCACGTCCATCACCCTGACCGCCGTGGCCGCCGGCATCCTGATCGCCTTCGTCCTGCCCCGCCAGGACGAGCTCCTCGGGCAACTGGACGCGCGACAGCCCGTGGAACGGGCGAACACCGTGCAACTCGCCATGTTCACGGGCCTTTTCAACCTGCTGTGGGCGACGGTCACGGTCCTGATGATCGTCCGTCCCGGCTCGACGACGGGGGCGTGACCGGCCACGCACGGTGCCGCGTCCGACGTCAAGTGCTCCTGGGGAATTCACACCCCGGTGTCCTGGTCCGCATAGACTCGTCAACCGTGCCCATGCGCATGGGCCACCACACGAAAGGCGCGTCCGTGTTCCAGGACTCCCCCATCTACGACCGACTCGTCGCCGAGCGCGGCGACGTCCCCACCCAGGCACGCCGGGAGGCCGAGCGCGTCAGCCGGGAACTGGAGTACGTCATGCGACCGCTGCAGTCGTCCCTCGGCCCCGGCCTGTCCCCCGAGCGCCCCGCCTCCCCGGGTGCCGGCTGGCAACGGAGCGCGCTGCTGCCCGGCTCGCTGCCGCACTGACCCTCCCTCAACACACCGTCGTATTGGAGCCGTTGACGCGTGTCTGCGGTTCCGGGCCGGAATGGGCGAGCCATTCCGCGATGGTCCGGGCGATCGGCTGACCCGTCTCCACCTCGACGAAGCCGAACTGTCCCGACTGATTGCACTCCAGGAACCACCAGGTCCCGTCGGCGTCCTCGGCGAAGTCGAAGGCGCCGTAAGCAAGTTCGGCCGCTTTCAGGTACGAGTGGACGGCGGCGGCGACACGCGGCGGGACGTCGGTGGGGCGCCACGGTGTGTCGCCGCTGGCGAACCGCACGTCCACGTCGTCGGGATCGGCGTCCGGGGCGGTCGCCTTGCGGGCCGCCAGCAACTGCTCGCCGACCGCGGTCAGCCGGATGTCGGCCCGCTTCGCGACGCGCCGCTGCAGCAGCGTCGGCCCGTACGCCACCGCGGTGAAGTCCGTGTCCGGCGCCACCCGGCTGGTCGGCACCGCCCGGGGCGGATCCTGCGGATGTGCTCCCGAGACCGGCTTGACCACCAGATCCGGATAGCGCTCGGCGAACTCGCGGGCGGCCTGCGGGAACGTCGTGATCAGCGTGGCCGGTACGGGCAGCCCGCAGCGCTGGGCGAGCCGCAGCTGCCAGGGCTTGTGGCGGGCCCGGCGAGCCGCGTCCGGGTGGTTCATCCAGCGGGCGTCCGATCCGCGCAGCATGCCGTAGAGCGCCTGGGAGGACTCCTCGGTCAGCCACGCGGAGGGCTCGGCCGTCCGTGTCGCGACGGTGCCCGGCCTGCGCACCCAGACGGACCGCAGCCCGGCCAGGCTCACCAGGCGGCCCGCGGACTGGAGATGGCCGCGGAAGGCGCCGTGCACGTACTCACCGGACAGCGCAACGCCGCCGGGGAGGTCGGCGGGGTCCAGGCGGACCACAGGGACCCCGGACGCGTTCAGGTGCACGACCACCATGTCGGCGGTCACATCCTCTTCACAGGTCAGGATCAGCACGGTCATGGTCGGTGGTTCCGCGTTCAGTCGTCGAAGTGGGTCTTGGAGCCCGCGGTGGATGTCGTCGTCCCCAACTCTCTGAGCAGAGCCAGGTCGCGGGCTGCGACCCGGCCGTCGAAGAGCACGTTCAACTGCAGCCCGGAGTCGTAGGCGTACGGAGTCGTGGCTTCCAACTTCACCGCCGGACGTGCGTAGTTGAGCGCGAACGGTTGCATCGTGTCTCCCTCGTCGGTCTGCGCCGCCCGAGCGGTACTCGCCCTGCGGCGCGCCCGGGCCGCCGACTGCCTTGCCCTTCCGCTTACTTATACGAATCGAACGGGTGATTGGTTTCCTTACTCTCTGTAATCAAGAGGAGAAGGAAGGGACGATTCGTGATCATTCGCCCTGCCGAGCGAGCTGTGAAGGGTGCGCAGAGCGAGGAGAAGGACGCCGATGTCATCCAGGTACACCGGATCGGGCAACAGATCGGTCGGTAGGACGAAATAGAGGACGGCACCCCAGAAAACCCAGCGCGGACCGGTCGGAAGGCCCGCCCGCCTCAGGTCGCGCCGGGCCCGCACCAGCCGCACCAGGAGGGTCACGGCCACCGCGAGGACGAGCACCGCGAGGACTGCGGCGACGACGATCACCGTTGTGGTGGAATTCACGGTCCTCCTCCGTCCGGCGTGCCGAACGGCCCGCCTACTTCACGGATTCCCGGATCGGGCACTCATACGTATCCGGGTGTCGGCCGGTGGTGTGCGCTGCCTCATGCCCGTGGCGCACCCGAGTGGCAGGTGGGGCAAGCAGCGCTTACTAATGGCACCGTGACGTCGCGTGAGGCACGTCCGGGGCGCGAGAGCCGACGAACTCTTCCATCCGAGCGATGGAACAGAGCAGGAGGAGAGCATGGAAACCCGCTCTTCAACATCCCATTCCAACAAACCCTCCATACCCGCCGCGCACGACGATCCGCTCAGCGCCCTGCTGCACGCTGCCGTCGCCGACCGGCCCCTGGAGGAGGTCGCCAACCTGATCACCTTGCTGGAGCAGTCCCCGCAGTACGCGCAGGCCACGGTCGACGCGCTGCGCGCGGTCGGCACGGACCGCTCCATGGAGGACGTGAGCCGTCTGGTCACCCTGTTGACCAAACCGCCGCGAGACCCCGCGAGCGCGGACGAGGCCATCCGCTCGGCGGCCGAGACCCGGTCGGTGGAGGACGTGTCACGGCTGATGGCGCTGCTGCACCGGGCGCCGATGGAGCCCCACTGCGGACAGGCGGCGGCCCGCGCGGCCGCCACCGCACGGCCCGTCGAGGAACTCGTGGAACTCATCGGCCGGCTGAGTGAGGAGCGCGACACCCGTGGCGCTCCGCCGCTGACGACGCCCATGCCCATGCCGGCATGGCAGCCGAACCGCGAGCAGGAGCGGACCCGGGACTTCGTCCTCCCGCCGCCCCTTCCGGTCGCCCCGCCCGCGATCGCTGTCGAGGGCGTGGCGCGACGGCCCGTCCGCCCGCCGGAGCGCCGTGTCGCGCAGCCGACGTGGCCGGGCCTGCTCGCCGCGGCAGGACTCCTGCTGTGCGCGATGCTCTGGTTCCCGCTGTACCGGAACGACGCGTCGCTGCAGTCCTACGGCATCGCCCTCGGTGCGTCGGTGCTGTGCGCGGCGCTGGCCGGGCTGTTGACGCTGCGGCCGGTGGTGCCCGCCCTCGTGGTCGCGGTGGTGGTGCCGGCGCTGCTCGCCGCCGCCCAGTTGTACGAGGGCCGGCTCCAGAACCCGTGGCTGTCGCAGGCGCTCGACCTCACGCTCGCTCCGGGCTCGGTCGCGGGCCTGGCCGCCATGGGCGCGGCGCTGGTGGCACTGACGGCCCTGATCGTCCGCCTCGCCTCGCGCGCACCGGCCGCGAAGGCGGCACCGCGGCCGCCCCGGGCACCGAGGCCGCCGCAGCGCCTGGCCACCGCGAGTCGCCGGCCCGACTGATCCGGCTCACGCCGTCCGCGGGTCGTGGTGGGACCGCAGTCCGGTCAGCACCCGGTCCGGTGTCAGCGGCAGTTCGCGGAAGCGGACGCCGGTGGCGTGGTGGACGGCGTTGCCGATCGCGGCCGCGGTTCCGACGATGCCGATCTCACCGATCCCCTTGCTGCCCATGGGGTTGAGGTGCGGATCGGCCTCGTCGATCCAGTGCGCCTCGATGTCCGGCACGTCGGCGTGCACGGGCACGTGGTACGACGCCAGGTCGGACTCGGTGAAGTCGCCGAACGCGGGGTCCATGGTGCTGGTCTCGGTCAGCGCCATGCCCAGGCCCATGGTCATGGCGCCGATGAACTGGGAGCGCGCGGTACGGGAGTTGATGATCCGCCCGGCCGCGTACACGCCCAGCAGTCGGCGCACCCGCGTTTCACCGGTCACCGTGTCGACGGCCACCTCGGCGAAGTGCGCCCCGAAGGCGTGGCGCGCCCAGGGGCTGTCGGCGTCGGCCTGCCCGCCCGTGTCGGCGCGGGCACCGATGCCGTCCTCGGGCAACGGCCCGGTGTGAGCGGACAGTTGAGCCGCCAGCCGGGTGCAGGCCTCGTGGACCGCCCAGCCCCACGAGGCGGTGCCGGACGAGCCGCCGGCCAGCGAGGCCGACGGCAGATCGCTGCTCCCCACCTCGGTCCGGACCCGTTCCAGCGGCACGCCGAGCGCGTCGGCCGCGATCTGTGCCAGCACGGTACGGGCGCCGGTGCCGATGTCCGTGGCGTTGATCCGTACGAGGAAGGTCCCGTCTGGTAGTGCCTGGGCCGCCGCCGTGGACGGCCACATCAGCACCGGAAACATGGCCGCGGCCACACCCGTGCCCAGCCACAGCGGTCCGGACGGGCGTGAGCGCGGCCGCGGGTCGTGCCGGGACCACTCGAAGCGGCGCGCGCCCTCGCGCAGGCACTCCACGAGATGCCTGCTGCTGAAGGGCTTGCCGCTGTCGGGTTCGACGTCCGGCTCGTTGACGACCCGCAACTCGACCGGATCCATGCCGAGTTCACAGGCCAGTTCGTCCATGGCGGACTCCAGCGCGTACATGCCGGGAGCCTCGCCCGGCGCCCGCATCCAGGACGGCGAGGGCACGTCCAGCGGCACCACGCGGTGCAGGGTCCGGCTGTGCGGCGCGGCGTACATGACACGGGCCGGCACCGCCGCCTGCTCCACGAACTCCGTGATACGCGAAGTGTGCGTGGTGACCTCGTGGACCAGACAGGTGAGGCGTCCGTCGGCATGCGCACCGAGGCGGAGGCGGTGCAGGGTGGGCGCCCGGTGTCCGACCACCGCGGGCAGGAAGCGGCGCGGCAGGGCGAGGGTGACGGGTCGGCCGGTCTGCCGCGCCGCCATCGCGGCTAGTACGACGTCGGGCCGTGGCGTGCCCTTCGACCCGAAACCGCCGCCGACGTGCTGCGCCACGACGCCGATCCGCTCCTCCGGCAGCCCGAACAACCCGGCGAGCACGGCCCGTACGACCGTGGCGCCCTGGCTGGAGGTGTGCACGGTGAGCCGGTCGCCGTCCCAGCGCGCGGTGCTCGCGTGCGGTTCCATCGGATGGTTGTGCAGGGGCGGCACCCGGTAGCCGACGTCGAGTTGCACCTCCGCGGCGGCGAACGCGCCCTCGGGATCGCCGAGTTCACGGCTGCCCGGATATCCGCCGTTGGCCACCTCGGGAACGTACGCGCCCGGATGTCGTTCGGTGAGGGTCACGTCGTGGCCCTCCACGTCGTACGAGACATGCACCGCGGCGGCACCCGCCCGGGCGTCCTCCAGGGTCTCGGCCACCACCAGCGCCACGAACCAACCCCTGTGCGGCACCCGGGAGTTCTGCAGCACGGCGAGCGTGGGATCGTCCGGCTCGGCGAGCCGGGGCGCGTTCTCGTGGGTGAGCACGGCCAGGACACCGGGCCGTTCCAGCGCGGCGGCCGTGTCGACGGCGGTGACCGTGCCTCGCGCGACCGTGGCAGGCACCGGCCAGGCGTACGCGCGGGCGGGCAGTGCCTGTTCCGCGGCGTAGCGGGCGGTGCCGGTGACCTTCTCCCGCCCTTCCCGGCGCTCGGCGGGAGCGCCCACGGCGGTGGGGGTGCCGGGCATGCGGTCCTCCTCGGGAAGCCGGTTCAGATACGGACGGGCTCGGCGAGCCGGGTCAGGACGTCCAGGGCGAGACCGCGGGCGAGCGGCACCTTGTAGGCGTTGTCGCGCAGCGGCCTGGCCGCGGCGAGTTCGAGGTCCACGGCACGCTCGAACGCGGCCGCGGTGGGGGCCGCGCCGGTCAGCGCCTGCTCGGCCGTCCGCGCCCGCCAGGGCCGGTGGGCCAGCGCCCCGAAAGCGAGCCCGGCATGGGCGACGACGCCGTCCGACACCCGCAGCACGGCAGCGACGGAGGCCAGCGCAAAGGCGTACGAAGCCCGGTCGCGGGCCTTGCGGTACACGGACGGCAGCCCGGCCGTGGCCGTCGGCAGCACCACGCCCGTGATCAGCTCGCCGGGGCGGATCTCGGTGTCCTGCTCCGGACGGTCCCCGGGGAGCCGGTGGAAGTCGGCCGCGGCCAAGCTGCGGGCACCCTCGGAGCCGTACAGCTCGATCCGGGCGTCGAGGGCGGCCAGTGCGACCGCCATGTCCGACGGGTGTGTGGCGATGCACTGCGGCGAGTGCCCGAGTACGGCGTGGTCGCGGTGGACGCCGTCCCGCGCACCGCAGCCGCTGCCCGGCTCGCGCTTGTTGCACGGCTTGGAGACGTCCTGGAAGTACGGGCAGTGGGTGCGCTGCAGCAGGTTGCCGCCGGTCGTGGCCACGTTGCGCAGTTGTCCCGACGCGCCCGCGAGCAGTGCCTGGGACAGCGCCGGATAGCGGTCGCGGACGACCGGGTGGGCCGCCAGGTCGCTGTTGCGGACCATGGCACCGACGCGCAGCGAACCGTCGGGCAGCTCCTCCACCGCATCCAGCGGGAGACGGCTGACGTCGACGAGCGCGAGAGGCTGCTCGACGCCGAGCTTCATCAGGTCGACGAGGTTGGTGCCGCCGCCGAGGTAGCGGGCGCCGGGCAGGGCGGCGTACGCGGCGGTGGCCTCCTCGACGGTCGAGGCGCGGACATAGTCGAAGGGCTTCACGGGATCACGTCCTCAACCGCCTCGACGATGTGCGGGTACGCGGCGCAGCGGCACAGGTTCCCGCTGAGCCGTTCACGGATCTCGTCCCGGTTCAGGGGCACGGGCCGGCCGGAGGGCGTGCCGGGGTCGGTGACATGGGAGGGGTGGCCTGCCGCGGCCTCGGCGAGCGCGCCGATCGCGGAGCAGATCTGTCCCGGAGTGCAGTACCCGCACTGGAAGGCGTCACGGTCGAGAAAGGCCTGCTGCAGGGGGTGCAGCTCCTGTCCGGCGGCGCCGAGCCCCTCGACGGTCGTGACCTCGCAGCCGTCCAGCGCCACCGCGAGGAGAAGGCAGCTGTTGACGCGGCGCCCGTCCACCAGGACGGTGCATGCACCGCACTGGCCGTGGTCGCAGCCCTTCTTCGCGCCGAACAGGCCGAGATCCTCCCGCAGAACGTCCAGCAGGACGCGCCGGTGGTCCACGGCGAGCGTGTGAGCCGTGCCGTTGACCCGCAGCGTGGTGTCGGAGCGGTGGCGGGGCGCGGCCGCGGTGCCGCTCCCGGGGTGGAGGTGCTGGCTGCCGGCCATGAGGGGAGACCTTCCGGAACGCACTGTGGTGCCGTCCCGACCGCGTATCCAGGCTGCGCCGACTGACACATCCACCCCGGTGTCACCCGCGTGCACCTCAGTCGCCGGAGGAGTCCGATCGGTCGGAGATGTCGTCCGCCTTCCGCCCGCCGTCGGCGGCAGGCGTGGGCCGCAGCGCCTTCGCGGTGTCCTTCAGACGCTCCAGCCTGCGCGTCAGCTGCTGGAACGGGGAGCCCGCGGGCGCGGTGGGCGGCTGCGACTGCGACTGCGCGGGAATCTCGGTGCCGGACTCGCGGTAGACGGCCAGCGCCTCGTGGGCGCGCTCGGCGGCCTCGCGGTACAGGTCCCGGGACTTCGTCATCGCCTCGAGCGCCTCGGCGTACATGGCGACGAGGCTGCGCTGCCGGGCGAGTTCCTCCTCGAGGGTCAGCAGCTCCCACTCCTCCCGCAGCGCGGTGACGGCCTCCTCGGCACCGTCCGGCAGCGGAAGCGGCAGCGCGGCGAAGCGGGCCACGGTGTCGATGAGCTCCGTCGGCCGCGACCCGTCGAGGAAGACGGTGCGTACGGCGAAGTCGTCCCCGTCGAAGCCTTCCGGGGCCGGCGTCGTGGGCAGCACGACGGCGCCGCCACGCGGGACCTGCACGCCGAACTCGCGCAGCACCCGGTTCACGATGCGCAGCTGGTCGGGGGCGGCCCTGTGCTCCACCACGCGGTGGCGCAGGCTCGACGGCAGGAACGGGCCGAGCGACCGCCGGCCGCGCTCGTCGGGTGTCATCGCCTCGTGCACGACGAGGTTGATGCCCCAGCTGCCGCGCACGGAGGCCCGCAGCAGGCGCCGGATGTCCTTGTCGTCCTCGGGCAGCCGGTTGACGTCCCGCAGGCGCAGCCCCGTGGCGGGCTCGTGGTCCCAGGTGGCGTCCGGTGCGTCGGGCCAGAACATGGTGGCGGGGGAGGGCCACTCCTGCTGCCACGGGCGTTCCGCCTCGGCCGCCAGCACCCACTCCCGCCCGTCCTCCGACGCGCGCGCGAGTGTCAGCCGGGCGCGCACGGTGACCGTCCCGGCGATCCTCCAACGCGCCTCGAAGACGAGCTTCTCGGCGCTTTCGGAGTCCTCGGACCCGGACGGAGCCGGATCCGAATGGTCGTCGATGACCTCGGCGGCCTTGAGTCGTTGCAGGGTCCGGTGTACGACGTCTTCCGCGTCGGGCCCGGTATGGCGGCCCCGGGCCAGCCACAGCGTGGGGGAGGGCGTCGGGCGGGCGGTGGCGGAGGTGCGCATGAGTCCATCTAAAGGCGGGGGCACGTGCGTACCCCAGTATCGTCGGTGCGGGTCGGCGGAGATCACCCGGGGGGTGGTGCGCACGGGATGTGCGGCACGCACTCGGGGCGCGAGCGGTCCACTCCAGACCGCGGCAGTTCACCCATGTCCCCCCGGGTACGCGTGCCGCCATAATGACGCCCCGAACAGGGCCCGCCCACCATCCGCTTCGGGGCGGGTCCTGTTCGCGTGCCCCCGGCCGCGGCGGTGCCCTCTACACTCCGCCCATGCGATGGGGGAGAGCGGCAGCGGCCGCCGGGCTCATGTTCCTGCTGACGTCCTGCGGCGCCGAGTTCGATCCGCTCTACGTCGAAGGCGACGCCGCCGGGCCCGTCATCGGGTGGCGGGACTGCCCGGGCGCAGACCCCGACGGCATCGACGAGGTCGGCCTGTACACGTGGGACAGGTCGAGCACGGTCGACGAGCCCGGCGAACTGCTGTGGCGCATCAAGTCCGACCACGGCGCCCTGCTGCACCGCCTCCGCCTGGGCAGCACCCCCAAGGGCTTCACCACCCTGCACGCACTGACCACCACCCTCGAACCCGGCACCACTTACGCCCTGCGCACCAACATGAAGTCGGAAGACCTGGTCTCCGGCTTCCTCACCTTCCGCCCCGGCCAGCTGTCGGCGGGCTCCGGCCGCATCGTCTTCGACAGCGGCAAGGCGGAATCCCGCAAGCAGTACGAGGCCCGGGACGACGAGGACTTCGGCTGCTTCAGCGACTGAGAGTCCGAGGCACCGCCTGTGGGCCCGGTATTCCGAAAACCCCAGGGCCCGTACACGCATGGGGCGGGGCCCGACACGCCGCGTGACTCGCCCAGTCGCTATATATCGGGAGCCGAGATATCATGGCCGCATGGCATCGAAGAACATGACTCAGGCGGCGTTCTTCGTCCTCACCGCCCTGGCCGACCAGCCCCGGCACGGCTACGGGATTCTGCGTGAGGTCGAGGAACTGTCCGACGGCGCCGTGCAGTTGCGCGTCGGCACCTTGTACGGCGTGCTGGACCGGCTGACCGCGGACGGGCTGATCGTCCTGGACCGCGAGGAGGTGCACGACGGGCGGCTGCGGCGCTACTACCGCCTCACCGACGAGGGCATGCAGGCCCTGGACGCGGAGGCGGAGCGCATGGCCGCCGGAGCCAGCGCCGCCAAGCGGCGGATCGCCGAAGGACGCGAGGCCCCCGGGCCCGCCGCGAAGCCGGTCACCAACCCGTCCGCAGGACCCGGACTCGCGGGAGGTCTCGCATGACGACGCTGCTCGAGGCGCGCTACCGCACCGTGCTGCGCCTGCTCCCCGCCTACTACCGGCGGGCCCGGGAGGAGGAGATGGTCGAGGTGTACCTGTGGGACCTCGACCGCGACACCCAGGACCAGAGCAGGCCCACGCTGGGCGAGGTGGCGAGCGTCGCCGCCCTCGCCGTGCGCAGCAGGCTGGCCGCAGCCGGAGCGCCGCGGCCGTACGTCCTGCTGGGGGCGGCCGCCCGCCACTTCGCGCTGTTCGCCGTCCTGCTGCAGGCGGCCGCCGCGGTCGTCGACCGGGTGCTGATCCTGACCTGGTCCTCGACCCACGGCCCGCGCGACTGGGACATGTTCGTGTCGGGATTCACCGGCCGCGGAGTGCTGCCCGGCGTCGTCGAGGCCGCCGAATGGACACTGCCGCTGCTGTGGACGGTCGCCTTCTTCGCCCTCCTGCACGACCGTCGGCTCCTGGCCCGGGCGTCCGGTGCTGCTCGCCGCGCTGCCCACGCTGTGGCCGTTCCTCGGGCCGATGGCCGGTGAACTGGCGGCCGCGGACCCGTGGTTCGCCACCGCCACCGCGCTGCTCGCCTGGCTGCCGGCGCTCGCCCTGTGCGCCGCCTACCACCGCGACGCCCCGGCCGCGGAGCTGCCCGTCGGCTCGCCCGGCCTCGCCTTCGCGGCCTGCAGTGTGGTGATGGGCGCGTCCCTCGTGGTGCTGCCCGCCATGGCCGACGCGGCCTGGGCGCCGGCCACGAGCTTCGTAGTCGGCGCCCTCGGCTGGCTCCTGCTGCGCAGGCACCGTACGGACCGGCGCGCCGCCTGCCCCGCCCTCGCCCTGGCCGCGCTCGGCCTGCTCCTCCTGATCGTGCGCATCGCCGCGCTGTATCCCTGGCTCGGCGTTCCCCTCCCCGCCGCCTATCTCGGCGGGGCGCTCGGCCAGACGGCCGCGCTCGCACTGCTCACCGTGGTGCTGGCGGTCGCGGCCAGGCGCGACCTCGCCGCACGCTGACCTGCCGGGGCGACACGGCCGTCCGCACGACGTGAAGGCGGAGGCGGCCCGCACGGTGACCCCGTTCGGCCGCCGTCATCCGTGGAACGTGATGTAGCCGTTCTTGTCGGGGTCGTTGGCCGTCTTGGTGTACGCGTGCGAGTCGGCGCCGCTGCCGGACGGCTTGTACACGTAGATCGTGTCCTTGTCGTTGTTCCACATGAAGTTGCAGTTGTTGCGGTAGACGACGTTGTTTCTGTCGGAGTCGGTGCCGCGGCCGCCGCGGAGCTTCACGTAGTCCCCGGGCTGCAGATAGTGGTTGTGGCTGAAGGTGAACTTGTTGCCGGCCTTGTCCTTCACGACATAGCCCTTGAGGTTCACGGTCGTGCCGGACGAGTAGTTCTTGATCGTCAGATACTCGTCGCGCGTGTTCCCGGTCGTGCAGTTGTTGGAGTCGCGGCCGGGCGCGTCGTACTGGATGCCCTTGATCTTCAGCGCGGACTGGTACTCGGTGGCGTGCGCCGGGACGGCGGTGGCGAGTACGGCGAGAGTGCCGGCGGCGGTCGCGGTGGCGGCGACAGTGCGTATACGCATGTAAATCCCCCCTGTTGTGGATTTCCCGGTGAAGGATCTGGAGCGTATACAACCGGGGGGATTTGGGGGTTGATTTCGCCGAAAAGGCCACGCATCGCCCGGAGTTATGTCGTCCGGATGTCGATGTCCCACTCCAGGAGCCGGACGAGCTCGTCCTCCCCGGGGCCGGGTGCGGCCGTGCCCCGGGCCGAGGGGCCGCCGCGGGAGATGTTGCCGCTGACGGTGATGTTGTGTTCCACGCGCGGGCGGCGCAGTTCCTCGTAGAGGGAGAGCGCGGTCTCCGTGTCCGGTGCGTCGCGCAGGGACTTGGCGAGGACGACGGCGTCCTCCAGCGCCATCGACGCACCCTGCCCGGTCGCGGGCGAGGCCGCGTGGGCCGCGTCGCCGATGAGCAGGGTCCGCCCGGATCGCCAGGGGGTGCCGGTGGGTATCTCGGTGGCGTTGGTGACCATGACGTCGTCGCCCGTGGCCGCGACGATGTCCGCGGCGGGTGTGGCGTCCTTGCGCAGCAACGGCACGAGCAGATCGCGCCAGGCGGCGGGAGTGCCGTCCGTGAGTTCGTCGGCGGGCAGTGGCTCGCCTGCCACGCGCGCGAACCAGTACGTCTCACCCTCGGGCGAGACGGCGTAGCCGAAGGCGGCAGCGCTGCCGCGCACCATCGTGATGCACGCGTCCGGTTCGGACAGGGGCACGGCGGCGGTGTAGCCGTAGAAGACCCGCTGGCCGGCGTAGAGCGGCCGGGTGTCGGGGGCGAGCAGTCGGCGGACCGTGGAGTTGAGGCCGTCGGCGCCTATGAGCAGGTCGCCGGTCGCGGCTGTGCCGTCGGTGAAGTGGGCGGTGACGCCGCCGGGTTCGTCCTCGACGGAGTCGATTCGCATGCCGTGCCGGACGGTGATGCCTCGGCGTGCGGCCTCCGTCTGCAGGGCGGTGTTCAGGTCACCGCGGCGCAGGCAGCGGTACTGCAGGAGTGGGTCGGCGGCCTCGCCCAGGGGGACGTGTGCCAGCTCGGAGCCCGTGTCGTCCAGGACGCGCATCGAGGTCAGCGGGAAGCCGAGCGCGGTTACCGCGGGGGAGGCGTCGACCTGCGCGAGGGCGAGCATGCCGTTGCCGGCGAGGGTGAGGAACGCGCCCAGATCCTCGGCCGAGTCGGGATGCGCCTCGTACACCTCGACGTCGAAGCCCGCCTTGTGCAGGGCCAGAGCCGTCGCCGTACCGGCGATTCCGCCGCCGATGACCAGTACTCGCGCCACGCCCCACCCCGCTCGCCTCCGCCCGGCCCCCGCGGCCGTACACGCACAGGGAGGAACGCCCGAGCGGCGGCAGGGGTTCCACGCCGGCGTGACGATCCTTGCCGGACGGCCGCGTCACCTGTCAGGATGGTGATGTGAACCTGGATCATGTCTTCCTGTGCGGAAACCCCGCCCTCGACTTCGCCGCGACCCTTCGCGCCCGGCGGTCGACGCGGTTCGAGATGTTCGCCTCGCCGGACCGGCTGGACGCCTGGTACCTGGAGTCCGGGATCGTCGACGCCGTCACGCCCAGCCGGGAAGCGGATGTCGAGCAGGCGGTCGCGGTGCGGGAAGCGGTCTACGAGCTGGTCACCGCGCGTCTGGCCGGGGAGACCTACGACAAGACCGCGCTCGCGGTGATGAACAACGCGGCCCGCAGGTCTCCCGTGACCCCTCAACTCACCCCGACGGGACGGTGGTCCGACGCGACACCGGAGCAGGCGCTCTCCACGGTGGCCCGCCACGCCGTCGAGCTGCTCAGCGGGCCGGACGTGCCGCTGATGAAGGAGTGCGGCAACCCCGAGTGCACCCGCGTCTACATCGACCGGTCGCGCGGCATGCGGCGCCAGTGGTGCGGCATGGAGTCCTGCGGTAACCGCCTGAAGGCGGCTGCCTATCGCGCGCGCAGGAAGCAGGTGGAGGAGCCCGCCGCTCACTGAGCGGTGCGCGATGCCGTGAATCCGTCGGCTTCGATCACGGCGTCGGCGAAGGCCTCCGGCGCCTCCTGGGGCACGTTGTGGCCGATGCCCTGCAGCGTGCGGTGGGCGTAGGGGCCGGTGAACTTGTCCCGGTACATTGCACCGTCCCCGGCCGGGGTGAAGGGATCGCGCTCACCGTCGAGGGTGACGGCGGGAACGGTGATGGCGGGCGCCTGGGAGAGCTGCTGCTCGAGGGCGTCGTAGCGCGGCTCGCCCTCCGCGAGGCCCAGTCGCCAGCGGTAGTTGTGGATCACGATGTCGACGTAGTCGGGGTTCTCGAACGCGGCGGCGGCGCGCTCGAAGGTCGCGTCGTCGAAGTCCCACGTCGGCGAGTTGAACTTCCAGACCAGCCTGGCCAGATCGCGCCGGTAATCGCTGTTCTCCAGCCCGAGCCGGCCGCGTTCCGTGGCGAAGTAGTACTGGTACCACCAGGCCCACTCGGCCGCCGGCGGCAACGGCTGCCTGTTCGCGGCGCGGCTGGTGATCAGGTAGCCGGTCACGGAGACCAGCGCCTTGCAGCGCTCCGGCCAGAGCGCCGCGACGATGTCGGCCGTGCGTGAGCCCCAGTCGTACCCCGCCAGGACGGCCTTCTCGATCCCGAGCGCGTCCATCAGGGCGATGACGTCCAGGGCGACCGCGGACTGCTGGGCGTTGCGGACCGTCCGCTCGGACAGGAAACGCGTCGTGCCGTGGCCGCGCAGGTACGGGACGACGACCCGGTAACCCTCCGCGGCCAGGAGGGGAGCGACGTCGACGTAGCTGTGGATGTCGTACGGCCAGCCGTGCAACAGGATCACGGCGGGGCCGTGCGCGGGCCCGGCCTCGGCGTATCCGATGTTCAGCACGCCGGCCCTGACCTGCTTCAGCGGGGCGAAGGACGTGTGCGACGTGGCCGGCGAGGCAGCGGCCGAAGGCGCGGACCATCCGGTCAGCGAGGCGGCGACCGCTCCCGCACCGGTCAACTTGCCGAAGCTGCGCCTGTCGAACATGTGAAGTCCCCTCTGCCGGCCCGGTGTTGCGGTTTCGAGCATGACTGTGGCACGAGGGGTGTCACCTGTCAAAGCGGTGACGCTAGAAAGCTGACTTGACTGGTGGCGCTCTTGCTGTAAGCATCGTCACCGATCGAATCAGTAACTGTGAACTTCGGCAGGGAAGAGACTCCTCATGGCTGTCACAGACAAGGAAGCGGCCGAGATCGTACGGCGGGCCCGGTTCGGGACGCTGCCGGAGCGGGTTCGGCTCGAGGACACCGTCGAGGAGCGGCCTGCCACGGTGCCGGATCCGGCGCGGGACACCTACAACTCCGACGAGTGGCTCGTTCGTACGTGCCTGTGAGTTGCGTGTCGGTGAGTGCGCAAAGGAAAACGCCGGTCGTGCCCCGTGGCACGACCGGCGTTCGGTTTGGGTCTTGTCAGGCGCCGCTCTCCCTGAGCATGTCCTCGCGCTCGACCAGCTTCACGCGCTCGCGGCCCTGCGGCTCGCCCAGCGCCTTCTCCGCCGCGTCCAGCTTGTACCAGCCCTCCCAGGTGGTGAAGCGGACCTCGCGCTCGGCGAGGAACGCGTCCACCGCCTCGGGCTCGGGCGAACCCGGCGTCTGCAGACGGCCGCCCGCGTAGTCGTCCAGCAGGTTGGCCACCGTCTCGTTGGCGTCGCCCTTGGTGTGGCCGATCAGGCCCACCGGGCCGCGGCGGATCCAGCCGGTGACATACGTCGACTGCAGGTGTTCGCCGGACTCCTGCATGACGCGGCCGCCCTCGTCGGGAACCGTGCCGGAGTCGATGTCCCAGGGGAGCTTGGGGAGCTTGTCGGAGAGGTAGCCGACCGCGCGGTAGATCGCGGTGACGTCCCAGTCCTTGAACTCGCCGGTGCCCTTGACGTTGCCCGTGCCGTCGAGGGCGGTGCGCTCGGTGCGCAGGCCGACGACCTTGCCGTCCTCGCCGAGGACCTCGGACGGCGACTCGAAGAAGTGCAGGAACAGCTTGTGCGGGCGGTTGCCGATGTCGCGGATCGCCCAGTTCTCAAGGGTCTTGGCGACCATGTCGGCCTGCTTGTTGCCGCGCCGGGTCTCGATCGAGCCCTCGTCGTAGTCGATGTCCTCGGGGTCGACGATGACCTCGATGTTCGGGGAGTGGTCCAGCTCCCGCAGCTCCATCGGGGAGAACTTCGCCTGCGCCGGGCCGCGGCGGCCGAACACGTGGATCTCCAGCGCCTTGTTGGCCTTCAGGCCGTCGTGGACGTTCGGCGGGATCTCCGTCGGCAGCAGCTCGTCCGCCGTCTTGGCGAGGATGCGGGCCACGTCGAGCGCGACGTTGCCGACGCCGAGGACGGCGACCTTCTCGGCCTCCAGCGGCCAGGTGCGGGGCACGTCCGGGTGACCGTCGTACCAGGACACGAAGTCGGCGGCGCCGTAGGAGCCGTCCAGGTCGATGCCGGGTATGCGCAGCTCGCGGTCGGCCGTCGCGCCCGTCGAGAAGATCACGGCGTCGTAGAACGCGCGCAGATCGTCCAGGCTGATGTCGTTCGGATAGTCCACATTGCCGAAGAGACGGATCTGCGGCTTGTCGAGCACCTGGTGCAGGGCGGTGATGATGCCCTTGATGCGCGGATGGTCGGGGGCGACCCCGTAGCGGATCAGGCCGAACGGTGCGGGCATCCGCTCGAAGAGGTCGATGGACACGCCGGGTTCGGCGGCCACCTCGGACTTGAGCAGGGCGTCGGCGGCGTAGATCCCGGCGGGGCCGGCTCCGACGATGGCTACCCGCAGGGGGCGCGGCATGATCAGGTTCCCTTCGAGCGATGACAGGCGACTCGATCGGGAAGCCTAAGCTAAGGCAAGCCTAAGTCGGTACGCGGGTCCGGTCTATGAGCTCATAAATCAATTTTATGAGCTGGCGGCTGGAGCCTCCCGTGCCCAACTGGCGGTCACCCTCGTGGCGTTGCCCTCCCGGCACCGGGACGTGCTGCTGCTGATCGCCTGGGATGATCTCACGAGGAGACCGAGGAGGCCGATCGTGAATGACGATGCCCGCTCTCGCCCGCTGTCCCGGCGGCTGATGCTCAGGGCCGCCGTCGCCGGAACGGCCACGGCGGCGGTCGTGGGCGGCGTTGTCGTGGCCATGCGGCACGACGGGGAGACGGACACCCCGCCGACCGACGCGGCCCGGCTGCTGCGCAGGGCCGCCGAGAGGTCCCGGGCCGAGAGTGCCGACATGCCGATGCCGCGCGACGGCCAGTACGTGTACACGAAGACGCACACCACCAGGACCTACGTGAACGGCGGCGGGACCAGGACCTGGTCGGACGAGAGCTGGCTCTCCGTCGACCGCATCCGGGCGTCGACCGAGTACGCCGAGCCGGGGGCCGACAAGGAAGCGTTCATGAAGGCCTGCCGGCTCTTCGTGGTGCCGTGGGTCATGCCGCCCGGTCTGGAGGCCGCCACGTTCGAGGCCGTCGCGAGGATTCCCGGGGTGAGCGTCGACCACCGGGCGGTGGACGCTCTGGGCGGCCGCGGGGTCGCGGTCTCGTACCCGAAGACCGACTTCGCGTTCGTCTTCGACCCGCAGACGTACGCCTATCTGGGCATGCGCTCGAAGGGAAGCACCGCGGACTGGGTCGGCGGCGAGTGGAAAGCCCACGGCTGGTACCACGAAGTGCTCGCCCTGGAGGGGAGGGGCGTCGTCGACCGCATCGGCCGACGTCCCTGAGCCCGTGGGCCGCCGTACCGCGCGCTCGCGGTACGGCGGCCCGGCAGTCAGCCGATGTGGTAACTGTCCCCGTACACCTTCCAGTTGAGCGGTGTGTTCAGGCACAGGTTGCCGTTGCGCAGGAAGACCCGCTGCTCCGTGTCGACCCGGCTGGTGTCGCTGTGCGCCTCCTCCTGCTTCATGGCCCACACACGCGCGTCGAGGAAGGCGTTCAGGTACGCCACCTCGTCGCCGCCCTGCGCCGGCGGCTTGGCCTTGTTCAGGGCGCGCTTGCGTATGTTGCGGAAGCTCGTCGGGTCGTCGCCGTCGCCGTGCATGACGATGGCGTCGTAGTACGCGAACTGCCCCAGCGTTCCCAGCCGGTCCGTCCTGCCCTGCGCCACGGCCGGGTTGAAGTACACGCGGTCCCGTTCGTCGTTCTGCGCCTGCTGGAACGCGGTGTCCTGGGCCGCCTTGCGCCAGTCCTTGGGGAAGTTGGGGTCGAGGCCCTCGTGCGAGTCGGAGCCGTTCACCCGGCGCAGGGCCGGCAGGTATTTGGCGAGTACGTTGCCGGGCTTGCGGTCGGTGTAGAGCTGGACGAGGTCGAGCATGTCGCCGGTGCCGGAGCAGAAGCCGATGATCCCGGCGGTGTAGCCGCGGCCGTCGCCGATGTCCTCGATGTACTTGTACTGCGCCTTCCAGTCGAGCGAGGAGTTCTCCGCGCTCGACACCAGCTGCATGGCGATCTCCTTCTTCGCCGGGTCGTCGAGTCCGGCGCAGTTCGCCGCCGCCGAGGCGTGGGCGGGGCGCAGGAGGGGTGCCGCGGTCAGGGTCGCGCCGAGCAGGGCGAGGAGGGTGCGGCGCGAGGTGTGGGCAGGCTGCGCCGAGTCGGGGGAGGGGTGCCTCACGGGGGCTCCAAAGGGTGGTGGGGGGTGGGGAGTTGACCGTGCGTCACTGCGTTAGGAAGGTTTCCTAACTCTGATTGGAAGGTTTCCTATCAGATACCTGTGACCGCGGACACCCTTCGCGCGGCAAATTCGTAGGGACGAACGAAACGACACCCGGTCAGGGCAGCGGCTGCTCCGCCCAGATGACCTTGCCCTTCGGGGTGTAGCGGGTGCCCCAGCGTTCGGCGAGCTGGGCCACGAGGAACAGCCCGCGGCCGCCCTCGTCCGTCATCGCCGCGTACCGCAGATGCGGTGAGGTGCTGCTGCTGTCGAAGACCTCGCAGATCAGGGTGCGGTCGTACAGCACACGGACGTGGATGGGATCCGCGCCGTAGCGGATCGCGTTGGTCACCAGCTCGCTCAGGACGAGCTCCGTGGTGAACTCCAGCTCCTCCAGCCCCCAGCGGGCGAGCTGCCGGGTGACGGCGGCGCGGACCTCGCCGACGGCCGCCGGGTCGTTCGGCACGTCCCACTCGGCGATGCGGTCGTCGGCGAGCGCCTCGGTGCGGGCGACGATCAGGGCGACGTCGTCGCTCGGCCGGGTCGGCAGCAGTGAGTCGAGCACGATCTGGCAGGTTTCCTCCGGCGAGGTACCCGCTCGTTCCAGCGTGCCGCGCAGGAGCTCGAGCCCCTCGTCGATGTCCCGCTCCCGGTCCTCGACCAGCCCGTCCGTGTACAGGACGAGACGGCTGCCCTCCTCCAGCGCGAGATCGGCCGTCTCGAACGGCAGGCCGCCGAGGCCGAGCGGGGGACCGGCGGGCACGTCGGGGAACTCGACGGTGCCGTCGGGCCGTACGAGAGCCGGCGGCGGATGGCCGGCGCGGGCGATGGTGCAGGTCCGGGCCACCGGGTCGTAGACCGCGTACAGGCAGGTCGCGCCGGTGACCGGGGCGGTGCCGCCCTCCGCCGTCTCGTCCTGGTCGATGCGGCCGACCAACTCGTCGAGCAGGGCGAGCAGTTCGTCGGGCGGCAGGTCGAGGGCGGAGAAGTTGTGCACTGCCGTACGCAACCGTCCCATGGTGGCCGCCGCGTGCAGTCCGTGTCCGACGACGTCGCCCACGACGAGGGCGACACGGGCGCCCGACAGGGGCAGTACGTCGAACCAGTCGCCGCCGACACCGGCCTGCGCGGGCAGATACCGGTAGGCGATGTCCAGGGCCGACTGCTCCGGCAGGCTCCGCGGCAGGAGGCTGCGCTGCAGGGTGACGGCCATGCTGTGCTCGCGGGTGTAGCGGCGGGCGTTGTCGATGGAGACCGCGGCCCGGGCCACCAGCTCCTCGGCGAGGGCCAGTTCGTCCGCGTCGAAGGCTTCCGGCTTCTGGGAGCGCCAGAAGCTGACCACACCCAGGACCAGTGTCCCGGCGCGCAGCGGCACGGTGATCAGCGAGTGGATGCCGTACTCCACGACCTGCGCGGTCCGCTCCAGGTCCTGGGCGTGCCAGCCCGGCGCCCTGCGGAGGTCGGGCTCCAGCACGGCCTGTCCGGAGCGCAGGCTGCTGGCCTGCGGCGAGGAGTCGACGAAACGGATCTGCTTGCCCGTCGGATAGAGGGGCGCGTCCTCGCGGATCCCGCCGAACGCGGTGCGGCGCAAGGCGGTCACCTCTTCCGGCTGACCGCCGCTGAGCACTGCGTCGAAGAGGTCGACCGTGGTGAAGTCGGCGAACCGGGGCACGGCGAGATCCGCCAGCTCCTGGGCGGTGCGGGCGACGTCCAGGCTGGTGCCGATGCCGACCCCGGCGTCGTAGAGCATGTTGAGGCGTTCGCGGGCCGTCTCCGCGCGGCCGGACAGGGCGCGCAGCTCGGTGGAGTCGCGGAGCGTGGCGACGCTGCCCGGCGGGCCGCCCTGGACGTCGGTGGGCCGCTGGTTGACCGCGAGGAGCCGGTCCTTGACCAGGTGCACCTCGTCGGTGGCGACACGGCCGGAAGCCAGCAGATCGGCGGTGTCGGGCGGCAGGTCCAGGTCGAGGACGTGCCGGCCCTCGGCGTCCGCGGGCAGGTCGAGCAACCGGTGCGCCTCGTCGTTGGCGAGCAGCAACCGGCCCTCGCCGGAGGCGATGAGCACTCCCTCGCGGACGGCGTGCAGTACGGCGTCGTGGTGCTCGTACATGCGGGTCATCTCGTGCGGGCCCAGGCCGTGCGTCTGGCGCAGCAGGCGTCTGCTCACCAGCGCCGTACCGCCGGTCGCCAGGGCGAGGCCCACGGCGGCGGCGACCAGGACGAGCGGCAGCTGCCGGTTGGCGGCGCCGCCCACGTTCTCGGTCGTGATGCCCGCCGACACCAGGCCCACGACCTTGCCCTCGGGATCCTTGATCGGCACGACCGCCTGCACCAGCCGCCCGATCGTCCCGTTGATCTCCTCGACGACGGTCTTGCCGGCCAGCGCGGGCTCGATCGTGCCGACGAACTTCTTGCCGATGCGGTTCGGTTTGGGGTGGGTGTAGCGGATGCCGTCGGTGTTCATCACGACGATGAAGTCCACGCCGGTCGCCTTGCGGGCCGCCTCTGCCCGCGGCTGCAGGATCGCCGTGGGGTCGGGGCTGCTGAGGGCCTCACGGGTGCCCGGCGCGTTGGCGAACGACTCGGCGACGGCGACCGACCGGTTGCGGGCCTCCTGCGTGCTGTCGTGGCGCACCTGCAGATACAGCGCCACCACCGCGGCGACCACCAGCAGCAGCACGATCACGACCTGGAAGACGAACACCTGCCTGGCGATGCTGCGGCCGGTCAGCGCCGAGCGGAACTCCGCGAGACGGCCCTGGTCCGTCGCGCCCGATTGCCTGCCGTGCCGGGTGGCCGCACTGCCCGGCGTCCGCGCCGTTCGCCGCCGGTGCGCTCCGTGGGCGCGCTCGCTCGTGAGCCGGGCACGGGGACCGCCGGGACGGCGGGGCGACCGGGTCCCGGAACGGTCCGGAAGTCGGACCATGTGCCCATGTCTACACTGCCGGGCCCCAGGAGGCGAGAGGCGTCACAGAGGGTGACAGGATGCGCCGCCGTCCGCGCTTGATGTCGGGGGCGGGCCGTCTCAGCGCCGACCGTGGTGCCCGACCCGGCGGGTCGCGAGCAGCAGGGCGATGTCGTCGGGGCGGTCGGCCGAGTGCCGGGCCGTGGCGGTGAGGCGGTCGGCGACACCGGCCAGCGGACGGCGGCCCTGCCGGGTGGCGGGGGCGCCCGCCTTCGCCAGCGCCACCCGTAGGGCGGTGATGCCCTCGTCGATGTCCACGCCGGGCCGCTCGACAAGCCCGTCGGTGTACAGCGCGAGCACGGCGCCGGGCTCGATCCGCAGCTCCGCGACCGGGTAGTGGGCCTGCGGATCCACCCCGAGCACGACACCGACCGGCAGATCGACCACCTCGGTGTGCCCGTCGGGATGGCGCAGCAGCGGCGGCGGATGGCCCGCCCGGGCCGCCCGCGCCACCCCCGAGGCCGGATCGAGCCGGATGTAGCAGCAGCTCGCGAACTGGCCGGGATCGAGGTCGATCAGCAGATGGTTCGTACCGCTCATCACCTCGTCGGGCGGACGGTCGCCGAGCGCGAACGCCCTTACGGCGCTGCGCAGTTGGCCCATGGTGGCGGCCGCCTGCACCCCGTGCCCCTGCACGTCGCCGATGACGAGCGCCAGACCGTCCCCGGCCTCTACGACGTCGTACCAGTCGCCGCCCACCTCCATGCCCTGGGTGCCGGGCAGATAGCGCCCGGCGGTCTCCACCTGCGGATGGGCCGACAGCCGGCGGGGGAGGAGGGCCTGCTGCAGGCCCCGGGCGAGCGCCGCCTCGCTCTCGTAGCGCTGCGCCTTCTCCATGGCGTGCGCGATCAGCCCGGCGAGCGCGGTCAGCACGGTGCGTTCCTCGGTGCTGAAGCTGCGGGAGCGGTCGAAGCCCAGGATGCAGGAGCCGACGGGGCGGCCGGAGGCGATCAGCGGCAGGAAGGCGCGGGCCCCCACCTCCGCGTCCAGCGCGATGCCCGGGTAGGCGGCCGTCAGCTGTTGCATCGAGTCGAAGAACAGCGGCCGGCCGGTGGTCAGTGTCTCGACGCCGGGCAGCCGGGCGTCAAGTCCCACGCCCTCGAAGGGGGCGAGGAAACCTTTGGGGAAGCCGTTCTCCCAGGCCAGATACAGGTGCCGGTCCTGCAGCAGGTAGATCGCGAGACGGCGGCCGCCGAACGCGGGCAGCAGCTCCCGCATGACCACGGCCGCCACCTGGCGCGCGGTGACCGCCTCCGTGAGCGCGATGGCGAGGACGATCGGCCGGTACAGCGGAGCCATCGACGGCACGTCGGCCGCGGAGGACGCGACGGGCTCCGGCTCCGGCGGCGGCTGGGGCGCCAGGTCGGCGGTGGCGTCCGCCACGCGGTTGGCCGGACGGAACGTGCACGTCAGAACGTCGGGACCCGGATGGACGGACACGTCGAGCCAGGCGCTCTCGTGCGACGCGTCGTCGTCCGCGCCGTCCGTGCCGGGGCGCCCCACGTGGAAGCGCACCGGCTCCGGGGAGAGCAGGGCGCTGCGCAGATGGTCCTCGCAGGTGGGCTGGTTCAGCCAGGGCACGCCCTCCCACAGCGGACGGCCGAGCAACTGCGCCCGGGAGCGGCCCAGCAGCTGTCCGGCGCGCGGATTGGCGTAGAGGATCAGGCCCAGCCGGTCCAGGCAGAGCACGCCCTCGGGCAGCAGGTCGGCCGCGGCGTCGGCGGCCGCGCCGGGCCCGGGTTCCACCACGAAACCCCGCACCGGGTGCGCGCCCGACGGTGTGCCCGGCGGGGCGGGGGAGGCGTACGGGCTCCACAGCTCCAGCAGGCGCAGCACGTCGTCCGCGGACCGTACGTACAGGGGCAGCGACGGCGGTCTGCCGGTGGCCGTCTCCCGCAGGGCGACCAGGACGCGCTGCGCCTCGGCCGGGGACACGGCGTGCGCGAGCGCCTCGACGGACGTGGCGAAGTCGCCGGCCGGCATGCCCAGCAGGGCGGGCAGACGCTCGTCCACGCTCACCACGTCGGTCACCGGATCCCAGGCGAAACCCCCGGCACGGCCCGCGGGCGTACGCCCGCCCGGCGGACGTACGCACACGGGCTCGCCGTCCCAGGCCACCGGGGGCCTGACGCCGTCCTCCAGCCGCAGCAGCGCGGTTCCCAGGTCCTCGGCCAGCCGCACCATGCGATCCCGGTGCTGGACCAACTCGGCGGCGTCCGCGGCGGACGGGCGCAGCACGGTCAGCACGCCGAAGGTCGTCGACCCGCCCACGACCGGCACGTACAGCGATCCGAACTGGAAGGGCAGCCCGGCCGCGAACTGGGGGTAGCGGCGCATCGTCTCCGTGGCGTTCGGCAGGACCACCTGAACGCCCAGCCGATAGGCGTCGGCCACCGGGAACGGGCGGTCCACATGCATCCGCCACCAGGGCCGGAACAGCTGGCCGGGCAGTCCCGCGAGCACCGCCAGCCGCAGCAGGCCGGGCGTGCCGGAGCGCAGGTAGACGCCTCCCGCGTGGCCGCCGGCCGCTCCGATCGCCGCCGTCGAGGCGTCGAGCAGCAGCGCGGCCAGCTGTCCGGGCTTCCGGTGTGCGTCCTGAGCCCTCCGGGTCATCGGTCCTACCTCGTCCGTGCGCCGTCCAGCGGGCGACACAGACAAGAATGCGCCACTGCGGGGCTGCGGCGCACCTGGGCGGACGGAGACGTCGGACAACCCGGTGTGACGTGAAGATCTCCGTTCCGGTGCATCGGAGGTAGCTGCCATGGGCATGCATCCCGGGGTTTGACCCCGCCCCTACGAGGAGTGAATCGCGTGATGAGCGCCCCCACCACGGCACCCATCCCCACCCCCACAGCCCCCGGCGGACTCCCGCTGATCGGGCATGGTCTCCGCCTCGCCCGCGACCCGCTGCCGTTCATCAGCTCGCTGCGCGAATACGGCAGTGTGGTGCGCATACGCATCGGCCCCACCCCCGCCTACGTGGTCACGGACCCCGCACTGACCCGCCGGGTCCTGGTGACCGACGCCGCCCACTTCACCAAGGGCGGCAAGTACTACGACGCGCTGCGGGTCTTCCTCGGCGACGGAGTCGCCACCGTCGTCGACGGCGACACCCATCTGCGCAACCGCCGCCTGATGCAGCCCATGTTCAGCAAGGCGCATATCGCCGAGAGCGGCGACGCCATGATCGATCAGGTGCGGGCGATGGTCGGCGCCTGGCCCGCGTCCGAGCCGTGCGACGTGTTCGCCGACATGAACGAGATCACCCTCGCCACGTTCCTCGTCGCTGTGTTCGGCACGGGCCTGCCCGCACACCTGGAGGGCGAGTTCACCGCCCTCATGCCCGAGATCATGAGAGGAACGATTCGGCAGGTCATTCTTCCGCCCTGGATCACGCGGCTGCCGCTGCCTGCCAACCGCGCACACGCCGACCGTGTCGCCCGCCTGCGCGCCCTCATCGACCAGGCCATCGACCATCACATCGACGGCACCGCACCCGGATCCGCTGCGGCGGACGGTGCGTCCGGCGCCGAGGTGTGCCCGCATGCGTCCGAGGCGCGCAGGCAGCAGGGGGGCCTGTTCGAGACCCTGCTCGGTGTCGAGGACGAACTCGGCCGCCGGCAACTCCAGGACGAGGCCATCACCCTCCTGGCCGGCGCGATCGAGACCACCGGCACCACACTCGCCTGGGCGCTGTACGAGATCGCCGGCAATCCCGCCGTCGAACAACGTCTTCGCGAGGAACTGGCCTCGGTGTGCCAGGACCGGCCGCTGCGCTACGAGGACCTCGACCAACTCCCGTACAGCCGACGGGTTCTGCAGGAGGCCATCAGGAAATACGGGGTGTCCTGGATGGTGACGCGGAGAGCAGCCCGCGACATCGTCCTCGGTGGACACCTCATCCCCGAGGGCGCCGATGTCGTGTGGAGTCCCTATCTGCACCAGCACGACTCCTCCCATTTCCCCGACCCGGACACCTTCGACCCGGACCGTTGGGAGGCGGACCGCGTCCCGGTCACCCGAGGATCCTTCCTCGCCTTCGGCGACGGCCGCCGCAAGTGCATCGGCGAGAACTTCGCGTGGGTCGAGCTCCAGATCATCCTTGCGACCGTCCTCCAGGTCTGGCCCCGGTTCGAGTTGACGTCCCGTCCACCGCGTGCGCAGGCCGTGATCACGGTCAAACCCGACGCCCTGGCAATGGAGTTCCATTCGGACTCGGCCGACTGACGGGTCGGTCGAGCCGCCCCCCATGCACGGGGCGGCCATCCGTTTCCCAACACCGGCCAACGTCCATGAAGCGGCCAAACATCGCCGGTCACGGCTTGGCCAACTCCCTACCGCACGTTGGCTACATGTTCATCACCCACCCCTGATCTGCCCCGCCGCATCGAGCGGAGAGTGATCGACGGCCCGCCTGCCGCGCCGGGCCGGCCGCCACTCCGCAAAGCTTCGCCGGCTCAAGAAGGGGCAATCATGGCCGAGTTGACACGTCGTGGACTCCTTCCGCCGTGGGCGCGCTGGGCGGCGCCGCGGCCCTGACCCTCCTCCCGCCGAGCGTCCAGAAGGCCGTCGCCGCCGGGCCGCCGAAGAACGGCTCCCGGGCCCTCACCACGGGATTGTGGGAGCGCTCCCAAGCGTGCAGGATGCTGCGATGACCTCGTCACCCGCCATCCGCCGCTACCGCCCCGAGGACCGCCCGGCCCTCGACGACATCTGCATCCGCACCGCGCACAACGGCCAGGACAGCCGGCCCGTCTACACGGACCCCGGCATCTTCCCGGTGATCTTCGCAGCTCCCTACGTCCACCTGGAGCCGGAGCTGGCGTTCGTCCTGGACGACGGCCGGGGCGAGGCGGTCGGCTACATCCTCGGCACCGCGGACACCCCGCGTTTCGTCGACGACTACCGCACCAAGTGGCTGCCCCTGGTCGCCGCCCGCTATCCCGAGCCCGTGGGGCCGCCGACCACCCCGGACGACGAGATGATCCCGCTCCTCCATCACCCCGAGCGGATGATCGTCCCCGAAGTCGCCGACTACCCGGCCCACTTGCACATCGACCTGCTCCCCGCCTGGCAGGGCCGCGGTCACGGCCGTGCACTCATGCGCAGTTTCCTGCAGGCCCTGCAGGACCGGGGCGTCCCGGCCGTCCACCTCTCCATGGTCACGGCCAACACCCCGGCCAGGGCCTTCTACGACCGGCTCGGCTTCCACGAGATCGAGGTGCCGGACCCCGGCCCGGTCACGTATCTCGGGCGTACGACAAAGGAGTTGGACCGGCTGTGACGCCCGGCCGGGGTGAACTCCGGCCTCAAATCCAGGTGTCCAGCCACATCCGCGCGTGCCAGTCGCCGTACGGGATCGTCTGCCCCGTGTAGAGCGGGAAGAAGTAGATGAAGTTCCAGGCGATGAGCAGCACCAACGCGCCCGCGGCCACCGCACCGCCCGCCCGGCGCCCCTGACTCGCCCCCGGTGGTCCCAGAACCGCCCCCAGCATCATCGCTACGGCCAGACACAGGTACGGCACGAACGCGACGGCGTAGAAGGAGAAAATCGTACGGTCCTGGTAGTGGAACCACGGCAGATAGCCGGCCGCCACCGCGCACAGTACGGCGCCCGCGCGCCAGTCGCGGCGCAGTGCCCACCGGTAGAGCAGGTAGAGGAGCGCGCCGCAGGCGGCCCACCACAGCAGCGGTGTGCCGAGGGCCAGGATCTCCTGCGAGCAGTTGGTCGTGGCGTGGCAGCCCTCCTGCCCGGCCTTCGGTGACTGGTAGTAGAACGACACCGGCCGCCCGAGGACCAGCCAGCTCCACGGGTTGGACTGGTAGCGGTGCGGGGTGTGGAGGCCCACGTTGAACTGGTAGACGGCGTGCTCGTAGTGCCACAGGCTGCGCAGCGGCGCCGGAATCCACGACCAGGTGCCGCCGCGGCCGTCCGCCCAGTGCCGGCCGTAGCCCTTGTCGGACAGGAACCAGCCGGTCCACGTCGACAGGTACGTCACCACGGCGACCGGCACCAGGGACAGCACCGACCAGCCGAGGTCCTTGCGCAGCACCGCCCGGTACGGACTCCACGCCCCGGCCACGCGGCGGGAACCGACGTCCCACAGGACGGTCAGCGCCGTGAAGAAGACGAGGAAGTACAGGCCGTTCCACTTGGCGGCCGCCGCCAGGCCCAGGAAGACACCGGCCGCGATCCGCCACGGACGCAGGCCCAGGCCCGTGTGCGCACCGGCCTGGTGGTCGGGGCGTGCGAAGTCGTCCCCGCCGACGGGCAGGGCGGCGGCGAGCCGGGCCCGCGCCCGGTCCCGGTCGATCAGGAGGCAGCCGAACGCGGCCAGCGCGAAGAACATGACGATCAGGTCGAGCAGCGCGGTACGGCTCATCACGAAGTGCAGGCCGTCCACCGCCAGCAACGCCCCGGCCAGACAGCCCAGCACCGTCGAACGGAACAGCCGGCGCCCTATTCGGCACAGCATGAGTACCGACAGCGTGCCGAGGAGCGCGGTCATGAACCGCCAGCCGAACGGATCGAGCCCGAACATCCCCTCCCCGAGGGAGATCACCCACTTGCCCATCGGCGGATGCGCCACGAAGCTGCCGGTGTCGGAGAGCGGGATCACCTGCGGGTGCGCAAGGATCTGCGGGTCGGCGATCTTGCGGTCCGGCCAGGTGCCCTCGTAGCCGAGTTTGAGCAGCGCCCAGGAGTCCTTGGCGTAGTACGTCTCGTCGAAGACGACCGCGCGCGGACTGCCGAGCCGCCAGAAGCGGAGCGCCCCGGCGAACACGGCGAGGAGGACCGGGCCCAGCCAGCCCGTCCACCGCGCGAGGCGCTGTGCGAGCTGCGGACCGAGGCCCGCCCAATCCCACAGCCGGGTGCCCGGTTCGGGGAAGGGCGGGACCAGGCGGGTACGGGTGTCGGTCCGCGGGCCCGTCGTGTATCCGAACCGGCGCAGCCGCACCGCCCAGGCGCTCGTCTCCGCCGCCGGGCGGGCCCCTACTCCGACACGGTCCCGCGTTGAGGTGTCACTCGTCACCGGGTCATCGTAGGGAACGCCCGTGCGGGCCGGACGAACGCCTCAGGCGGGTGTCGGGGTTTCTGCGGAAAGCAGGCCTGCGTTCTTGGCGGCGGGCCAGAAGCCTTGCGGAATGGGGTAGTTGAAGAAATCCACGCTGCCGCTCACCTCCTCCGGCGCGCGTGCGCCCACGACCACACTGGTGACGGCCGGGTGACCGAGCGGGAACTGCACCGCCGCGGCGAGCAGCGGCACCGAGAAGTCCCGGCAGAGCCTCTGCCACGCCCGCACCCGCTCGGCCGGCTCCGCGGGTACGGCGGTGTAGCCGTGCGGTGCGCCCGGCCGCGGGTCGGCGAGCAGCCCTGACTGGTACACGCCCGCCGCCAGGACCGAGATCTCCCGCTCGGCGCACAGGGGCAGGAGTTCGTCGAGGCCCGTCCGGTCGAGCAGGTTGTACCGGCCGGCCAGCAGGACGCAGTCGGGCCCCGGCGCGGCCGCCTCGCGCAGGAAGCGTGCGGCGACGGGGGCGTGGTTCACCCCGATCGACACCGCCTTGACCGTGCCGGCCCTGCGCAGGTCGGCAAGGGCCCGGTAGGCCTCCCGCACCGCGGTCGGGAAGTCCTCGTCGGGGTCGTGGATGTGCAGGACGTCGACGTGGCCCAGCCGCAACCGCTCCAGACTCTCCTCGACACTGCGCATCACCCCGGCGTACGAGTAGTCCAGCCGGGGTCCCACACCGGGCGGCGGGTCGGCCCAGATCGGCTGGATGTCGGGGCCGCCCGGCTCGATGATCCGGCCCACCTTGGTGCACAGCACGTACGCGCCGCGCGGCCGGGAAGCGAGCCCGGTGCCGGCCCGGGCCTCCGAGCGGCCGTAGCCGTACACGGGTGCCGTGTCGTACAGCCTGATGCCCAGCTGCCAGGCACGGTCCAGGACGGCGGCGGCCTCCCGGTCGGAGACGGGCGCGAAGAGCCCGCCCAGCGACGCCAGCCCGAGCCCGAGCCGGCTGACGCGCAGCCCGGTGCCTGCGAGGGGAACGAGATCGTCGGCTCTCATTACGGCTCCCGGCTTGGGAAACATGGCTGTGCGGGTCCCGACCGCACCCGCGCGGCGGTCGGGACCCTTTGCGCACCGGCTCAGGGGTGCGCGCTCGGGGCACCGCCCAGCCACTTCAGCCCGTCGAGCAGGAAGCGGTTCTGCGTCCCGCTCGCGAACGTCGAGGACAGGGTGGTGTTCGTGTCGTAGTCCATCGCGTTGTGGCCGAAGTTGGCGTACAGCATCCTGTACCTCGTGTTCGTCCACAGGATCGGGTAGTAGCCGCTGTACCAGCTCTGGTCGGGATCCGTCCCGAGCGGGAAGCTGCTCGGGTCGACCGAGGCGAGGATCTTGATGTCGGGGTTCCGCCGCAGGTCGTTCGACCAGCTGTACCACTCGCTGACGGACGAGGTGAAGGTCGCCGGCAGGTTCTTCGTCGAGGGATGGGTGCGGTCCTCGACCCGTAGGACGGCGGTGGTCGGCCCCCAGGTGTTGGACTTGAAGGCGCCGCTGCCGAGGAACTGGTTGTGGTACCAGGGCCAGCTCTTGGCGTCGGTGGTGAACGCGGAGACATGGAAGCCCATCCAGGCCCCGCCGCCCCTCATGTAGGTCTCGAACCCGGTGCGTTGGGCGGCGGTCTGCGGCAAGTCGTCGAGAAAGAGGACGACTTGGTAGCCCTTCACTCCTCCGTTCGCCAGCAGGTTCCAGTTGTTGCTGGCCGTGTAGGTGAAGCCGTTCTGGGCGGCCTGCTTCGGGAACCAGTCGTTGGCCTCGTGGACGAAGCTGATGTGCGCGGCATCCCAGGTGCCGTTGTAGAGGGCGAGCACCTTGAAGGGCTGGTCGGCCGCGTGGGCCCGTGGCGCGGACAGTCCCGTCAGCAGGACTGCCAGGAGCACGAGGATGCGTACGGCGCCGGTTCTGATGGCTTGCATCGGATGAACTCCTCTCCGATCAGGGGTGGTTGAGCGTCGGGGGAGTTCAGCCCGTGTACTGGGCGAGGACGCGGGTGTAGTCCCAGGCCTGCTGGCTGACGCCGGAGCAGCTGTCGGCGCCGCCGCCGGTGCAGGGCCGGTCGCGGTTGGCCGACCAGAAGGTGAGGCGGGCCAGGTGGTGCTGCTGGGCGTAGCCGAGGATGGTGCGGAAGTCGGCGACGGTGACCTTCTCGTTCTGGTCGGTGATCCCGTTCATGGAGGAGATGCCCATGGTGCGGTAGGCCCGGTCGTCGCTGTAGTGGTAGGCGTTCTTGAGCGCGGACTTGAGGCCCTCGGCCGCCTGCAGCGTGAGCGTCCCCATGTTCTTGCCGGCGCCGCCGAAGTCGAACGGCATGATGGCCCAGGCGTCGACGGAGAGCCCGGACGCGGCGGCCCGGTTGATGAGGCTGGTGTCGGGTCCGCTCTGGTCGGTGCCGATGGTGATGTACACCTTCAGACCCGGGTTGTTCGCCTTCACGGTCTTGAGTGCGTCGACGGTGCGCTGTTGCACCGTCGGGCTGCTGTAGGCGTCGGCCTCCAGGTCGATGTCGATCGCCTTGAGCCCGTAGGCGTTGATCACCTTCTGGTACGCGGCGGCCAGTCGACCGGCCTTGGAGCAGGAGCTCTCCAGCTTGTTGCCGCTGTATCCGCCGAAGGACGGGATGACGTCACCGCCGCCTGCACGGACCGTCTTGATCGTCTGCTGGTCGACGCCGCCGGTGAGCGGACGGCTGCCGTCCCACTGCGGGTTGCAGTTGCCGTTGCTGAGGACGAAGGCGAGCGTGAACCACTTGACGCCGGTGGCGTTGGTGATCGTCGCCGGGCTGGGCGGGCTGCCCCAGCCGTTGTAGAGGTAGGGCGCCACGGCCATCGTCGGAGCGGCCGCGGCCGGCTCGGCGGCTCCGGCGGGAGGGGCGGCGGTGAGAGCAGTGGCGGACAGGGCGAGCAGGGCCAGGGCGAGGCTTCCGCGCAGCGCGGAGCCGGGGGTGGGGGGTTGGGGCTTCATCTCTGGGTCGCAGCCTTTCGCCGTTCACGTGAGTGAACACTGGGCGTACTCGTGAAGCTGTGCGACCCGGAACCTAAAGGTCTGAACCAAACACGTCAAGAGATGAAGCAGGAGTGGTGTGAGCGGGTTCCGCCCCTTCAAGAAATTGAGCGGCGGCGGGACTTCACCATCGGAGTCCCGCCACCGCTGTCAATGAGCCGTCCGCCCCGAACGCCGCTAAGCCGTGCGGAGCGTTCGCTTCGCCAGTTCGTATGCGGGGAGCATCGCCCGGTGCTCGCCGGTGTCCAGTCCGCCGAGGTGTACGACGACGGGTCCGCGTG
The DNA here is from genome assembly GCF_040644055.1 of Streptomyces sp. NPDC047043. Classification (NCBI taxonomy): domain Bacteria; kingdom Bacillati; phylum Actinomycetota; class Actinomycetes; order Kitasatosporales; family Streptomycetaceae; genus Streptomyces; species Streptomyces sp. NPDC047043. The sequence continues at coordinate 120,822 of NZ_JBEYVO010000008.1, forward strand.
CCGTGGTGACGGCGAGCGCCCGCTCCGGCTTGGTCTCGTCCAGGAGTTCGCTCGTGTACAGGTACTGCACCTCGACTCCCTTGAGGTCACCCGCCTTGAAGTCCTGGTACTTCGCCTTGCTCGTGCTGCCCTCGGCCGCCACGAAGGCCTCCAGCACGGTGCGCGCGTCGTCGTCGCCCGGTTCGCCGGTCCAGACACGCAGGAAGCCGATGTGACCCGCGGGCTTGGCGTCCACCTCGCAGGCGGCCGTGACCGGGCCCTGGTGAAGGAGGGCGTCGGCGACGTCCTGGCCGAGTTCACCGGCGTCGTCCGTGGCCTTGTCCGTGGCGGTCCCGCCGTCGACCGCCTCCGCCTTCCACTCCTTGGCGATGTCGAACGTGACGGGGAGCTCGCAGGCGGAGCCGGACGCCCCGATCGTCCCGCCCCGCGCTGCGACCTCCGCGTTCGATCCGGTCCTGTCCGCCGTCGCCTTCGCAGACGTCGACGCGTTCGCCCGCGTCCCGTCCTCCTCCGCGCCCGCGCAGCCCGTCAACACCCCGGCCAGCAAAGCCACATGAGCCAGCCCCCGCCGTGCGTTCCCCGCCCCGACCAGCATTTCCGTGTCCCCTCTCGATCAGGCGGGACACAATATCCGAGGGCCTACGACGGGCGGATGGCGCATGATGACCCGGTGACTTCGCCGACCTTCAACGACTACTGTCACCACCTCGTCTCCCAGACCGACCTGCTCAGAACCCAGGTCGCAGGGGCGGACACAACAACGCCGGTGCCCACCTGCCCCGGCTGGGACCTCGGCCGGCTGCTGCGGCACGTGGGCGGGGACCACCGCTGGGCGGAGGAGATCGTGCGGACGAGGGCCACCGCACCCGTCGCCGATGACTCCGTCAACGACCCTGCCGTATACGCCCACTTGAACGACGCGGCACTGGACTCCTGGCTCGGCGAAGGCGCCGCGAGGCTCGGCGCCACCCTGCGCGGCGCCGGACCGGACGTGCGGGTCTGGACGCCGGCCGACGGGACCGTCGTGGAGCAGTCCGCGCTGTTCTGGGCCAGGCGGATGACCCACGAAACCCTCGTCCACCGGGCCGACGCGACGCTGGCGACCGACGGGGAGTTCACGGTCGAGGACGACCTCGCCGTCGACGGTGTCGAGGAGTGGCTGCGGTTCGCGACGGTCCCTGAGGCGTACGAGTCCGGGCCGGACGCGCCCGGCCTGCTCGGCCCCGGCCGTACACTGCACTTCCAGGCTCCTGGCGCCGGCGAGTGGTTCGTCGACCTCACCGGAGACCGCCCGTCCTGGCGCTCGGGCCCCGCCGAGGAAGGCGCCGCGACCGTGCGGGGAACGGCGACGGACCTGCTCCTGTTCCTCTACCGGCGCCCCGCGCCCGCCCTCGAGATCCGCGGCGACACGGCACTGCTCGAACTCTGGCTGAACCGCACAGGGTTCTGGCTGGAGGTGTAGCCCGTGAGGCGCAGCGGACGTGCCGGTGCGCCCCACCCGCCGACTGGATGTGATCGCCAGCTCAGCACCGTGAAGGGCGATACGGCGCATTGACGTCGCTCTCGCCGCCCCGGCCGTCACAGCCGCGGTCGGGGTCGGGGTCGTGCATCAGATAGGTGCCCGACGAGCAGCTGATCCACATCTCGGCGTCGCCGCCCAGCACGAGGCTGCCCGACAGATTGGCGCCGCCCTGCACGATGGCGCTGTCCTTCACGACGACGTTGCCGCCCACGGCGGCGCCGGAGTTGACCCAGGCCAGGCCCTTGATACGGGCGTTGCCCGGCACCGTCGAGTTGCCGAACACGGCCGCCCGCGGGCCGACGTAGACGCCGGCGGAGACGTTGGCGCGGTCGTCGACCCGGCCGCCGCCGTTGGAGTGCCAGTGGCCGCCGCCGTTGGAGTGCCAGTGGCCGCCGCCGGTCGCGGCCGGTTTCTGGTAACCGGGCTCGTACCCGGAGGGCGGGCAGTGCTATGTCACATACCGCCGCGGTGTCATGTGACATAGCACTGCTGCGGTACGTGACATAGCACTGCCCCGCCTGTCTCCAGCAGCCCCCGATCTACGCCCCCGGCTTCCGCCCCCGCACCCCCCAAGCCCGAGCCCGGAGCGCGATCGATCCATCCGGCCGAGTCGGCACCCGTTCGCGCAGCGCGTCCCGCAGCCGTTCCCGCGCGGCCGGTGCGAGGGAGGCCACGTAACCGGGCGCGGGTCCCTGTCCGGCCAGGAGCGGGTCCCACAGGTCGGCGAAGTCGGCGAACCGCGTCGGGATCTCGAGCGGTGCGACCGTCACCTCGACAAGGCCGGCCTCACCCCACAGCCGCCGCAGGGGGTCCGGTCGGCACAGCGGGAAGCGGTGGCCCTCGTCGAGTGCGGCCGCCGGCGGATCGACGGAGGTCGCGGCGCCCCAGAAGTGCCGTAGAAACTCCATGCCTTCGCCGTAGTCCCACACATACGCGGCGACCAGGCCGCCGGGCGCCACCACTCGCACGGCCTCGGCCACCGCAACGCCCGGCTCGGGGAGGAAGTTGAGGACCAGCCCGCTGACGGCCACGTCGACCGAGGCGTCGCTCACCGGAAGGGCCTGTGCGTCGCCCCTGGCGAAGAGCGCGGGCGCGGACGCGCGGGCCCGGGCCGTGGCCGCGAACCCGGCGGACCGCTCCACCCCGAGCAGCGTCCGGGGCCGGCAGCGGCGGGCCACGGTCGACGTCAAGGCTCCCGAACCGCAGCCGATGTCCAGCCATCGGCCCCCGGGCGTGCACGAGAGCCAGGTGACGAACTCGTCGGCCACGAGTCGGCTCCACCGCCCCATGTACCGTTCGTACGCGTCCCCGGCGGTCCACACGTCGAAGTCCTGCCCGGCCACGTTCTCACTGTGCCGTGCTGACCCGGTTTGCGCCACGTGTGGGGATGTGGGGGCACGCGCTTACTGAGAGGTTCCTATGAATCTGTGGGGCGCTTGAACACGCTCGAGCCACCGTCCGTATGGGGTCGAGGGATTTCCATGCCTGACCGTCATGATCCGTAGGAGAACTCTCGTGGGACGCAACACGCGCAGACGCCCAACAGGCCCGCGCCGCGCAACTTTTGCGGCATTCGCGCTGATGCTGGGCGGAGGCGGTCTTGTGGCGGCCAACGTCTACGCCTCGGCGACGGAAGGCGGTTCGGGCTCCGAGCAGACGACGCGGAGTGCCGCGGCCGGCACGATCGACTGTCCGGACGTCGGCAGCAAGCTGACGCAGGTGCCGGACCAGGCGCGGGGCGATGTCGACAAGGAACTCGCCTCCATGGATCAGCAGATAGCGGAGGCCTATCAGCGGTTGCAGGCGGCGACGCCGGAGCAGCGCCAGGACAGCGGCTACACCGACGACACGGTCATGAAGCCGCTCAAGGAGAAGCGGGCCGAGTCGCTCGACCGCATCGGCGGCGCCATCGAGCAGGCCGGTGAGCGTCCCGAGGGGCTCGACTCCATGGCGGACTGCTCGATGCGCACCTGGAACGACCAGAACGGCGGCCAGAACTCGGGCGGTGACGACCAGAACGGCCAGCAGGGGCAGGGGGACCAGCAGAACGGCGGCGGCCAGCAGAACGGTGGCGGTCAGCAGGGCGGAAACGGAGGCCAGGCCGGCAACGGTCCGGTCGCCGCGGACTACCAGGACATCAACACCGTCCAGCCCAACGCCCCGGCGCCGAACCTCAACTCCTTCGCCTCCAAGGGCACCTTCACCACCAGCTGCGGGGTGAACGAGAACGGGCTGTTCAACTCCGACAACGTGATCGTGGCCCCGGGTGTCACCAACGGCGCCCACCACTTCCACGACTACATCGGCAACCAGTCCAACAACGCCTTCGCCAGCGACGACGATCTCGCCAAAGCGGACACGAGCTGCGAGAACCCGGGCGACAAGTCCACGTACTACTGGCCGGTGCTGCGTCTGCAGAACGGCAGCCAGGAGCAGGACGCCAACAAGCCCGGCGGCGGCATCGAGGGCAACGCCGGTGAGATCGTCCAGGCCAAGCAGGTCACGCTGACGTTCATCGGCAACCAGCGCGGCAAGGTCACCGAGATGCCCCGCCTGCTGCGCATCATCACCGGCGACGCCAAGGCCTTCGTCAACGGCACGGCCAACGCCAACGCCTCCTGGAGCTGCACCGGCTTCGAGGACCGGCAGCTGAAGGACAAGTACCCGCTGTGCCCGCAGGGCAGTGACGTGGTCCGCACCTTCAAGTTCCAGAGCTGCTGGGACGGCCGCAACATCGACAGCGCCAACCACCGCACCCACGTGGCCTTCCAGGACGCCGCCGGCAACTGCCCGAACGGCTTCGAGGCCATTCCGCAGCTGGTGCAGCGGATCGTCTACGACGTCGACGCGCCGAGCCTGCAGGACGGCGGCCGTACGACTCCGCTGTTCGCGGTGGACTCCTTCCCCGAGCAGCTGCACAAGCCGGTCACCGACCACGGCGACTTCATCAACGTCTTCGACGAGTCCCTGATGAAGGAGATGGTGTCCTGCATCAACGGCGGCCGGAACTGCGGTGCCGGCACCGGCGAGGACCCGGGCTCGGACGACGGTGCGACCCAGCAGCCGTCGGAGAACCCGACCGACCAGCCGAGTGAGCAGCCCACCGAGAAGCCGACGGACCAGCCCTCCGAAGAGCCGACCGCCCAGCCGACCGAGGCGCCCACCACGCCGCCCGCCGGTGACGACGGCAACGGGAACAACTCCGGGGACAAGGGCGACAACTCCGGCAACGGAGGCGATGACCAGGCGACGGAGCCCACCGCCGCGGCCTCCGATTCCGGCCAGTCGGGTTCGAACGACGAGCCCACCGTGTCCAGCACGACGGAGCCCAAGGTCTACTCGAAGCCTTCTCCGGCCAAGAGCAGTGCGGCCGCCGCGGCGGGCAGCGACAGCGGCTCCGGCTCCGCGCAGTCCCAGGCTCCGAGCGGGAGTGGCGCCGAGGCCGCCGGCCAGACCGAACCCCAGGCGGTGCAGGGCGGACTGGCCGAGACGGGCACGACCCTGTGGCCCGCGGCCGTCGGCACCGTCCTGCTGGTCGCCGGCCTGATCGTGCTCACCCGCACGAAGCGCCGCATCATCTGACGGACCGCGTCACAGGGGCGCCCGATCCTGCCCGGCGGCAGGATCGGGCGCCCCTGTCCTCACTGCCTTGGTTCAGTTCCCTTCCGCGGGGTGCGTGACCGCCTGCTGGACGTCCGTCTCGACCTCGTTGCGCGGTTTCCCCGAGTCCTTCGCGTACTCGGTGACCGCGGTCCGTGCCTCACGGGCGAGGTCGCGCCAGGCCCGCCGCGCGGTCTCGTACGTGTCCGTCTGCCGTTTGCTCCAGCCGCCCTCCTGGGACGGCGGCCCGTACGAGTGGCGCAGCTCATCGACCCGGTGGTGCGCCTGGTCGGCTGCGCGCTGCTTCTCTACCAGCTCGTCGAAGTTATGTGCCACGCAAACGCATCATATGGGGGTATTTAACATCCCGCGCGCCGAGTCGCCGACCGCCGGGACGAGCAGGTATCGGGCCGTCGGCGGACCGGGCCGCGGTCGCCGGGGTGGACGGGTTCGGGCCGTCGGCGGACCGATCAGGTCGCGGTTGCCGTGGCGGAGCGGTGTGGGCACCTCGCACGAGCGGTCCGCAGCCGCCACGGTCCGCAGGTCTCGGCCGCTGGGGCGGAGCGGGTTTTGGTCGTCCGGCAAGCGGGCCGTAGCCACCGCGGGGTGAGCAGCTCTCGGCCTCGGTGGAATTTCGGTGGCCCGGTGGAACGGGAGGCATCGCCGCCGCGGTGAGCTGGTCTCAGTGCGGGGGCGAGCGGGCCTCAGTCCCTGTGCCGTGGGGCCGACCGGGGATCAGACCCTATGGGCCGAGGCCTCTCCCAACAGCTCGCGTACGGCGTCCAATGCCGCCGCACGGTCGGACGGCACCACGCCGATCCGGGTTCGGCGGTCGAGCAGGTCGGCCTCGTCGAGGGCGCCCTCGTGGCGTACCGCCCAGAGGAGTTCCGCGGCGGTGACGGGGTGCCCCGGCACGACGGGTTCGTTGAGTCGGGGGTCGTGGTCGCCGAGGGCGTGGACGGCCGGTGCCTCGGTGCCGTACCGGCGGATCAGATGGCGCGGTGCCCGCAGGGTGGCGAGTGCCCGCGGGGACGCGGCGCCGACGAGTGGGAGCGAGGCGGTGGGGGAGGGGCCGGCGGTGAGGCGGCGGGCGGCGACGGCGGCGTCCACCGCGTCCTCGGCCATGCGGCGGTACGTGGTGAGCTTGCCGCCGACCACGGTGACCACGCCCTCGGGCGAGGTGAGCACCGCGTGCTTCCGGGAGATGTCGGAGGTCCTGGCCGCGGCGCCGGAGCCGGCCTCCGGCGTCGTGTCCAGCAGGGGGCGCAGTCCCGCGAAGGTGCCCACGACGTCCTCGCGCCGGACCGGGACGTCCAGGACCGAGCCCAGCACGTCGAGCAGGAAGCCGATGTCCGACTCCGGTGCCTCGGGGACGTCGGGGATGTCGCCGTCGACGGGTTCGTCGGTGAGGCCGACGTAGACCCGGCCGTCGCCCTGGGGCAGGACGAGGACGAAGCGGTTGGTCTCGCCGGGGATCGGGATGTGCAGGCCGGCCGGCAGGGGGCCGAGGTGCTCCGCGCGCAGGATCAGGTGGGTGCCGCGGGAGGGCCGTATGCGAATGCCGTCGACCAGGCCGCCCGCCCAGACGCCGGAGGCGTTGATCACCGCGCGGGCCCTGATCTCGCCCTCCTCGCCGGTGAGTTCGTCGTGGACGCGGGCGCCGGAGCCGGTGAGTTCCAGAGCCCTGACCCGGGTCAGGATCCGGGCGGCGCGGGCGGCGGCGGTGCGGGCGAGCGCGATGACCAGGCGGGCGTCGTCGACGAGTCGGCCGTCCCAGGACAGCAGTCCGCCGCGCAGGCCGTCGGTGCGCAGCGCCGGGGCCAGATGGCGGGTCTCCACCGCGGAGAGCCGGCGCGGCGCGGGCAGTGTGGCCCGGGCCGTACGCGCCGTCAGCCGCAGTGTGTCACCGGCCCGGAAACCGGCCCAGGCCAGCGCCGCCTGACCGCGTGACACCAGCGGGGTGAGCGGCAGCACGAACGGCTGGGCGCGCACCAGATGCGGTGCCGTGCGCTCCATCAGCACGCCCCGCTCGACCGCGCTCTCATGGGCCACGTCGAGCTGCCCGGAGGCGAGGTAGCGCAGCCCGCCGTGGATGAGCTTGCTGCTCCAGCGGGAGGTGCCGAAGGCCAGGTCGTGGGCGTCGATGGCGACGACCGACAGGCCCCGGGCGGCGGCGTCCAGGGCGGCTCCGGCGCCGGTGGCGCCGAGGCCGACGACCAGGACGTCCACGGCCGGGCCGCCGACGGTCTCGGCCAGTTCGCGCGAGCGCCGGGCGGCGGACAGTGACGATCCGGAAGCGGGGCTGTGGCTCATGGCGTGAGGGTCCTCTCCAGGATGGAGCGCAGCTCCGCGAGGAAGGCCGCGGCGGAGAGCTCGGGGTCGTCCTCGTCGGTCATGGTCCGCAGGGACAGGGTGAAGGACTGGACGATCAGCAGCAGGGACCGGGCCTGCCGCTCGGGGTGGCCGACGCGGACCGAACCGTCGGCGTGTCCTCGCTCGAGGTCGTCGACCAGCAGCTCCAGCAGGGCGATCTGGCTCGCACCGCGACGGTCGAGCACATAGGGCAGGAGCAGTTCCGGGTCGACGTCGATGATCTTGCGGAAGAGGGGGTGGGCGCGGAAGGAGTCGACTCCGGCCACGAGACCCTCCACGAGCAGGCTGCGCGCGTCCGCCCCCTCTCTGCGCTCGGGGATCGCCTCGGTCGCCACGCCGACCCACTCACGGGTCATCAAGTCGCCGACCAGGGAACGGACATCGGGCCAGCGCCGGTACAGCGTCATACGGGAGACGCCCGCGCGGCGGGCCACGTCGGTGAGGGTCGTGCGGCGCACCCCGACGGCCAGCACGCAGTCCCGCACCGCGTCGAGCACCGCATCACTGTCCGAGCTGTTGTGACGAATAGGCGTCATGTGTCACAGTGTAACGCCTCGGCGCCCCCAGCGGTGCGCCGGACGACGCAATCGCTCGAATCGACCGGTGAGGACGACAGCCATGGACATGCTGTGGAGCGGCTGGGGCGACCCGGCCAAGGCCACGCCGCTGCCCGACACGGTGATCGGGCTGCTGCGCGATCTGCTCGGCGTCAAGCCGCGCAGCACCGACCCGGTGGGCCTGGACGACATCGCCGTACCGGAAGGGCAGTTGGAGCCTGCCGTGCACCAGGCCCTCGCGGCTGCGGTCGGCGCCGGGGAGCACGTGCGCACCGACGCCGAGACGCGGATCCGGCACACACGCGGCAAGTCCACGCCGGACCTGCTGCGGATCCGGCAGGGCGACGTCGACGACCTCCCGGCGGCCGTACTCCTCCCGGCGAACCACGACGAGGTCCTCGCCGTCCTGCGGGCATGCGCCCAACACGGCCTGTCTGTCGTCCCGTTCGGCGGTGGCACCTCCGTCGTCGGCGGGCTCGCCCCCGTACCGCGGGGCATCTTCGTCGCGCTGGACCTGCGGCGCATGGACGGCCTGCTCGCCCTCGACCCGGTCTCCCGCACCGCCACCCTGCAGCCCGGCCTGCGCGCCCCGCAGGCCGAGGTGCTGCTCGCCGAACACGGCTTCACCCTCGGCCACTTCCCCCAGTCCTACGAGTGGGCCACCATCGGCGGATTCGCCGCCACCCGCTCCAGCGGCCAGGCGTCCGCCGGTTACGGCCGCTTCGACGAGATGGTCCTCGGCCTCACCCTCGCCACCCCCGAGGGCACCGTCGACACGGGCCGCGCCCCGCGCTCGGCGGCCGGCCCCGACCTGCGCCAGCTCGTCCTCGGCTCGGAGGGCGCGTTCGGCGTCATCACGTCCGTGACGGTCCGGGTGCGTCCGGTCCCGCAGACCAGCGTGTACGAAGGCTGGCGGTTCGCCTCCTTCGAGGAGGGCGCAGCCGCCCTGCGCCGGCTCGCACAGGACGGGCCGCGTCCGACGGTGCTGCGGCTGTCCGACGAGACCGAGACCCTGATCGGCCTCGCCCAGCCCGACGCGATCGGCTCCGCGGATGCGCCAACGTCCGCCGGATGCATGGCAATTGCGGGCTACGAGGGCATGGAGGAGGACACCTCGTACCGGCGCGAGCGCGCCGCGGCCGTCCTGCGCGAGTGCGGCGGCACACCCCTGGGCGAGGAACCGGGCGAGCGCTGGGCGCACGGCCGCTACTCCGCCCCCTACCTGCGCGACGCCCTGCTCGACGCGGGCGCCTTCGCCGAGACGCTGGAGACGGCGACCTTCTGGTCCCGCATCCCGGCGCTCTACACGGCCGTGCGCGACGCGCTGACCGGCACGCTCACCGAGGCAGGCACCCCGCCGCTGGTCATGTGCCACATCTCCCACGTCTACGAGAACGGCGCCTCGCTGTACTTCACCGTTGTCTCGGCCCAGGGCGACGACCCCGTCGCGCACTGGACCCGGGCCAAGCACGCCGCCAACGAGGCGATCCTCGCCGCCGGCGGCACCATCACCCACCACCACGGTGTGGGCACCGACCACCGGGACTGGTACGTCCGCGAGGCGGGCGCCCTGGCCGTCGAAGCCCTGCGCGCCGTCAAGCGGCGACTGGACCCGGCGGGGCTGCTCAACCCCGGCGTGCTCCTGCCCCTGGACGACTGACCCGGCACCGGTTCGTCGACCCGACGCCGTGTCGACGAACCTGCACCGCGGTTCCGACCCGCCGTCCCGTCACACCACCGCCCGGCAGCCCCACCCCGTCCGCCCCGGAGGCGCACCGATGCGACACTTCACCGCCATCGTCAACCCCACCGCGGGCGGATCCACCGGAGCCGCCGCGCTCCTGGGCGTGGCCCGGCTGCTGCGCGAGGCGGGCGCCGAGCTGGAGACCGAGTACAGCCGCAGCCTGGCCCACGCCCAGGAACTCGCCCGGCACGCCGGGCAGCAGGGCCGGGTGGTCCTCGCGGTCGGCGGGGACGGCATCGCCGGCGGCATCGGCGGAGCCCTCAGCGGCACCGGAACCGTGCTCGGCCTGGTCCCCGCCGGCCGGGGCAACGACTTCGCCCGCGCCCTCCAACTCCCCACAGAACCAGAGGCGTTGGTCAAAGTGCTGCTCCACAACGAGCCGCGCCCCGTCGACACCATCGAGGTCGAGTCCGCCGTCCACCACCGCACGGTCGTCCTGGGCAGCGTGTACGCCGGCGTCGACGCGCTCGCCAACCGCCACGCCAACCACGCGAAACTCCTGAAGGGCGCGGCCTCCTACTACGCCGGCGGTCTGCGGGCCGTCACCACCTGGCGGCCCGCCCACTACCGGGTCACCGTCGACGGCGAGGAACACCGGCACACCGGCTACACGGTGGTGGCCGCCAACTCCGGCTACTACGGCTCCGGCCGCCTCATCGCCCCCGGCGCCCGTCTGGACGACGGCCTGCTGGAGGTGGTGATGATCAGCGAAGCGCCCCGGCGGCTGTTCTTCGCCATGATGAACGAACTCAAGTCCGGCACCCATGTCGACCGGCCCCAAGTACGCATCCTGCGCGGCCGGGAGATCAGCATCTCCGCCGACCGCGAGGTGCCCTACGGTGCCGACGGCGAGGTCGAGGCCGTGCTGCCGGTGACGGTCAGAGTCCTGCCCGGGGCGCTGCGCGTGCTGTGCTGATGCTTCAGCCGAGGTTGCCCGTGCGGGCGTCCTGCCACAGGTCGACGCCGCTGTCGGTCGCGTACTTGTCGATCTCGGCGAGCTCCTCGGCACTGAAGTCGAGGTTGTCCAACGCGGCCACGTTCTGCTCCAGCTGTTCCGTCCGCGACGCGCCGATCACCAGCGACGTGACCCGTTCGTCCCGCAGTGCCCAGGCCAGCGCCATCTGCGCCAGCGTCTGCCCGCGCCGGGCGGCGATGTCGTTGAGCGCGCGCAGCCTGCCCAACATGTCCTCCGACAGCCACGACGTGTCGAACGACGTCCCCGCCGCGGCCCGCGAGCCCTCCGGCACACCGTCCAGATAACGCCCGGTCAGCAGCCCCTGCGCGAGCGCCGTGAACCCGATGACCCCGAAGCCCTCCTCCTGCGCGGCATCCAGCAGCCCCTCGGTCTCGATCCACCGGTTCAGCATGCTGTACGACGGCTGGTGGATGAGCAGCGGAGTGCCCAGGTCCCGCAGGATCGCCGCGGCCGCACGGGTGCGCTCGGCGTCGTACGAGGAGATGCCGACGTAGAGCGCCTTGCCCTGGCGCACCGCCGTGTCGAGCGCGCCCATCGTCTCCTCGAGCGGTGTGCTCGCGTCGAGACGGTGGGAGTAGAAGATGTCGACATACTCCAGGCCCATGCGCTTGAGGGACTGGTCGAGCGAGGCGAGCACGTACTTGCGGGAGCCGCCGCCCTGGCCGTAGGGGCCGGGCCACATGTCCCAGCCGGCCTTGGTGGAGACCACCAGTTCGTCGCGGTACGGCGCGAGGTCCTGGCGCATCAGACGCCCGAAGTTGATCTCCGCCGAGCCGTACGGCGGTCCGTAGTTGTTGGCGAGGTCGTGGTGAGTGATCCCGAGGTCGAAGGCGCGCAGGGCGATCTCGCGCTGCCGCTCGAACGGCCGGTCGTCGCCGAAGTTGTGCCAGTAGCCCAGGGACAGCAGGGGGAGGTCGAGGCCGGAACGTCCGGTGCGCCGGTAGCGCATGGTGCCGTCGTAGCGCTCGGGATCCGCGAGGTGGTTCATGGGGTTCACTGTGCTCGCGCACGATTGCGGAGTCCAACAACTCCGTTCCATCACATTCAGCGATGTCTCTTCTGAATCGGACCGAAGGGCGCGTGAAGTCGTGAACTAGGGTGCGGGACGTGCCCACCTTGCTGATCGTGCATCACACTCCTTCACCCAACTGTCAGGCCATGCTCGAAGCCGTCGTCTCCGGAGCGACCGCGCCCGAGATCGAGGGTGTCGAGGTCGTGCGGCGGGCGGCGCTCGCGGCCACGGCATCCGACGTGCTCGCCGCCGATGCCTGCCTGCTCGGCACCCCTGCCAACATCGGCTACATGTCCGGCGCCCTCAAGCACTTCTTCGACCAGATCTACTACCCGTGCCTGGACGCGACACAGGGCAGGCCCTACGGCTACTACGTCCACGGCGGGAGCGACGTCACCGGCGCGGTGCGCGGGATCGAGGCCATCACCACCGGCCTCGGCTGGAAGCTCGCCGCGAAGCCCGTCACCGTGACCGGAGAGCCCGCCAAGGCGGACATCGAGGCCTGCTGGGAGCTGGGCGCGATGCTCGCCGCCGGGCTGCTGGACTGAGTTCGAACTGCCTTGCCCCACACGCCACTTGGGCCCCACAGGCACCGCACAACAGTGGCCCTTGGGGAACAGGTGCGCTAATTTGAGGTGCAGGTCACAGGTGACGTACACCCGTGGAGAGCGGGGAGGTTCTCGTTGACCCCGGCACAGCTGCGGGCCTACGCAGCCACCGTGCGCCTCGGCTCGGTGAAGGCCGCCGCGGCCGATCTCGCCGTGACCGAGGCCGCGATCTCGATCCACATCGCCCACCTGCGCAAGGAACTCGGCGACAAGCTGTTCACGCGGACCGCCCACGGGCTGGCGTTCACCCCGGGCGGGCTCCGGCTCGCCAGCCGGGCGACCGAGATGCTGGGCCTGCAGGACCGCACCATCCTGGAGGTACGGCGGGCCGGCTCCGGCCGGCGGCTCCTGCGCGTGGCGGCGTCGAGCCTGTTCGCCGAACACGCGGCCCCCGGCCTCATCGAACTGTTCGCACAGCGCGCCGCCGACCTGGACGTCGAGCTGAGCGTGGACGACCCGCAGCAGTTCGGCACGATGCTCGTCAACCGCGCGGTCGACGTGGCGATCGGACCCCGGCCCGCCACCCTCGAATCCGCCATGACCTGCGCCCACTTCCTCAACTACCAGGTGATCGCGGTCGTCGGCCCCGACCATCCGCTCGCCGTCGGCGGCGCCGGCCCCACCGAACTGCGCGAGCAGACGTGGCTGCTCGGCCCCTCCGCCGTCGGCCGCACCGGCCTGGTGCCCTCGGTGCTGCGCCGGCTGAGCGTCCCCGAGCACAACCAGCGCATCTTCCAGAGCCATGCCGCCGCCGTGGACGAGGCCAAACGCGGCAAGGGCATCGCCCTCGCGGTGGCCTTCGCCGTCGCGAGAGACCTGGCCGACGGGCATCTACGGCGGCTCGACGGCCCTCACCTGCCGGCCCGCGGCTCCTGGAACCTGCTCGCCCTCCCCGACCGCGAGGCCCCGCCGGTCGCCGCGGAACTGCGCCGCTTCGTGACCACACCCCGGGCCACCCAGGCCATGCTGCGGGGCGCGGGAGTGACCGCGGGCCGCTTCCGGCCCGCCATCCACGTCACGTTGTGGAGCTAGACCCTGCGTGGAGCCGGGAGGGAGACGCAGGTCACATTTGGGCGTGTCACACCGCTGAGAGCCGCTCCGTCAGAGAGGTGTAGCCACCCAAAACGACACAGGAGCGCAGCATGGAAGCTCGCATGAACGTCTTCGAGAACGCCGTTGCCACCAAGGTCTTCCGCTACATCAACTCGGCGGGCAAGGCGGTCACCGACTCGACGCTGCCGCACGCCACGCAGGAGCTGGTGAAGCTCCGTGCAAGTCAGATCAACGGCTGCGGTTTCTGCACCGACATGCACACCAAGGACGCCCTGGCCGCGGGCGAGGACGCGCAGCGCCTGCACCTGGTCGCGGCCTGGCGCGAGGCGAAGGTGTTCACCGAGGCCGAGCGCGCCGCCCTGGAGCTGGCGGAGCAGGGCACCCGCATCGCGGACGCGGCCGGCGGGGTCACGGACGAGGCCTGGGAGAACGCCGCGAAGCACTTCGACGAGGACCAGCTCGCGGCCCTCGTGGCGACCATCGCCCTGATCAACATGTACAACCGCTTCAACGTCATCGTCCAGCAGCCCGCCGGCGACTACCAGCCGGGCATGTTCGGCTGACGCGCAGCACCCGGCGACACACGGCCCGGGCGGCCTCCCCGCCCGGGCCGTTCAGCTGCGCCGCGCATGGCGGGCGACCTCGCCCGGCACCCGCAGCAGCGCCCCGAAGCTGTCCGCAGGCAGCAGCAGGTCGACGTACGGAAGCGCCGCGGCCATCGTCGTCGTACGGGGGACGAACCCCGGGACCCCGGCCCGCGGGTTCAGCCAGATCACCGTGTGGGCACGGCGCCGCAGCCGGGCCATGGCCACGGCCAGCCGCTCCGGCGGATCACCGTCCCAGCCGTCCGAACCGATCAGGACGACCGCACCCCGCACCGTGCCGCCGTGGTGCGAGCCGAGCAGCGTCGACAGACAGTGCGCGATCCGCGTACCGCCGAACCGGTCGGCGACCCGCTCCGTCGCCTCGTCCAGCGCCTCCTGCGCCGAACGGTGGGCGAGAGCCGTGGTGAGCCGGGTCAGCGAAGTCGCGAACGCGAAGACCTCGGCGTGGGTGGTCAGCGCGAGCGCCCGCATCAGATGCAGATAGGCCATCGCCTGCGCCTGCATCGAACGGCTCACATCGCACAGCACCACCACCCGGCGCGGCCGGGCCACGGGCCCCGTACGCACCAGGTGGACCGGGTCCCAACCGGTGCGCCGCGCCCGGGCCGCCGTCTCCCGGATCGCCACCCGGGGACCGCCCGGCCGCACCGCGTACCGCCGCGAGCGCCGGGTGGGCCACTCCCGCAGCGCCCGCTCCAGCCACCGGCCCAGCAACTGCGCTTCCATGGCGCCGAGTTGCTCGAACGGCGTGTCCAGGGCACCGGCGAGATCGCTGGGCAGACGGTCCGGCACGGACAGGGCGACGTCGTCACGGTGGTCCCTCTGCGCGACGACCGGCGGTAGGGTCACCCAGGGCAGACCGCGCCGATCGCCGGTCGCGTCGGAGACGTCGTACGGGTCGACGGGCGCCTGCGTACGGGCGTCGCCCCCGTGCGGGGCCGGCCGGTCGCCGCCGCGCCGGGCGTGCGGGTCGACGGAGAGCAGTGCCTCGCCGAACACGGCGTCGAAGACCTCGTCGAACCGCGGCAGATCCGGTTGCCGGCGGACGAGCGTGACGCGCGCCGCCCAGTACAACGCCGTCCGCGACAGGGGCGGAACGGCGACCAGCGCCCGGACGAAGTCCTGCGTGGCGGTGAGCCCCACGGCCACGCCCCGCTCCCTGAGCCGGGCGGCGAACGCGACGGCGAAGGCGGCCCGGTCGACCGCCGGGAGCAGGGGTCCGGCGCTGGTCACAGCATCAGCAGGAGGACCACGGCGGCGACGACCACGACGACCACGACGAGCGCCGGGACCAGCCGCACGTACACGGACTTCCCGGCCAGCCGCATCAGGTCCAGGGGCTCGGCCACGGCCTGGGGCGCCTCCGCGGGTTCGGGAACGACCGCCTCCGCAGGCTCGGGAGCAGCCGTCTCCTCGGCCGACTCCTCCGGGGCCAGCAGCTGCGTCTCCACGTTCGCGACGAACTGCGCGAACAGCTTCTCCGAGATCTCCTTGATCATGCCGCTGCCGAACTGGGCCAGTCTCCCGCTGATGTTGAGATCCGTGCTGACCGTCACGACGGTGCCCACGCCGTCGGGGCGCAGCTGGGCGTGGATGGTCGCGGAGGCGTTCCCGGCCCCGCGCGTGTCCTTCCCGGCCGCGCTGATGACGGCGATGTGGGCGGCGTCGTCCAGCTTCACGAAGCGTGCCGTACCCGCGAACTGGCTGACCACAGGGCCCACTTTGACCTTCACGCGCCCCTTGTAGACGTCACCCTCGACCCCGGTGAGCTGCGCACCGGGCATGCACGGGGCGAGGCCCTCCAGATCGGTGAGCGCCTGCCAGGCGCGCTCGACGGGGACGTCGACGCCGAACTCCTGGTCGATCTTCATGGTCTCCTCGCCTGTTCGGGGTAGCCGAGTTCTTCGAGCGCCTCGGTGATGGCGATGCGGTCGTCCGGGCTCTTGGCGACCGTGCTGAGCGTGCTGACGACGTCGGTGCGCGTCAGCCGCGCGACACGCAGTGCGGCCAGCGCCGAGACCCAGTCGATCGCCTCCGCCATGCCGGGCGCCTTGTCGAGGTCCAACTGCCGTACGCGACCGATGAAGTGAGTCACCGACGCGATCAGCGGCTCGTTCGCGGCCGGTACCGAGCGGCGCAGGATGCGGGCGGCGCGCTCGGGGGAGGGGAAGTCGATCCAGTGGTAGAGGCAGCGGCGGCGCAGCGCGTCGTGCAGTTCGCGGCTGCGGTTGGAGGTGAGCAGGACGACGGGCGGCCGTACGGCGGCGAACGTGCCCAACTCGGGCACGGTGATGGACCGTTCGCCGAGGAACTCGAAGAGCAGTGCCTCGAACTCGTCGTCGGCCCGGTCGATCTCGTCGATCAGCAGGACGGGTGGCAGCGGGCCGGGGTGACGCACCGCCCGCAGCAGCGGCCGGTCGTGCAGGAACTCCTCGGTGAACACGTCGGCGTCGTCGAGTCGGCCGCCGCGCGCCTCGGTGAGCCGGATCGCGAGGAGTTGGCGCTGGTAGTTCCACTCGTACAGGGCCTCGCCCGGTGTCAGTCCCTCGTAGCACTGCAGCCGGATCAGCGGGGTGTCCAGTACCTCGGCGAGGGCCTTGGCGAGGCTCGTCTTGCCGACGCCGGGCTCGCCCTCCACCAGCAGCGGCCGGTCGAGGACGGTGGCCAGGAAGAGCGCGGTCGCGGTGCCCTCGTCGACCAAGTGGCCTACGGCATCGAGGCGTTGGCGTACCTCGTCGGCGTCCGTGAACAGCTCGCTCACGCGCTAGCCCACCGGCCTCGCGGCGTGGCGGTCCCGGCAGCCCGTGCCGCAGAACCACAACTCGCCCTCGTCCGTGGTCAGATGAGGGGTGTCGGACCGAACGATCACCGTCATCCCGCACACCGGGTCGACGGCCTCGACCGGCCGTGCCGCGGTCGCCGGTGTCGCCCGTACGACCTCCACCACCTCGGCCAGGATCGACAGCGCGATCTCGGGCGCGGTGCGGGCACCGATGTCCAGGCCGGCGGGGGAGTGGACACGGGCTCTTTCCCCATCGTCCAGGCCGAGTTGGTCGAGGAGGGCGGAGCCTCGGCGGCGGCTGGCGACCAGCTCGATGTGCGGGACACCCGCGTCGAGGGCGGCACGGATGGACTCGGTGTCGCCGTGCCCCTGTCCCGCGACGATCACCGCGGCCGTGTTCTCGGCGGGCGGGCCTTCGGGCAGGGAGCGGGCGGTGGCGTAGCCCAGCACCTCGGCCAGGGCGAGGAACGCCTCGGCGATCGGTGTGTTCCCGGCGACCTCGATCAAGGGCGGCGGCAGCACCGGTTCCAGGAAGATCTCCAGAGCCCCTCCGGACAGGCAGGGGTTGACCACGACCTGGGCGCCGGGCGTGTCGGGGAACTCCTCCTCGCCCGCCGGCAGCACCCGCAGCAGCAGCGGTGCGCCGCCGTGCAGGGCGCCCAGCGCGGCCGTACGCACCGAACCCTCCGCGCACTGGCCGCCGACGAAACCGTCGATCGTCCCATCTCCGTGGACGATGGCCTCGTCACCCGGATGCGCGGAGGCCGGAGCCTGCGCGCGCACCACGCGCGCGTGCACGAACGGCACCCGCCGCTGGGCGAGTTCGAGCGCCCGCGCGCTCACCTTCCCGGTCATCGCGACCACCTTCAGATCGGCGGGGTGGGCCGGCCCTGCATGGCCTCCCAGACCCGCGAGGGCGTGAGGGGCATGTCGGCGTGCCGGACACCGAAGGGCTTGAGAGCGTCTACGACGGCATTGACGATCGCGGGCGGTGAGCCGACCGTCGCGGACTCGCCGACGCCCTTGGCGCCGATGGGATGGTGCGGGGACGGGGTGACCGTGAACCCCGTCTCCCAGTCGGGGACTTCGAGGGAGGTCGGGATGAGGTAGTCCATCAGGGAGCCGCTGAGGCAGTTGCCGTCCTCGTCGAAGGCGATCATCTCCATCAGCGCCATGCCGACGCCGTCGGTGAGCCCGCCGTGCACCTGCCCCTCGATGATCATCGGGTTGATACGGGTGCCGCAGTCGTCGACCGCGACGAAGCGGCGGACGGTGACCTTGGCGGTGCCCGGGTCGATGTCGACCACGCAGATGTAGGCGCCGTGCGGGTAGGTGAGGTTCTCCGGGTTGTAGCAGATCTGCGCGTCCAGGCCGCCCTCCACACCGTCGGGCAGATCGCCCGCGCCGTGCGCGCGCATGGCGATGTCCTGGATGGTGACCGAGGCCTTGGGGTCACCGGCCACATGGAAGGAGCCCTTCTCCCACTCCAGGTCGGCGACGGACACCTCCAGCATCGAGGAGGCGATCAGCCGGGCCTTGTCACGGACCTTGCGGGCGACCAGCGCGGCCGCCGCGCCCGAGACGGGAGTGGAGCGGCTGCCGTAGGTGCCCAGCCCGAAGGGTGTCTGGTCGGTGTCGCCGTGCACCACCTCGATGTCCTGCGGCGGGATGCCGAGTTCCTCGGCGACGATCTGCGCGAACGTCGTCTCGTGCCCCTGTCCCTGCGTCTGCACCGACAGCCGTACGACCGCCTTGCCGGTGGGATGCACCCGCAGTTCGCAGCCGTCGGCCATGCCGAGCCCGAGGATGTCCATGTCCTTGCGGGGGCCCGCGCCGACGGCCTCGGTGAAGAACGACACGCCGATGCCCATGAGCTCACCACGGGCCCGCTTCTCCGCCTGCTCGGCGCGGAGTTCGGCGTATCCGGCGAGCTGTGTGGCCAGCTCCATGGTCGGCGCGTAGTTCCCGGAGTCGTACACCCAGCCGGTCTTGGTCCGGTACGGGAACTGCTCGGGCCGGATGAAGTTCTTCGTGCGCAGTTCGACCGGGTCCATCTTCAGCTCGTACGCGAGACAGTCGACGATGCGCTCGACCAGGTAGACCGCTTCGGTGATGCGGAACGAGCAGGCGTACGCCACCCCGCCGGGCGCCTTGTTGGTGTAGACGGCCGTCATCTTGCAGTGCGCGGCCTCGAGGTCGTAGCTGCCGGTGAAGACGCCGAAGAAGCCGGCCGGGTACTTCACGGGCGCGGCGGTGCCGTTGAACGCGCCGTGGTCGGCGAGGACATGGGTGCGGATGGCGAGGATCTTCCCCTCGCGGGTCGCCGCGATCTCGCCGCGCATGATGTAGTCGCGGGCGAAGCCGGTGGTGATGAGGTTCTCGGAGCGGTCCTCCATCCACTTCACCGGTTTGCCGGTGAGCAGGGAGCCGACGATCGCGCACACGTAACCGGGGTAGATCGGCACCTTGTTGCCGAAGCCGCCGCCGATGTCGGGGGAGACGACCCGGATCTTGTGCTCGGGCAGTCCGGCGACGATCGCGTACAGCGTGCGGTGGGCGTGCGGGGCCTGGGTCGTGGACCACATGGTCAGCTTGCCGTCGACGGCGTCGTAGTCGGCGACCGCACCGCACGTCTCCATGGGCGCCGGGTGCACCCGCGGGTAGACGATGTCCTCCCTGACCACGACGTCGGCGCGGGCGAAGACGGCGTCGGTCTCGGCCGCGTCGCCGGTCTCCCAGTCGAAGCAGTGGTTGTCCCGCTTGTCCTCGAGGTCGTCGCGGATGACGGGCGCGTCCGGGGCGAGCGCGGTGCGCACGTCGATCACCGGGTCGAGCGCCTCGTACTCGACGTCGATCAACTCCAGTGCGTCGCGTGCCGAGTAGCGGTCCTCGGCGACGACGAAGGCGACCTCCTGGCCCTGGAAGCGGACCTTGTCGGTGGCGAGCACGGCCTGGACGTCGTTGGAGAGGGTCGGCATCCAGGCCAGGCCCTTCTCGGCGAGCATCGCACCGGTCACCACCAGACGGACCTTCGGGTGCGCCTCGGCCAGGCTGGTGTCGACGGAGACCACGCGCGCGTGGGCGAGCGGCGAGCGCAGGATCGCCAGGTGCAGCATGCCGGGCAGTTGGAGGTCGTCGACGTAGCGGCCCTTGCCGCGGACGAAACGCGGGTCCTCCTTGCGGAGCATCCGGCCGTGGCCGCAGGGCTTCTGGTCGTTGTCGACGAACGCGGTGCGCCGGCCGTTCTCGGAGACGGTGGTCATGACGCGCTCCCCGAGACGCTCTGCGCCGTCGTGGTGCGGGTGCCTGCCTCCTCGGCAGCCGCCCAGCGCACGGAGCGGACGATGGTGGCGTAACCGGTGCACCGGCAGATCTGCCCCGAGATCGCCTCCCGGATCTCCTGCTCCGACGGGTCGGGATTACGGTCCAGCAGCGCCCGCGCGGTCATCATCATGCCGGGCGTGCAGAACCCGCACTGCAGGCCGTGGCACTCGACGAACCCCCGCTGCACGGCGTCGAGTTCACCGCCCTGCTCCAGGCCCTCGACGGTGCGCACCTCGTGCCCGCCCGCCATCGCGGCCAGCACCGTGCAGGACTTGACGGGCTCGCCGTCCAGCCACACCACGCACGTACCGCAGTTGCTGGTGTCGCAGCCCCAGTGCGTCCCGGTCAGCCGCAGATGATCGCGCAGGAAGTGGACGAGCAGCAGCCTGCCCTCGATCTCCCGGGTGACCTCTTCGCCATTGACGGTCATGGTGACCTGCACGATCACGCCTCCTGTCCGCCGGCCCGGGCCACGGCCCGGCGCAGCACCCGCACGGTCAACTCACGCGCCAGATGGCGCTTGTACTCGGCGCTGCCGCGCCGGTCGGTCACCGGTGAACAGGCCGCGGCCGCGAGGTCCCCGGCCCGTGCGTACAGCTCCTCGCCCGGCGGCCGACCGCGCATCAGCTCGGCGATGCCCGGGATGCCTGCGGTGTTCGGGCCCACGGCCGCGAGCCCCACCCGGGCGTCGTCGACCAGCCCGCCGTCGAGCCACACCGCGGCGCCCGCCGAGACGACGGCCCAGTCGCCGGCCCGCCGCTCGACCTTCTCGTAGGCGCTCGACCCGCCGGGGCGGACGGGGAAGCGCACCTCGGTGAGCATCTCCGCGTCGCCGACCGCCGTCTCGTACGGCCCCTGGTGGAAGTCCTCCATCGGCACGATCCGTTGACCCTCGCGCCCCTGGATCACACAGGAGGCGCCCAGCGTCGTGCACACGGCGGACAGGTCCTCGGACGGATCCGCCTGGCACAGCGAGCCCCCGAGGGTGCCCCGGTTGCGGACCACGGGGTCGGCGATCACGCGCTCGGCGTCACGGAAGATCGGAAAGGCGGCGGCGAGTTCGTCGGACTCCAGCAGCTCGCGGTGCCGGGTCATCGCGCCGATGCGGATCAGTCCGGGCTCGGCGCGGATGTAACCCAGCTCGTCGTGCAGTTCGTTGATGTCGATCAGGTACTCGAAGTTGGCCAGCCTGAGCTTCATCATCGGGATCAGGCTGTGCCCCCCGGCCACCAGGCGCGCCGTGTCGCCCAGCCGGTCCAGGAGCGTGATCGCCTCGCCGACGCTGTGCACCCGCTGGTACTCGAACGGAGCGGGAACCTGCATGTGACTCTCCCCCCTGTCGTGGCCCATTGCGCCCTCGGCACTCAGGGGTGTCAACGGTTGGTTAACTGTTCACTTAAGTCACCGACGGGCTGGAGGGCGGTGCGGCGGAGCATTCGGCGTCCCTTAAGCTCCTCGCCATGAACGAGGGGGAACCCGCCAGACGGGTGGTCGACGGGCGCTTCGAGCTGGAGTCCAGGCTCGGCGGCGGAGGCATGGGCACGGTGTGGCGCGCCCGCGACCTGCTGCTGCACCGCAACGTGGCCGTGAAAGAGGTCCGGCCCGCGGATCCGGACCTCGCCGAGTACGACCCCGGCACGGCACGGATGCTGCGCGAGCGGGTGCTGCGCGAGGCGCGTGCCCTGGCCCGGGTCCAGCATCCGAATGTGGTGACGATCCATCACATCGTCGACGGCGGCGAGGGCACGTACCCGTGGATCGTCATGGAGATGGTCGACGGCGGCTCGCTCGCGGACCGGCTGGCTCGGGGGCCGATGAGTCCCGCCGAAGCCGCCCGTATCGGCCGGGGTGTACTCGACGCCCTGCGCGCGGCACACGCCGCGGGTGTGGAACACCGGGACGTGAAGCCCGCCAACGTCCTGCTGCGCACGGACGGCCGCCCGGTACTGACGGACTTCGGCATCGCCGCGATCCGCGAGGCCACCGCACTGACCGCCACCGGGTCGATCATCGGCACGCCGGACTTCATGGCTCCGGAGCGCGTTTCGGGCGATCCCGGCGGCCCGGCGGCCGACCTGTGGTCGCTGGCGATGATGCTGTACGTGGCCGTCGAGGGCCACCATCCGCTGCGGCGCGGCACGACACTGGCCACGCTGGCCGCCGTACTGCACGAGGACGTACCGCCACCTGTGCAGGCCGGGCCGCTGACGCCCGTACTGGCGCGGGTGCTGGTGCGGGATCCTGCGGCGCGGCCGGATGCGGAGACGGTGGACCGGATGCTGGCCGTCGCGGCCCAGCCAGGCGCCGATTCGACGCCGACGTCCTACCCGCCGACGCCTCCGCAGGACATCGCGCCCACGTCCTATCCGCTGTCCCCTCCGCAGGTCTCCGTGCCGACCTCCTATCCACTGGCGCCGCCGCAGGACGCCGTACCCGTCCCGCCGTCGCCGGCGCTCTCCAGCACCGTCGTGCCACAGGCTCCCCGGCAGAGGAACCCGCGCCGCGTCGCGCTCGCCTCCGTCGCGGCCGGTGCCGTGCTGGTGGGCGGGGTGACCTGGGTGGCTCTCTCGGGCGGGGAGGGCAATGACGCGTTGGCGTCCACTGGGAAGGACGGGCAGACGCAGCAGACCGGGACCGGTCACACGGGCTCGACCGCCACACCGTCCACCGCGGCGAGCACGGCGAAGACCGCCAACCTGCTCACCCCCGGCAACATCCGGATCGTGATCAAGGCGCTCGAGGAGGCATCGGGAAGCGACAGCTTCGGTGACTTCACCGTCTACCCGGACCACGCATCGGCGGAAATGATGGTGAAGGGCAGCAAGACCCGGTACGTCGACTACAACTACCGTCCCGGTACCGGGGCGGAGGAGGGCATCATCAAGAGCACGCTGCCCGACAGCGAGGAGCCGGTGAGCCTGAAGAACTTCCGCTGGGACGCCGTGCCCGCCCTGTTCGCCCGGGCGGACAAGGAGCTGAAGGTGAAGAACCCGACCGCCCGCTACCTGACGATCCAGCAGCCGAACAACGTCTTCGACACCCCGGCGGCCATTGCGGTCTACCTCAGCGACGAGTACGGCGAGAGCGGCTACTTGGAGGCCACCCCCCAGGGCAAGGTGACAAAGGTGATGCCCGCCGAGGAATGAGGCGTTGGGCCGTATGCAGCAGCTCAAGGAGCCCCCGCACGGACACGGCGAAAGGCTTGGCCGCACCACCGGCCTGTCACGGGAGTTCCGATGCCCCTTCGCTCTGCCCCCGCCCGCCCCTTCCGCTCCCGCCTGCGGGCGACCTGCGTCATCGCGATCTGCGTGGCGGCCCTGTGCCAGGCGCCCACGAGCACGGCCGCCGCCCCCGGATCGGGCGCCGACGACCTGCGCGGCCAGCTCGAGCAGCTCGTGCGCGCACCCGGCGGCCCGCCCGGTGCCATCGCCGTGCTGCAGCGGGACGGCGTGACCCGCGTCGTCCGCGCGGGCGTGGCCGATCTTGCCACGGGTCGGCCGCCGCAGCCGGGCGATCACATGCGCATCGCCAGTACGGCGAAGGCCTTCAGCGGCGCGGTGGCGCTGAGCCTGGTCGACCGGCACGCCCTGCGGCTGGACGAGACCATCGGCCGGCGGCTGCCGCGACTGCCTCGTGCCTGGCACAGCGTGACGCTCCGGCAGCTGCTCAACCACACCAGCGGTCTCCCGGACTACACGGAGGACGAGGAGTTCCGGCAGATCCTCGCGGCCGACCCGCGCCATCACTTCGACTCCCGCCGCCTGCTCGACTTCGTCGCCGACCGGCCCCTCAACTTCCCCCCGGGAACCCAGTACCGCTACTCCAACTCCGACAACATCGCCGTCGCCCTGATGGCGGAGGCGGCGACCGGCACGCCGTACGAGCAGCTGCTGCGCATTCTGGTCTACCGGCCGTTGGGCCTGCGCAACACGAGCCTTCCCCAGGGCTACCGGATGCCCGAGCCCTATCTGCACGGCTACGACGTGACCACGACGCCCCCGGAGGACGTCAGCGAGGTCTTCGGCGTCTCCGGCTCCTGGGCGTCGGGCGGCATCATCTCCACGCCTGCGGACATGACCCGCTTCATCCGCGGCTACGCGGGCGGTGCGCTCTACGGCAGGAACGTCGTACGTGAGCAGCGGCGCTGGATCGCCGGTGCGTCCGAACCCGCGGGCCCCGGTGCCAACATGGCGGGCCTCGCCATCTTCCGCTACGCGACGCGGTGCGGCGTGGTGCTGGGGCACACCGGCAACTTCCCCGGCTACACCCAGCTGATCGCCGCCACCCCGGACGGCCGTCGCTCGCTGACCTTCTCCGTCACCACTCAGATCAACGAGGCCGGAAACCCGGACCTGGTGAGCCGGATGCGTGCCGTACAGGAGAACTTCGTCTGCGCGCTGCTGAACCGGTCCGGGCACTGACCCGGTCTCGCTAGCCGCCGCCATGACGAGGGAAGATGGGGCGGCAAGCGTTTTGGTCAACCGATGTGGAGGAGCGGGCACATGCAGCACGAGCGAGCGGGTCAGCCTGCCGGTCCCCAGGATCTCGTCGACGTCGCCCGGCTGGTCACCGCGTACTACGCGCTGCACCCGGACCCGGCCGACCCGGGGCAGCGGGTGGCGTTCGGCACGTCGGGACACCGCGGGTCGTCGCTGGCGACCGCGTTCAACGAGGACCACATCGCCGCGACCAGCCAGGCGATCTGCGAGTACCGCGCCGACCAGGGCACCGACGGCCCCCTCTTCCTCGGCGCCGACACCCACGCCCTGTCCGAGCCCGCGCGGGTCACCGCCCTCGAGGTGTTCGCGGCCAACGAGGTGACCGTCCTCATCGACAGCGCGGACGGCTACACGCCCACCCCCGCGCTCTCGCACGCCGTCCTCACCCACAACCGCGGCCGCACCTCCGGCCTCGCCGACGGCGTGGTGGTCACCCCCTCGCACAACCCGCCCGCCGACGGCGGCTTCAAGTACAACCCGCCGAGCGGCGGCCCGGCCGGCTCCGATGCGACGTCCTGGATCCAGAACCGGGCCAACGACATCATCGCCGCCGGGATGAAGGACGTACGGCGCATCCCCTACACGCGGGCGCTCGCCGCCGAGACCACCCGGCGCCACGACTTCCTCGGCGCCTACGTCGCGGACCTGCCCAACGTGCTGGACCTGGACGCGATCCGCGCCGCCGGCGTCCGTATCGGCGCCGACCCGCTCGGCGGGGCCTCGGTCGCCTACTGGGGCCGTATCGCCGAGCAGCACCGGCTCGACCTGACCGTGGTCAACCCGCTCGCCGACCCCACCTGGCGGTTCATGACGCTCGACTGGGACGGCAAGATCCGGATGGACTGCTCGTCGCCGTACGCGATGGCCTCGCTCATCGAGCAGCGCGACCGCTTCCAGATCGCGACCGGCAACGACGCCGACGCCGACCGGCACGGCATCGTCACCCCGGACGCGGGGCTGATGAACCCCAACCACTACCTCGCCACGGCCATCTCCTACCTGTACGCGCACCGCAAGGAGTGGCCCGCAGACACAGGCATCGGCAAGACGCTGGTGTCGTCCAGCATGATCGACCGCGTCGCCGCCGACCTCGGGCGTCAACTGGTCGAAGTACCGGTCGGGTTCAAGTGGTTCGTGGACGGCCTGGTCGACGGGTCGATCGGCTTCGGCGGGGAGGAGTCGGCCGGTGCGTCGTTCCTGCGCCGGGACGGCTCGGTGTGGACCACGGACAAGGACGGCATCATCCTGGCGCTGCTCGCCTCCGAGATCACCGCGGTCACCGGGAAGACGCCCTCGCAGCACTACGCCGACCTGACCGCCCGCTTCGGTGAGCCCGCCTATGCGCGCATCGACGCACCGGCGACCCGTGAGGAGAAGGCCCTGCTCGCCAAGCTCTCGCCCGCGCAGGTCACCGCCGACACGCTGGCCGGAGAGGCGGTCACCGGGGTGCTCACCGAGGCACCGGGCAACGGCGCGGCCATCGGCGGCATCAAGGTCACCACCGAGAACGCCTGGTTCGCGGCCCGGCCCTCGGGCACCGAGGACGTTTACAAGATCTACGCCGAGTCCTTCCGCGGCCCCGACCACCTCCGCCAGGTGCAGGACGAGGCCAAGGACGTGGTGATGGCGGCCCTGGGGGGCTGACACGGCACCGAGGGGCCTGGCTCGACCAGGCCCCTCTGTCATGCGCTTTGTCCGGTTTGTTCAGTTGTGGAGGTATGTCGCTATCATCTCCTAAACGCGACATATGGGTTTACGCCCAGAAGGGGCCACGGCCCACGGCCCCGCCGGAGTGATCAATGTCCCTCGAGCGCCCTATGGAGGACGGCGACGAGCTGCTCGCCAGACTCGGGTCGCTGACCGCACAGGCACGTGAGCTCGCCGAACTGCAGCGCTCCCGGGTCGAACTGGCCGTCGCCCTGCAGCGCGGCATGCTGCCCCGGGACCTGCCCACGGCCCGCCGCTTCCACCTCGCCGTCCGCTACGCGCCCGCCTTCCACGGCCTCAACGTGGGCGGCGACTGGTACGACGCCTTCACCATGCCCGACGGCCGCATCGGGCTGTCCATCGGCGACGTCCAGGGCCACAACATCGAGGCGGCCGCCTTCATGGGCCAGGTCCGGGTCGGCCTGCGCGCCCTCGCCTCCGTCACGAGCGAACCCGGCGAGCTGCTCTCCCGTACCAATGACCTGCTCATGTCCCTCGGCACCGACCTGTTCGCCACCTGCACGTTCATGCGGCTCGACCCGTGCACCGGAGTGCTGGAGAGCGCACGGGCCGGGCATGTGCCCCACATCTGGGCCACCGCGGACGGACAGTCCGGCATCGCCGAGGACGAGGGCGGACCGCCCCTGGGCATCGTGGAGGCGGTCGAGTACCCGGTGACCCGGTACCGGCTGACCAAGGGCGGAGTGTTCGTCCTGCTCACGGACGGCGTGGTGGAGGGGCCGTCCCTGAGCGTCGACGACGGCCTCGACCACGTCGTACGGCTCGCCGGGATCGCCGCCGTCGCCGGCATGGAGGCCGACGCGCTCGCGGGCGCCGTGATGAAGGTGGCCGAGCGGGTGGGGCACGAGGACGACGCGGCCGTACTGGTCGTCGGCCACGACGGCCTCGACGGCCGCCCCCGGGGCTGGAGACCGCGCCGCTCGCCTCGCCGAGCGGGCGGCAGCGGTGTCTGATGGCAGCTGTGGTGGGTATCGCGGATCTGCGCCGACCGGCCGGCCTCGCCCTCCAGATGCTGGCCGTCGCCGCCGGGTACTACGCGGCCGGGCGGCTGGGGCTCATGCGCCGGCTCGTCGTCGACGGCGCAGTGGTCACTCCCATCTGGCCGCCCACGGGCGTCGCGGTGGCCTGTCTGCTCCTCTTCGGCCTGCGCGTCTGGCCCGGCATCGCGCTCGGGGCCCTGCTCGTCGTCATGTCCATCACCTCGCCGCAGCCCGCGGTGATCGGCACGCTGGTGGGCAACACCGCCGCCCCCGTCTGCGCGTACTACATGCTGCGCAAGGTGGGCTTCCGCACCGACCTCGCCCGTTTACGGGACGGCTTCGCGCTGGTGTTCCTGGGCGCCCTGACCGCCACGCTCATCAGTGCCACCGCCGGCGCCGGCCTGCTCGTCCTGACCGGCAAGCTCGCCCCGCACGGCTTCTGGCTCGTCTGGTCGGCATGGTGGGCGGGCGACGCGATGGGCGTCCTGATCGTCACCCCGGCCCTGCTGTTGCTGTACGGACTGTTCGGCGCGCGCCGGACCGCGCACCCGCACCGGTGGAAGGAGGCCATGGGGCTGACCCTCATCGCGTGCGGTCTCGTGCCGTTCGCCGCCCAGAGCTCCGTCAGCCTGCTGTTCCTCGTCTACCCGCTGGTGATCTGGGCGGCCCTGCGGTTCCAGCTCGCGGGCAGCATGCTGTGCGCGCTCTTCGCCTCCGTCATGGCCACCATCGCGGCCACGGACCAGGTCGGACCGTTCGCCGGACTGAGCCCGATCGAGATCATGATCAAACTCCAGGCGTTCAACGGCGCGATGGCCCTCACCGCGCTGCTCCTGTCGGCCGTGATCACCGAACAGCTCAACACCAGACGCTCGGTGGAACGGGCCTGCCAGGAACTGGTCGAGGTCCTGGAACACCTCACCGCAGGCGACACCCCACAGCCCAGGTCGCCCCTGGACGCGGACGACCGCCGTTGAGGCGGGCGGCGCGCCGCATCGTCCGGACCTCCCGGCGATCAGCGCCGCGAACCGGGGTAGGCGACGTTGACCACGACGGAAGGACCGCCATGACGACGTACCTGATCACCGTGCCCGGCACCTTCACCACCGCGACCGGCGCCGACGCACGGGCCGAGCTGACCCGCGCCCTGCGCCCGGCCGATCCGCACCGCACCCGGATGGGCAGCGCGGAGGACCTCGATGTCCTGACCGTGAACGAGGACGACACCTTCACCATCCGCCTCACCGTCGAGGCCGACAGCCGTTCCCGAGCCGAACAGGACGCCCGGCACCTCGCGGAATCCGCTCTGCGAGCCGCGGGCCTGGACGCGGACGAGGCGCCGCTGGGGCCCGTCGTGATCACCGGCATCGACTCCGGCGCCTGAGCCGGGCGCGAGGTCAGTTCCAGAGCGGATACGTCACCGTCCGCGGGAAGCCGTCCGGCCTGCCGTCGGAGTAGGTGAGGGTCATCCGCGTGTAGTGCTGCACCTGTGGGCGCTTCTTCCAGGGCTCTGCGCGGTCGAGGCGCACGACGACCCGGTACGAGTGGAACTTGCCCGCCGCGCAGTAGGGCTTGCAGTCGTTGACCCAGTTGACGCCCTTCGCCTTCGCCGAGTTGGCACCCCACTGGGACCAACGCAGCGAGGACAGGCGGCTGTTGCCGTCGCCGCACGCGAGCATGAAATCGGCCGGGCGCACGTGCGGGTGCCAGAAGCAGTCGACGATCACCGGGTTCCCGGGCCGCTGCTGAACGGCCTGCGCGGCCGGCGACGACGTCGTTCTGGCAGCGGAGGGAGCTCCCGCGGCCGCTGCAAGTGATGCAGCAAGACAAAGCGTGACCGCCGTGGTCAGTACGTGTACGCGCATGTCCGCTCCCGGCTGCCGCCTCCGGAACCGGGGCCGCAAGCAAGGGCCCCGCTACCGACGCTACGACCGGGCGGAGCCGTGCACCACTCGGACGGAGCAATGCACCGCGCGACCGGACGGTTCAATATCGACAAAAGGGGCACGCGTCGCCGTGTACGACACCATGCCGAGGGACGAAGAGCGATGACCGAATACGAGCGTTCCCGCGCGATGCCCGCGCTGCCCGAGCACGTCTTCGACCAGGCGGCGAACATCGGCCGGCTCGACAGCTGGCTGCCGGACGCACTGCACGTCCACGCCGAGGCCCCGCCCGCCGTCACCGTCCACGAGGACCGGACCGACCAGGACACCCCTGCCCTCCTGCGGTCCCGCCAGGACCGGATGCGCCTCGAGTGGGGCACCCGCGACGACGGCAGCTACACCGGCTGGCTCCAGGTCGAGGAGACGGGCAGCGGCATCAGCGAGGTGACCGTGCACCTCTCCTTCGCCGACGACGAGCACGACCCGGGCGAGACGGCGGCACAGGAAGCCCTCGACCGAAGCCTGGAGCGCCTCGAGGAGCAGGTACGGCTGCGGGTCGACAACGCGGGCGGCTGACGTACGGCACCCGCAGCGCCGGGTCAGTCCCCGTCGCGCAGGGCGAAGGTCGTGAGGACCGCCGCATGGTCCGACGGCCAGTCGTTGTCGGCGACGTCCGGCCAGGCCCGCGGGACGCCGGTCACGACGGTGCGGGAGTCGACCACTGCCAGCCCTCGTCCGTTGTGCAGGACGTAGTCGATCCGGTCCTGAGGTTCCGGGAGGGCGGGGTCGTTCTCGTGCCGGGGGTGGATAGGGGACCAGGTGTGGCCCGGGTCGCGCACCGGATCGGGCCGGGCCTCGCGGTACGAGTCGCGCAGACCGGCCTCCTCGGCCGCCCCGGTCACCGGCCACGCCACGTCGGGCCGGTCCAGGTGGGAGGGGCAGTTGAAGTCCCCGGTGAGGATCACGGGCCGCTCGCCGGCACCCGACTCGGCGATCTGCCGCAAGGCCTCCCGCATCTGGGCGAGCCGTAGCTCCTCGTGCGCGATCAGCTCCTTCGGCGGCAGCCCGTCGAAGGCGGCTTCGTAGGGTCCGTACGGCGTGTAGTGGAGGTGTGCCGTCCATACGTCCACCTCGTGCGCTCGGCCGATGCGCAGGCGTACGCCCGCCGCCCCGTAGAAACCGACGTCGGGGTCGCCGAGGCGGGCCGTGATCGGGTGGCGGCTGATGACGCCGAGGTTCTCGCCGGCCTGGTGATGGTGCCAGCCCAGCGCGTCGGCGAGCTCCCGGGCCGCCGTACCGGCCGTCTCCTGCAGGCCCACCACGTCGGCCTCGGTGTCCAGGATGACCTTGAGCTGTTTGGCGCGGTGGTCGTCGACCTTCGCGCCGCCGTACCAGAGGTTCCAGCTCATGACGCGCAGCCGGGGGCCGACGAGCGCACGCAGCCGGGCCGGGGTCACCTCCTCGAGGCTGGCCACGACCGTCCGCCCGGGTGCCGCGTCGATGGGGGCCAGCGACGGCACCGCCAGGACCGCGCACCCGGCCGCCTCCGCGGAGCTGACGCCGGTGGGCGTGTCCTCGACGGCCACGCAGCGGGCCGGGTCGACGCCGAGGGCCCGGCTGGCGGCGAGGTACGGGTCGGGGGCGGGTTTGGTGAGTGGCGTGTCGTCCGCGGTGACGGACACCAGGAAGCGGTCGGCGCCGAGCGCGGCCAGCACACTGTCGGCGACCGTGCGGGGGGAGGCGGTGACCAGGGCGGTCGGCACACCTTCGCGGGCGAGCGCGTCGAGAAGGTCGAGGGCACCGGGGCGCGGCACGATGCCGGTGCGGACACGGTCGGTGAACTCGCGGTGCAGGCGGTCGGTCAACCCCGGGACCGGCCGCCCGGTGATCCGGCCGAGCCAGGCGGCGGTGTGCTCGACCGGTCTGCCGAGCACCTCCGGCTGATCCGCTTCGGTCAGTGGCCTGCCGAGGCCCGAGGCGATGTCCTGCACCGCCTCCCACCACAGCCGCTCGGTGTCGACGAGCGTGCCGTCCATGTCGAACAGGACGGCCTGGAGCGGGGGTTGGGTCACGGCTTCTTCTTTCGCATGGGGGGATTTGCTACGAGGAAATGGTGGGCGTGCCTCACGCCGCTCGCTCGGCGACCAGGACCGGCCGCTCGGGCAGCGACACCCGTACGGCGGATCCCGCGCCCAGCGTGGCGGCCTCGTGGGTGGGCAGGTCGGCCTTCACCTCCGTGCCGTCGGCCAGTCGCACGGTGACGCGGATGGCCGCGCCGAGGAACGCGGTGGCGATCACCCGGGCGTCGCCGTTGTCGTCCGCGGTGACGTGCACGGCCTCCGGTCGCACCAGCACGTCCACCTCCGCCGTCGCGGGAAGGGTGCCCTCGGCGGGCAGCCGCAGCCCGAGGACCTCGACCGTCTCTCCGGACAGCCGCCCGGGAATCCGGCTCATCGTGCCGACGAACTCGGCTACGAAGGCGGTGGCCGGACGGCCGTACAACTCGGCCGGTTCGGCGCACTGTTCGAGCCTGCCCGCATGCATCACGGCGACCCGGTCCGCGACGGACAGGGCCTCCTCCTGATCGTGCGTCACGAACAGGGTGGTGATGCCGAGTTCCTGCTGCAGCCGCCGGATCTCCTCGCGCAGCGTCAGCCGCACCTTGGCGTCGAGCGCGGACAGCGGTTCGTCCAGCAGGAGCACCCGCGGACGCAGCGCGAGTGCGCGGGCGAGCGCGATGCGCTGCTGCTGCCCGCCGGAGAGCTGGTGCGGGAACCGGTCGCCCTTGTCGGCGAGCCCGACCAGCTCCAGCAACTCGGCGGCACGGGAACGGCGTTCGGCCGTACGCACCTTCCGCATCCGCAGCCCGAAGGCGACGTTGTCGAGGGCGTTGAGATGCGGGAAGAGGCTGTACGACTGGAAGACCATCCCGGCGTCCCGGCGGTGGGCCGGCACCTGGGTGACATCCTCGCCGTCGACCAGCACCGCACCGGAGTCGGGGTGTTCGAACCCGGCGAGCATGCGCAGCGCGGTGGTCTTGCCGCAGCCGGACGGGCCGAGCAGCGCCAGGAACTCACCCGGCCGCACGGTCAGGTCGAGTCCGTCCAGGGCGACGGTCGCCCCGAACTCCCGGCGCAGGCCGCGGAATTCGACCGTGGCGGCCTTCTCCGCGGTGGTCTTCTCGAGCGTGGTGACGGTCATGGTTTCATCCCCGGGACGAAGCGGTACGGGTCCGCCCGCCGACACCGGCGAGCGCGAGCAGCAGGGCCCATGTGACGAGCAGGCTGAGCACGGACACGGCGACGGACAGCTGGGCCTGCGAGCCGCCGACGCTGTAGATCCACACGGCGAACGGCTGGAAGCCGAGCAGCTGGGCCACGGTGAACTCGCCGAGCACCAGGGCGAGCGTGAGGAAGGAGGCGTTCAGCAGCGCCCCGCGCAGGTTGGGCAGCACGGTCCGCACGAGAGCCTGCGGCCAGCTCGCGCCGCAGCTGCGGGCGGCCTCCACGAGCGTCCGCACGTCGATCGCGCGCAGCCCGGCGTCCAGCGAACGGTGCACGAACGGCAGCGCCATCACGACGTACGCCATGACCAGCACGAAGGGGAAGCTCGGGTTCTGGACCGCTACGAACGTCTCGAACAGCGGGGTCCGCGACAGGTACTCGGGGCCCCACTTCAGGACGGTCGAGATCCCGGCGACGAACGCGATCGGCGGGACGACCAGCGGCAGTTGGCAGATCACCTCGACCACCGGCCGCAGCCGGGGCGCGCCCAGCCGCAGCGCCACCATGGCGGGCACCATCAGCAGCAGCACGATCGCGATGGTCGCGAGCGCCAGCTCCAGCGAGAGCAGCAGGCTGGAGACGAAGCCGTCGGTGGAGATGATCTGCGAGTAGGCGTCGAAGGTGACGCCCTGCCCGGGCACGTCCACGGTGAAGACCACGGACGCGGCCAGCGGCACCAGGAAGTACAGCGCGGCGAGGCCGAGGACGACCCACCGCCACGGGTTCAGGCGAGCCATCGCGTACTCCGTCGTTGCAGGGGCAGATACACGGCCATCACGAGGCCCGCGACCAGGACCATGTCGAGGCTGAGCGCGAGCGCCACGTTCTCCTGGCCGACGAGCACGTTGCCGGAGATGGCGTCGGCGATCTGCAGGGTGACCAGCGGGACCGAACTGCCCACCATCGCCGCGGCGGTGGCGTAGGCGGCGAACGCGCTACCGAAGAGCAGCACGAACCCGCCCAGCAGCGAGGGCAGCAGCACGGGCAGGGCGACGTGCAGCCAGTACTGCACGGCCGTGGCCCCGTTGTTCTGCGCAGCCTCCCGCCACTGGGAGCGCAGGCCCTCCAGCGCCGGCATGATCGTGAGCACCATCAACGGGATCAGGAAGTACAGATAGACGATGACCAGGCCCCAGAAGCTGTAGAGATCCCAGCCCTTGTCCGTGAGGCCCAGGTGCCGTGTCAGCACACCGGCGTTGCCGAGCGTGGCGACGAAGGCGAATGCCAGCGGGATGCCGCCGAAGTTGGCGAGCACACCGGACGCGGTGAGCGCGGCGTTGCGCAGTGCCTGGAACCGGGAGGTGACCACGACCTGCGCGAGCGGCAGCCCGAGCACAGTGCCGATGCCCGCGGAGACCGCGGACAGCTTCACGCTGCCGAGCAGGGCGGTCAGGTAGGCGCCGTGCAGCGATGTCGTCAGGTTCTCGGCGCTGTACGAACTGGCGCCCGTGGCCTGGTCCTTGATGCTGAACGCACCGTTCAGCATGGCGATCGCCGGGACCCCGAAGGCGATCGCGGTGAACACGAGCAGCGGGACGACGGCGAGCCAGCCGGGGGCACGGCGCCGCCGCTTCGCCGAAGCGACCGGCGGCGCCACGTCCACGCCCGTGAGGGTGGCCGTCATCCGGAGACGGCCTTCGCCCAGCCCTGCGCGATGACCGTCTTGGCCTTGCTCTGCTGGGCCTCGGTCGGGAAGGACGGCGTACCGGAGACCTTCGGCAGCTTGGCGGCCGCGGTCTTGTCGAGCGTGCCGGCCTTCTCCATGGCCGTCATCAGCGCCGGACGGGCGTACCCCTTGAGCCACAGGTTCTGGCCCTCGGTGCTGTACAGGTACTCCTGCCACAGACGGGCGGCCGCCGGGTGCGGGGCGTCCTTGTTGATGGCCTGGGAGTAGTACTGGGAGAACTGGCCGTCGCTCGGGACCGACACCTTCCAGTCGACGCCCTTGGACTTGAACTCGTCGGCGTAACCGGCGTTCAGGTAGTCCCAGTCGATGCTGATCGGCGTCTCGCCCTTCTCGACGGTCGCCGGAGTCGACTCGACGGGCGTGTAGTTGCCGTTCTTCTTCAGCTTGGCGAAGAAGTCCAGACCGGGCTGGATGTTGTCGAAGGAGCCACCGTTGGCGAGCGCGGCCGCGTACACACCACCGAAGGCCGAACCCGACTTGGTGGGGTTCCCGTTGAGCGCGACCTGCCCCTTGTACTGCGGCTTGAGCAGGTCCGCGAAGGTCGTCGGACAGGCCTTCACACGCTTGGCGTCGCAGCCGATCGAGATGTAGCCGCCGTAGTCGTTGTACCAGCGCGCCTTCGGGTCCTTCTGGCCGGTGGGGATGTCCGCGTACGAGGCGACCTTGTACGGCGCGAGCAGGCCCTGCTGGGCGGCGCTGAGCGCGAAGGAGGAGCCGAGGTCGAGGACGTCGGGCGCGCGGTCCTGGCCCTTGCGGGAGGTGACGGCGTTGATCTCGTCCTGGCTGGAGCCGTCCGGGTTCTCGACCTGGATCTTGATGCCGTACTTCTTCGTGAAGCCGTCGATCAGCGCGCCGTAGTTGGCCCAGTCGCGGGGCAGCGCGATGGCGTGCAGCGTGCCCTCCTTCTTGGCCGCCTTCACCAGCGCGTCCATACCGCCGAAGTCGGCGGCGGAGGTGGCGGTGGCGGCGTTCTTGCCGTCGGCGGTCGTCGACGCGTTGTCGGGAGCGGCGCCGCAGGCACTCAGGGCGAGCGCGGCTACGACGGCGAGGGAGCCGGTCAGGACGGCTGTTCTCGGCTGGGACACGGTGACTCCAGAAGGGGTGCAGGGGACGCACAAGAGGCGGCAACTTGTCTGAACAAGTTGGCCTCAGTAATGCTGTCTGTGGTGACGCGTTCGTAAACAGTGGCGAAATTGTGACCTCCCAATCCCTGCACAGTTCGGGGTAAGCGCAGTCACCCGCCGGTCTCGATTAGGGTGGTCACGCTGTGCACAGCTGCCGACTCGGAGGGAAACGGTGCCGACGCGACACGAGGAGATCGCCGACGAACTGCGGCGGGCGATCGACCGCGAGGAGTACACGGTGGGCGGCAGGCTGCCCTCCGAGTCCGAACTCGCCACCCACTACGGCGTCTCCCGCGGCACGGTCCGCCAGGCCGTCGCGGCCCTGACCGCCGAGGGCCTCATCGGCTCCCGACAGGGCGCCCGCCGTGTCGTCCTGGCCAGCCGCCGCAGCCAGAGCTTCGCCGAACTGCGCAGCTTCGCCCAGTGGGCGCGCGCCATGGGCCGGGAGGCGACCGGGCGCGTCGTGGCGCAGGAGTACCTGCCCGCCACCGCGCAGGACGCCGCCCGGCTCCAACTGCGCGAGGGCACAAGGGTGTTGCACGTCCTGCGGGTGCGCGGCCTGGACGGCGAACCGGTCCTGGTGGAGCGCACCGTGTACGCCGACTGGATCTCACCCGCCGTCGAGCTCATCGACCCCGATGCCGCGTCCGTCACCCAGCTGCTGTTCGAGAGCACGGGCCTGGTCTTCGCATACGGAGAACACGTCATCGACGCCGTCGCGGCCAGCGCCCAGGACGCGGACCTGCTCGGCATCCGCCGCACCAGCCCTCTGCTGCGGGTCCGCCGCGTGACCACGACCCGCGAGGGACGCCCGGTGGAGTGGTCGGACGACCGCTACCGCTCGGACGCCGTGAGCTTCAGCGTGCACAACTCCATCGACAACAACGCGCTGGCCCGCAAGACGGCCGAGTGACGCGTCAGGGAAGCGTCGGGGAGGTCCGACCGCCCGTGACGCGCAGGAGGTCCAGCTTGCCCGCGTCGCTGCTCCCGGCCGCCGCCGTGTAGGTGACCATCCGCAGGTCCGCACCCGGTACGACGAGGACGTCGCAGTCGAGCACGATGTCACCGACCTCGGGGTGCTCGACGGTCTTACGGTCGCTGGTGTGCTGGGAGGCCGTAGCCGTGACCCAGTAGTCGGCGAAGGCAGGAGACGCGTCTCTCAAGTTCTCCACCAGGCGGGCCAGTCGGACGTCGGCGGGGTAACGGGACACGGCGTGCTTGAGGTCGGCGACGATCGACGCGGCGAAGGCGTCGTCCTCTCGCTCGGAGCGGAACGGACGCAGCGCGGCGTGTGCGGGTCCGTCGCCGAACACGGCGCGGGCGAGGTTGCGTTCGGCGACCGGCAGCGTCTCGGGATCCCCGTGCAGGGCGCACCACATGGCGTTCCACCACACCAGGCTCCAGTCGGCGGAGAACACCCCGATGGGGACGTCGGCCAGGCGTGCGGTGAGCCGCTGGACGCCCGGAGGCACGTGCGTGTGGATCGTGGCGTCCCGCGGCGGCAGCAGCCCGGCGCTCCGGTAGAGCTCGTCGCGTTCGGTCCGCGAGAGCTGCAGGGCCCGGGCGAGGGCGCCGACGACCTGGGCCGACGGGTGCTGTGCGCGCCCCTGCTCCAGGCGCAGTACGTAGTCGACGGAGAGGCCGGCCAGCTGTGCGAGCTCCTCACGACGCAGCCCCGGGGCGCGCCGACCGGCCGTGGCGGTGAAGCCGGCGTCGGCGGGGGAGAGCCGGTCGCGCCAGGCGTGCAGGAGCGAGCCGAAGTCGGAGCGGGAGGCAGCCATACGGCCATTGTCGTCACCCGTGCCCGCATCAGCCTGGGTACTGCCGGTCCTACCGTCGCGGGCGGCCCTGGCTGCCGGGGCGGAGAGAGACGAGCGTGGGTGGCGCACCGCTCTCATCGGATTCCGACCGGCGAAGGAGCCGTACATGCAGTCCACCATCGTGATGACGGGTGCCGGCCGCGGAATCGGCCGTATCGCAGCGGAGCGCATCCTGCGTGACTCGCCGGACACGCACCTCCTCGTCGTGGCCCGCGGCTCCTCCGGTCCGCAACTGGCCGCCGAACTGGGTGCGACAGCCGGGCGGAAGGTCACGCATGTCACGGCAGACCTCCGGTCACTCGAGAGCGTCCGCTCGGCGGCCGGCGAGATCGGTGACCGGCTCGACCGCGGTGAACTGCCGCCCCTGCACGGCTTCGTGGGCAACGCGGGCATCCAGTACACGAACGCGCTCACTGAGACACCCGAAGGCCACGAGGCCACATTCGCCGTCAACGTCCTGGCCAACCACCTGCTCGTCCGCCGACTCCAGGAGCGCTTCGCCCGCCCCGCCCGGATCGTGATCACCGTCAGCGACACCCACTTCGGCGACTTCCGGCACAACCTGGGCATGGTCCCCGGCCCGGCCTGGCGCGCCCCCGACACTCTCGCCCGCCCGGGCGCCTTCCCCGAGCCGCACACCACGGCCGCCGGTCGCACCGCGTACTCGACGAGCAAACTGGCCGCCATCCATCTCGTCCACGAGTACGCACGCCGTCTGCCCGCCGGCATCGACGCCGTTGCCTACAACCCCGGCTTCGTTCCCGGCACCGATCTGGCCCGCCACGCGGACGCCCTCTCCCGCTTCGCGATGCGCCGCATCCTGCCGGTGCTCACCCTCACCCCGTTCGCCACCCCCCGTACGGCCGCTGGCCGGCACCTCGCCGACCTGGTCCTCGGCACGCTCTGCGCGCCGACCGGTTCCTACGTCGACCGAGCGCGGGTGGCTCGGTCCTCGGCGGAGTCGTACGACCCGGAGCGTGAGGGTGAACTCTGGGACGCCGCCGAACGGTTGGTAGGCTCTCCCGCCTGATCATGGACTGGACAGGGGGTTCCATGCGGAACAAGGCCGCCGTGGTGACGACCGCGCTGACGTGCCTGTTGACGGGAGCAGCCGCATCGGGATGTGGCGCCGGGGGCACCGCTGACGAGAGGTCCGCCGAGGAGATGTTCGACGACGCCAACGACGCGATGAGCGGGCTGAAGTCGGTGCGGATCGAGTTCACCAGCAACCCGGCGAAGGGCGGTACCGTCACCACCCGCCTCGTGACCGACCTCGGCAACCGGTGCAGAGCCAAGATGAGTTGGTCCGAAGGCGGAAGTCTCGAGCAGATCCGGATCGGCGACACGGACTACGTCCGCCCGGACCGCGTCTACCTCCAGAAGTGGAGCGGCGACACGAACGTCAGCAGTGAACAGAAGCTGTGGACGAAGTCGCCCGTCGACGAGGCGAAGGACAGCGAACAGGGTCTCGTCTCCTGTGAATGGCCCTTCGGCTCCTTCGGCACGGCGACGAAGGGCGAGACGACCCGCATCGACGGCAGGGACGCTCTCGCGCTGATCGTGACCGACAAGCAGGACAAGGGCGGCACGTACACGTTCTATGTGGCCACCGACGGCAAGCCGTACCTCCTCAGGACGGTCTACAAGGGAGCCAGGTACCGCACCACCACCTCATTCCGCGACTTCGACGAACCGCTGGACGTCCAGGCCCCGAAGCCCGCCGAGGTGCTGGACGTGCCGGGTCTCACCGACTGACCGGGCGAGCCAGCAGATGGGTGACGTGTTCCCGTACGACATCCCACACCGCGGCGGGCAGTGAGCCGATGGCCGTGCCCCTCAGCGCGCCGATCGCCTCCTCGCTCCCGTCGGCGCAGGCGACGTCGGCCGTGAGTACGTCGTAGCCGTCGCGGACGGCCACATGAAGGCGGTTGCGGCCTTCGTCGTCGGTGCGCACCGCGGCGGCGACGACGAACGGCGGGGGTCCGCCCGCCTCGCCGGGCAGCTTGCGGTAGCTGCTGGTGAGCGGTTCGCGCCAGTGGAGGCTGAGCAGCAGATGGCGCTTGGCCAGGACTTCGGCGAGGTCGGTCTCGTAGACCCGGTCCTGGTCGAGCACTGTCGCCCGGGCGTCCAGCACCAGGGCGGCGGGCAGCAGACAGCGCAGTGTGCTGCCGACGAGGTTGCCGCCGACCGTGGCCGTGCGGCGGACGGCTCCGGTGCCCACCGTGGCGGCCGCCTGTGCGAGGACCTCGGGCACGCGGTCGTCGATCCGGTTCAGCACGACGGCGGAACCGAGCGTCCCGCGCGCGATGACGTTGGCCTCCGGGAGGTTGCGCAGCGACATGGCCTGCGCGGGAA
Organism: Streptomyces sp. NPDC047043; assembly: GCF_040644055.1. NCBI lineage: Bacteria > Bacillati > Actinomycetota > Actinomycetes > Kitasatosporales > Streptomycetaceae > Streptomyces > Streptomyces sp. NPDC047043. The sequence goes on from NZ_JBEYVO010000008.1 coordinate 160,341, forward strand.
AACCGTCCTGTTGCCAGCCCGCCCAGACGAGCGTCGCCCCGCCGATGGGCACCGCTCCCTCCGCCATGCACTCCTGCGCTTCGGACACGGACTCGGGCAGACGTAGCAGCACGGGAGCCGACCTGCTTTCTCGACGAGTTGGAGCTGAGGTGCACGACGACCCGGCCACGAGACCGTCGACCTGGCGCATTTTCACCGTCTGCGTGGAGGCGCGTACAGGGCTCACTTCTCCGCCTCGTGCGCCCCCCGCGCAGTCGGCGCTCCGGATCTCTGGGGGAGGATGGGGGAGTCCGGACGGGAGAGGTGCCGTAGCGATGAGGGCTGGTGGGGACGTGCAGCGCAACGAGTCCGCGCTGATGGTGCGGCACGCGCCGAGCGAAGCCGCGACCGCGGCGATCGTGACGCTGCACGGCGGGCGCGAGGTGAGCCGCCGGGCGGCTCGCCCTTGGCAGCCGGCCGCGCTCCGTATGCACCCGGTTCTGCGGGCCGCCGCGGCGGCCTCGCCCGGGGACGTCCTGCTCGGGCAGGTCCGCTACCGGTACCAGGGCTGGAACGACAGCGATCCCGCCCAGGACGCACTGCGGGCGCTCGACGAACTCGAGCGGATGGTCGGCGACGTGCCCACCATCCTCGTGGGGCACTCGATGGGCGCGAGAGCGGCCCTGCGTGCCGCGTCGCACCCGCTGGTGCACGGTGTGCTCGCCCTGGCACCGTGGTGTCCGCCCCAGGACTCCGCCGCCCATCTCGGCGGTGTGCTGATGGTGGTCGTGCAGGGTGACCGCGACCGCGTGACGTCTCCCGCCGAATCGGCGGACTACGTGCGCCGGGCCCGGGCCGCCGGGGCCCAGGCCGGCATGGTCGTGGTCAAGGGCGGAGACCACGCGATGCTCCGCCGAAGCGGCGACTGGCACCGGGCCACGGGCGAGATCGTCGCGCAGATACTGCAGCCTGATCCGGACGCGCAGGGGCTGGCCGCGAAGGCCTGCGCGGCGGACGGCACGATCGACCTCTAGCCGGACCCGAGGGGTGCCGAGCGGGATGCACCCGAGTCGCGGCCTCCCACCTCTCGTGCGAGCCTGAATTCATGATCAGGTGACCGCCCTGCCGCCTGCCCGTCCGGGGGAGGGCATGGACGGGTGGCCGTCGGGCGGTAACGCTCGAAAGGAGTGGGCCACATGATTCCTGTCACCGCGTCGCCTGTGCGTATCGAGGCGTTTCTCGATCCCCGGCTGTCCAGATGGCTGTGGCTGGTGAAGTGGCTCCTCGCGATCCCGCACTACATCGTGCTGTTCTTCTTGTGGATCGCGTTTGTCTTCGTGACCGTCGTCGCCTTCTTCGCCATTCTCTTCACCGGCCGCTACCCCCGATCACTCTTCGACTTCAATGTCGGCGTAATGCGCTGGAACTGGCGTGTCAGCTACTACGCCCACACCGCGCTCGGCACCGACCGCTACCCTCCATTCACCCTGGCGGACGTGCCCGACTACCCGGCGCATTTCGACGTCGCCCATCCCGAGCGTCTCTCCCGCGGTCTGGTCCTGGTGAAGTGGTGGTTGCTGGTGATCCCGCAGTACATCGTCGTCGGCATTTTCGTCGGTGGCTGGGGCTGGGGAGAGGGGGACGGCTGGCGTGGCGGCGGTCTGATCCCCTTCCTCTCACTGGTCGCTGTGATCATCCTGGCGTTCACCGCCCGTTACCCGGTTCACCTCTTCGACTTCCTGCTGGGCCTGGCACGCTGGACCGCTCGGGTGGCTGCCTATGCCGCACTGATGACGGATCAGTACCCGCCGTTCCGCCTCGACCCGGGCGGCCAGGACTCCCCGGTCCGCGTCACCGACCGGGCGTGAGCAGCTCGCTCAGACGAGTGCCCTGGCCCCAGCGCCTGAGCGAGGAGCCGTCGAGCAGGCAGGTCTTGCCCTGACGCCGGGCCCAACGGATGTCACGGTCTCGGAAAGTGCCGCGGTGCACGACCAGTTGAAGATGCGGAGCGGTGTCCGTGCCGTGCCACTGAGTGTGCGGCACGTCCTCGTCGGGGAGGGGCTCCGCGACCGGCCGGAAGGCCACGTCGAGCTGCCGGCCGCTGCTGTCCCGGGCGCAGAGCCGCGGCCGGTCCGGCGCGGGCAGCAGCCGTACGCGCCACCCGTCCCGGCGCAGCATCCGGGCCACGGCCAACGCGAGTCCCTCGGTGTCGAGTTCGAGCAGCTCGCCGGGGTCGTAGTAGCCGAGCCGCCGGCGTGCCGCCGGACGTCGGCGCCGGACTCCCAGCACGACGAGGAGGACCAGAAGGGCGAGTCCTCCGAGGGGAAAGCCGATTCCGAGTGCTCGATAGCCCGCGGCGAGTACGGCGACCACCGAGCACCAGGCGGCACACACTCCGGCGAGCGCCGGCAGTACGTCGCGCAACCCGGGCCCGTGGCGTCCCTGTGCTTGCAGGGACGCCACGGTGTGCCGCCGCTGTGATCGGTGTGACGGAAAGGGGCTGGAAGTCCACCATCCGCGCGCCACAGTGCCGGCCCCCCCAACGCAGTCCGCTTCGCCCTATGCGCAGGGATACCCAGTGGGCAGAGGGCGGGCCGAGCGGGGGAACGGATCCGGCCACACGCGCCGTCGCCGGGAGGGAGCCGGAATCAGCACGCCCCCTCGTCCTGCCACGGACCCCAGTCCGTCGCGGCCGGCGCCTCGTTCTGCGTCCACCACTTGGCCTTCCAGTTGTGCTTGTTGTACGAGACCTCGTCACCCGCGGTGTACACCGAGCTCGAACTCCAGGCGGCCTTGCACCCGGTGGGCGTCGGAGTCGGTGTGGGGGTCGGGGTGGGCGTCGAGGTCGGCGGGGTGGCGCCCGCGAACTTCACCGAATACTTCGCGAAGTCCCAGGCGTTCTGCGCCACGCTGGAGCAAGTGCCCGATGTGCGGCCGCCGTTGTCGGGCGGCGTGCACTGGCGGTCGCGGTTGAGGGACCAGAAGGTGAAGCGGTCCATGTTGTGGCTGGTGGCGTAGTCCAGCACGGTCTGGAAGTCGGCCTGGGTGAAGATCTCGCCGGTGTCGCTGCGCCCGTTCATGCCGGAGAAGCCCTCATGGGCATAGGCCGTCGCCTGGTCCCAGCCGAACGTCGACTGCAGGATGGCGTTGAAGTTGGTCAGCGCGCTGGTCTGCGAGGACGCGCCGTTGAAGCCGCCGTCGAACGGCATGATGGAGAAGTTGTTCGGCGTGAAGCCCTGCGACTTCGCCTCCAGCAGCATCTGCTTGCCGAACCAGCCGGTGCCGTCCGCCGTGCCGGCCGTCGTGACGGAGACGTACAGCCCGGGGTTGTTCTGCTGGAGTATCTTCGCGGCGCCGATCTCGTTCTTGATCGCCGCCGTGTTCTCGTACTCCGGCTCCTCCAGGTCGAAGTCGATCGCGTGGAGGCCGTACTTGGTGATGACCTGCTGGTACGCGGCCGCCGTCGCCGCCGCGTCCGAGCAGGTCTGGCCGAGCTTCGTGCCGCCGTAGCCGCCGATGGAGACGGACACGTCGCCGCCCTTGGCACGGATGCCGTCGATGACGGACTGCACGGCGGTGTCCGAGGAGACCGGAGTCGTGCCGCCCCAAGTGGGCGAGCAGCCACCGCCGTTGGGGGCGAGGACGAAGGCGAGCTGGAAGGCCTTGAGGCCGGTGGCGTCCATGATGGCGGCCGGGTCCGGCGGGTCGTTGTCCAGTGGCATCAGATAGGGGGCCGCCGCGTACCAGCGGTTGTCGAGCGCGGTGGTGGCGCCCGAGGCGTTGCCCGCTACCAGGGCTGTGGTGCCCGCGGCGGTGAGTCCGACGGCGGCGGCTGCGCCCAGACATGCACGAAGACGTCTCACGGTGTGCCTCCGGTGGGGGTGGGGGAGTGCCCCAGCTTCCCGCCGAGCTTGTGGCATGTCCACGCTCTGGACTAGACCAGACGGCTTCTTGGTCTAGACCATACGGTTCCTTTGCGATGCCACTGTCCGTGCAGGTGGTGGGGCTTGTGTGTTACGGCCGATGTGCGGTATTTCGTGACTCGTGACCTATTACGACCTCGGCAGCCACGGCCGACGCGTGACGACCTCGTCCCCCGAAGCGCAGTCGTGGTTCGACCGCGGACTGAACTGGACCTACGCCTTCAACCACGAAGAGGCCGTCCGCTGCTTCGAGGCCGCCGCCGCGGCGGACCCCGACTGCGCCATGGCCGACTGGGGCATCGCCTACGCCCTCGGCCCCAACTACAACAAGCCCTGGGAGTTCTTCGACGAGCAGGACCTGGCGCGGACGGTGGAGCGCACGCACGCGGCCGTCCGGCGCGCCCAGGCGAAGGCCGCCGCTGCCACCCCGGTCGAGCAGGCTCTCATCGACGCCTTGAGCGCCCGCTATCCGCAGCACCGGGCCCCGGCCGTCGAGGAGTGCTCGGTGTGGAACATCGCCTACGCCGACAGCATGCGAGCCGTCCACGGACTGGTTCCCGACGATCTCGACGTGGCCACCCTGTACGCCGACGCCCTGATGAACCTCACCCCCTGGCAGCTGTGGGACCTCCGCACGGGCAAACCGGCTTCCGGCGCGCGCACCGTCGAGGCCAGGGCCGCGCTGGAGCGAGCACTCGCCACGGAAGCAGGCGGACGGCACCCGGGCCTGCTCCACATGTACATCCACCTGATGGAGATGTCCCCGACCCCCGAGATCGCCCTGCCCGCCGGTGAACGGCTGCGCGGTCTCGTGCCGGACGCCGGACATCTGCAGCACATGCCGTCCCATCTCGAAGTGCTCTGCGGCGACTACCGCCGAGTCGTCTCCGACAACACCGCGGCGATCGAAGTCGACGAGAAGTTCCACGCCCAGGCCGGGGCGATGAACTTCTACACCCTCTACCGGTGCCACAACCTCCACTTCAAGATCTACGGTGCGATGTTCCTCGGCCGTTTCCAGGACGCGATCGAGACCGTGCACCGGCTCGAAGCCGCCGTGCCCGAGGACCTGATGCGCGTGCAGAGCCCGCCCATGGCCGACTGGCTGGAGGGCTTCCTCGCGATGCGGGTGCACGTGCTCATCCGCTTCGGCCGCTGGGACGACATCCTCGCCCTTCCGCTGCCCGCCGACGCGCGGCTGTACTGCGTGACCACGGCGATGCTGCACTACGCGCGCGGCGTCGCGCTCTCGGCCACGGGCCGCATCGACGAGGCCGAGGCCGAGCGCGAACTCTTCCGTGCCGCGGTCGCCCGGGTCCCCGACACACGCATGCTGTTCAACAACACCTGCGCGGACATCCTGGCGATCGCCGCCGAGATGCTGGACGGCGAGCTCGACTACCGCAAGGGCAACCACGAAGCGGCGTTCGCCGCCCTGCGCCGGTCGATCGAACTCGACGACGGCCTGCCGTACGACGAGCCGTGGGGCTGGATGCAGCCCACCCGCCATGCGTACGGCGCACTGCTCCTGGAACAGGGCCTGGTCGCCGAGGCCGAGGCCGTCTACCGCGCCGACCTGGGCCTGGACGCCACCCTGCCGCGCGCCCAGCAGCATCCGGGCAACGTCTGGTCCCTGCACGGCTTCCACGAGTGCCTCGTACGGCTCGGCAAGGACGGCGAGGCGCAGATCGTGGCCCAGCAGCTGAAGCTGGCCACCGCCACGGCGGACGTACCGATCGAGGCGTCCTGCTTCTGCCGTATGGAGACCGCCCAGGGTTCAGCGACGAAGGACGACTGCTGCACCGGCGAGGACTGAACGCAGTGCGTCAGCCGGGGACGGTCACCAGGACGCGGCCCCGGCCCCCGGCGTCGACCCGTTCGTGCGCCTTGGCGATGTCCGCCAGCTGGTAGAGGTCACCGACCTCGACGGTGAGGGCGCCGACCGCGGCCGCCGCGGTGAGGTCGCGCGCCGCCTGCCGCTTCGCCTCGGCCGGAACGTCGTCGCTGCCGATCAGACGCAGCGCGACGTTGTTGAACAACAGCGTCCAGAAGGGCAGTTCGGTCCGGTCGGCGCCCGTCGCATAGGCGGCGACGACCGCCTCGTTAGCGACGACCGCGTTGTCCAGGTCGGCGTTGTCCGACAGCGACACCTCGACGACCCGCTGCACGCCCCCGGGCGCGTACACGCGAATCGCAGCGGCCGGGTCGCCGGTGTCGAGGGCAACCGCATGGGACACGACGGCCGGGTCGACGCGTTCGAGATCCGCGGTGCGCCGGACGGTGGCGAGCACGGTGGCCCCGCCCCAGCGGGCGAGCTGCGCCGCGATCGACCCGACCCCGCCGAGCACACCGTGCACCAGCACCAGCTTTCCGTCGACCGGACCGTCTGCGAACACCGCACGGTGGGCGGTGATCCCGGGGATGCCGAGGCTCGCCCCGAGCGCGTCACCGAGGTGGCCCGGCAGCGGCACGGCCAGTTCGTCGGGTAGGACGGTGTACTGCGCGGCGGTGCCGAACGGCCGGTAGGACTGCGCGCCGTACACCCACACCCGCTGCCCGACGCGGCGCGCGTCCACGCCCTCGCCGACCGCGTCGACGACTCCGGCCGCGTCACTGTGCGGGATCACCCGCGGGAAGGGCATCGAGGAGCCGAGCCAGCCGCGCCGCTTCTTGGTGTCACCGGGATTGATGCCGGACACGGCCACACGAACACGGACCTCGCCGGGACCGGGGCTGGGATCGGGCAGTTCGCCGACGCGCAGCACGTCGGCGGCCGGACCCTGTTCGTCGTACCAGGACGCAAGCATCGAAGACCTCCGTGGACATCGAACGTGGACATCAAACCGATGCAGACGTCGAACGACGTCGGTTCAGACCCGCACCGCGGACCCGCGTTCACTCATTCGCGGCGCACACAGCACCCGCTTCTTCCGCACCCGCTTCCCCTCGATCGCCGCGACGGTGAGCCGCGCCGCCTCCGCCGCGATCTCGGTCAGCCCCCAGTCCACCGTGGTCAGCGGCGGGGTGAGCACCCGCGACACCGGATGGTCGTCGAAGCCGACCACGGAGACGTCCCTGCCCACCGTCAGCGAGGCCTCCGCCGCGGCCGCGTACACCCCGTACGCCAGCGAGTCGGAGAAGCAGAACACGGCGGTCGTGGGGTGCGCACCGTCCAGCACACGGCGCGCGACTGCCGTCGCCTCGCCCAACTCCTGGGGGCAGGGCACCAGTTCGGCCCGCAGGCCGAGCCGGTCGGCCGCCTCGCGCACATACACGTCGGCGGGGCGGTCCGGAGTGCTCGGGCGGGTCGGGGTCAGCACGGTCACCCGGCGGTGGCCCAGACGGTGGAGATACTCCAGTACGGCGTCGATGCCGGCCCGGTTGTCGAAGATGACCTGGCCGGCCGTGCGTGCCCGGCTCAGCGAGTCACCGACGGCCACCACCGGCAGCGCCTCGGCGATCGCGGCCCAGCCCTTGGCGGAGGGGTCCACGGGGGACACCAGCAGCGCGTCGACCCGTTGGTCGCGCAGCTGCTTGGCGAGGACCAGCTCGCGGTCGGGGTCGCCGCCCGCGTCCAGGATCAGGGCGTAGCGGTCGCCGGCCAGCAGCTCCCGTCCGATGGCGGCCATCAGCTGCTGCTGCCACAGGTCCTGCAGGTCGCCCGCGAGGACGCCGACCATGCTGGTACGGCCGCTGGCCAGGGCGCGGGCGATGGGATCGGCCTCGTAGCCGAGCTCGGCCGCGGTCCTGCGCACCCGTTCCTCGGTCTCCTTGGAGACGTGTTTGCCGCGCAGGGCGTAGGAGACGGCTGCGGTGGAGAGGCCCGTGGCCTCGGCCACCTCCCTGAGGGTGGTGCGCTTGTTGGGCCTGGCCATGCCGGGAAGCCTACCGGGGCGTGCGCACGTTGTGGGCTCGCCGCCCCGTACGCGGTCCGGAGCCATGCTTGACACACCCTCTTGTTAAGCGGTTAAGTTAACCGTATCAGTGAACCGCTTAACCTCTGCACTCCCCGGGATCGCCGCGTGCCCACCGACGTCCACCAGCACCTCTGGCCGCCCGCCTTCGTCGAGCAGCTGCGCTCCCGCACGACACCCCCGTTCCTCGACGGCTGGACCCTGCACCTGACGGGCGAACCGCCCTACGACGTAGACCCGGCCGACCACGACATCGCGGCCCGCACCCGCCTCGCCGCATCCGACGGCCTCGAACTGGCCCTGATCTCCCTCTCCAGTCCTCTCGGCATCGAGTACCTGCCGCCCGCCGAGGCCGCCCCGCTGCTGGCCGCGTTCCACGACGGCGCCCTCGCCCTCCCGGCCCCCTTCGGCGTCTGGGCCTCCCCCTGCCTGTCGGCACCGGACCCCGAAGCCGTGGAACGCGAACTCCACCGGGGCTGCGTCGGCCTCCAACTCCCCACCACAGCCCTCCTGGACGCGGACGGCTGGGCCCACTGCGCTCCCCTCCTCGACGTCCTCACGCACCACGACAAGCCCCTGTTCGTCCACCCCGGCGCGGCTCCGCCGACCCCCGACGCCCCGCCGTGGTGGCCGGCCCTCGTCCCCTACCTCCAGCAGCTGCACGCGTCCTGGTTCGCCTTCCGCGCCTTCGGCCGCGCCCGCCACCCACGTCTGCGGATCTGCTTCGCCGCCCTCGCGGGCCTCGCCCCGCTGCACGGTGAGCGGCTCGCCGTCCGCGGCGGCGGACGGGGCGAGATCGACTTCGACGTGTTCTACGAGACCTCCTCCTACGGCACGCGGGCCGTCGACGCGCTCGTCCGTGCCGTCGGCATCGACGTGGTCGTCAGCGGCAGCGACCGCCCCTACGCACCCCTGGTCGTCCCCGACCTCGGCGCGGACGCCGCCGTCCACGCCCTGCGCACCGCCAACCCCGCGCGCCTGCTGCACGGCCGAACCTGAGCCGTGCCCGTGGCGGACCCAGCCCGAAAGGAGCCACTCATGACGTACGAGTCCCTGCCCGAGCGCACCCTCGACAAGCGCGAACTCCAGGCGCTCGTAGCGGACTTGGCCGCCCGCCCCGACCTCTGGCGGGCGCACGTCGCCTTCTCCGACCACGAGCGGCACTACGTCTCCCTGCACCGCGACGAATACGTCGATGTCTGGCTGCTGTGCTGGACCCGGCAGAACGACACCGGCTGGCACGACCACGACATCTCCGCGGGCGCCGTCGGAGTGGTCCAGGGCGCGCTCCACGAGTCCAGCCCGCGCATCGGCGGCAGCCATGTCTCCGTGACCGTCGACGCCGGCGAGTCCTTCTGCTTCGGCCCCGAGCACATCCACCGGCTCATCGGCGCGAGCGACGACGCGGTGTCGATCCACGCCTACTCGCCGCCGCTGTGGCGCCTCGGCCAGTACGACATCACCGAGGACGGCCTGATGCGACGGCTCTCCATCTCGTACGCCGACGAGCTGCGGCCCCTGGAGATGCGGCCGCCCGAGGCGGCACGGCAGTGATCGTGTGCCGCGTGGGGCCCTCGCTCAGCGCGGCGGGGCGGTCGTGCCCCGGACGACGAGCCGGGGATCGATGACCTGTTCACCGGCGGGCGTCTCGTCGCCCTCCAGTCGTGCGACGGCCCGGGCGACCGCGAGCCCGGCGAGGCGGGCGATGTCCTGGCCGACGGTGGTGAGGTCGATGTGGGCCAGGCGGGCCAGATGGCTGTCGTCGAAGCCGACCACGGAGATGTCGGCGGGGACCGGGATCCCGGAGCGGAGACACGTGCGCGGAGTAGCGCCGCCAAACCCGCTCTGACCTCCGCGAACGGAACGCGTTCGGCGCACAAAGATGCGCGAGTTCGTCGTTGACCGGCGATCCGCGGCAGGGACAGGGTGAAGGAGCCACATCGGATTCCGATCAGCCGCTTTCGGTCACCGAAACGCGTGCAGGAGGCCGTGATGCTCCACACCCACACCCGCGACCACACCGCGCTCCCGGAAAGCCCCGCACCGGCGGACTACGGCGAACTGACCTTCCAGCGCTGCCTCTGGTGCGGCACCCCGGCCTACCGCCGCTCGTTCTGCCGCGCCTGTGGGTCCCGGGCCTTCGCACCCGAGCGCAGTGCGGGCGTCGGGGTGATCGTCCGCCGTTACGGCCACACCGCCCCGCACAACACCTGGATCGTCGCGATGGACGAGGGCTTCAACCTCGTCTGCGAGGTGAGCAGGACGGCCCCGGCCGCCGTCGCCATCGGCGCAAGAGTGCGTGTCGTACGGGCCGTCGCCGCCGTCGGCCAGGGCCTTCCCGTCGTCGAACTCACCCGCCCGGAACCGCCGTTGGAGCGCTGGTGGTGACGGGCGGGCGCGGCGCGCTGGAAGGGCTGCGCGTCGCCGACTTCTCCAGGGTTCTCGCGGGGCCGTACGCCACCATGCTCCTCGCCGATCTCGGCGCCGACGTGGTGAAGGTGGAGCGGCCGGGCATCGGGGACGAGACCCGGGCCTGGCACCCTCCGGCGGACCGGGACGGCACGTCGACGTATTTCCTGAGCGTCAACCGGAACAAGAGATCCGTCGTCCTGGACCTCACGACAGAGACCGGCCTCGAACAGGCCCGCGCCCTGATCGCCGAGTCAGACGTCCTGGTGGAGAACTTCCGCCCCGGCACGATGGAACGGCTGGGCCTCGGCCACCGCGAACTCCTCGCCCGGCACCCGGGGTTGGTCTACTGCTCGATCAGCGGCTTCGGCAGCGGCGCGGGCGCGGCGATCCCCGGCTACGACCTGCTCGTGCAGGCCGTCGGCGGTCTGATGAGCGTCACCGGGGACGCGGCCGGAGACCCGACGAAGGCGGGTGTGGCCCTGGTCGACGTGATCACCGGCCTGCACGCCTCGCTCGGCATCCTCGCCGCCCTGCGGCACCGGGACGCCACGGGGGAGGGCCAGCGCGTCGAGGTCAACCTGCTCGGCTCCCTGCTGTCGGCCATGGTCAACCAGGCCTCGGCGTTCGCCGTCGCCGGAGTGGTCCCCGGCCGGCTGGGCAACGCGCACCCGAGCATCGCCCCGTACGAGACCTTCCCGACCGCCGACCGCCCGATCGCGATCGCGGTGGGCAACGACCGGCAGTTCGCGGCACTCGCCGAAGCCGTCGGGGACCCCGGCCTCGCCCTCGACAACCGCTTCCGCACCAACGCCGACCGGGTCGCCCATCGTCCCGAACTCCGGGACATCCTCGCCGAACGGCTGGGCGCCGCCGGGGCCGACCACTGGTCGGCCGTCCTGCTGGCCGTGGGCGTGCCCGCAGGACCGGTCAACACCCTCGACGAGGCCTTCGCCTTCGCCCACAAGCTCGGCCTCCCCGGCATCGTCGACATGCCCGCCGACGGGCCAGAGGGCAGCCCCTCCCGGCAGGTCGCGCACCCCATCGCACTGAGCGCCACACCGGCGCAGTACCGCCTGCCACCGCCGAGCCTGGGCGGGCACACCGCGGAGATTCTCCACCGCTCCGACGACCAGGCCTGAGCGCCGAGGCGGCCCGTCACCCGACCGTTCCCGACGCACACATCGACCACCGAACGACCGAATCACCGCAACCTCCAGGAGCTCACGATGAGCGGCGCCAAGCCGATGAAGGACCCTCTCGACCTGATCGACCTCGCCTCCACCCTCAGCGACGAGGAACGCGAGATCCAGGCCACCGTCGCCAGGTTCCTCGCCGACCGGGTGCGCCCGCACATCGGCGAATGGTTCGAGAACGCCCACTTCGCCCGCGAACTCGCCCCGGAACTGGGCAAGTTGGGCGTGCTGGGCATGCACCTCGAAGGCTACGGCTGCGCGGGCACCAACGCCGTGTCCTACGGTCTCGCCTGCCTGGAGCTGGAAGCCGCCGACTCGGGCTTCCGCAGCTTCGTCTCCGTACAGGGCTCGCTGTCGATGTTCTCCATCTGGAAGTGGGGTTCCGAGGAACAGAAGCAGGAGTGGCTGCCCCGGCTCGCCGCCGGCGAGGCGATCGGCTGCTTCGGCCTGACCGAGCCCGACTTCGGCAGCAATCCCTCCGGAATGCGCACCAGGGCAGTGCGCGACGGCGCCGACTGGATCCTGAACGGCTCCAAGATGTGGATCACCAACGGCTCCATCGCCGATGTGGCCACCGTCTGGGCGCAGACCGAGGACGGCATCCGCGGCTTCCTCGTGCCGCGCGGCACGCCCGGCTTCACCACCCAGGACATCAAGCAGAAGTTGTCGCTGCGCGCCTCGATCACCTCCGAGCTGTCCTTCGACGACGTACGGCTGCCCGATTCGGCGCGGCTGCCGCATGCGCAGGGCCTGCGCGGACCGCTGTCCTGCCTGAACGAGGCCCGCTTCGGCATCCTCTTCGGCGCCGTCGGCGCGGCCCGTGACTCCCTTCAGGCTGCCATCGAGTACGCCGACTCCCGGGTGCAGTTCGACAAGCCGATCAGCGCCTTCCAGCTCACCCAGAAGAAGCTCGCCGACATGACCGTGTCCATGGGCAGCGCCGCACTGCTCGCCGTCCACCTGGGCCGGCTCAAGGACCAGCACCGCATCAGGCCCGAGCAGATCAGCGTCGGCAAGCTCAACAACGTCCGCGAAGCGCTCGCCATCGCCCGCGAGTGCCGCACCGTCCTCGGCGCCAGTGGAATCTCCCTGGAGTACTCGCCGCTGCGCCACGCCAACAACCTGGAGTCCGTCCTCACCTACGAGGGCACCAGCGAGATGCACACCCTGGTGGTCGGGCAGGCCCTCACCGGCCAGGCGGCCTTCCGCTGACCCCGCATCCCCGCGGCGAGGGGCGCGGTCGGCAACCGATCAGTTTCGGAGAAGCCGCCGAGGCTGCGGATCCCTAGCATGAAGTGGTCCGCAGCAAGCCGCGTACGGGAGGAACCCGCGATGAAGCGCACCCAGACGTCCGCCAAGAGCAGCAGCGCGAGCGGCGAGAAGTACGACGGGTTCACGGACGAGGAGCGGGGCGCGATGAAGGAACGCGCCCAGGAGCTGAAGGCCGCTGCGCGCCGCGGCTCGCGTGCGGGCAAGGCGGACGCGGAGGGCGAGGTGCTCGCGAAGATCGCAGAGATGCCGGAAGCGGACCGCGTCCTCGCCGAGCGGATCCACGCCATCGTCAAAGCCGGCGCGCCGGACCTCTCCCCGAAGCTCTGGTACGGGATGCCCGCCTACGCCAGGAACGGCAAGGTCGTCTGCTTCTTCCAGAGCGCGCAGAAGTTCAAGTCGAGGTACGCCACCCTCGGCTTCAGCGACCTGGCGAACCTCGACGAGGGCGCCATGTGGCCGACGTCCTTCGCCGTGACGGAGCTGACCCCGGCCGACGAGGAACGCATCGGCGCACTCATCAAGAAGGCGGCGGGCTGAGACCGGCTGCTCATCAGGCCGCCCGGTAGCTGAAGAACCCCTGTCCCGACTTACGGCCCAGCAGACCCGACTCGACCATGCGGCGCAGCAGCGGGGGAGGGGCGTACAGCGGTTCCCGGTACTCCTCGTACAGCGCCTCGCCTATGGCCGCCACCGTGTCCAGGCCGATGAGATCGGCCAGACGCAGCGGACCCATCGGGTGCGCACAGCCCGCGGTCATCCCCGTGTCGATGTCCTCCGCGGTCGCCGTGCCGGTGCCGACCATGCGTACGGCGGCCAACAGGTAGGGCACCAGAAGCGAGTTGACGACGAAGCCCGCGCGGTCCTGCGCCACGATCGTCCTCTTGCCCAGGACCTCGCCGGCGAAGGCCCGCACCCGCAGTTCCGTGGCCTTCGACGTGTGCAGCGAGGAGACGACCTCGACCAGCGGCATGACGGGTACGGGGTTGAAGAAGTGCAGGCCGACCACCATTTCCGGCCGCCCGGTCGCCGCCGCGAGCCGGGCGATGGGGATCGAGGAGGTGTTGCTGGCCAGCACGGCGGCCGGGTCGGCGACCACCTTGTCCAGCTGCCGGAACAGCTCCGTCTTGGCCTGCTCGTCCTCCACGGCGGCCTCGACGACCAGGTCCGCACCGGAGAGCTGGGAAAGATCGCCGGTGACCGAGATTCCGGCGAGGGCATGTGCGCGTTCCTCAGGGCTGATCGCGCCACGCTGTTCGGCCTTGAGCAGGGAGTCCGCCACGCCCGCCAGTCCGGCACGGGCCCGGTCCTCGGTCACGTCGCACAGCGTGACGTGCAGTCCGGCGCGGGCGCAGACCTCGGTGATGCCCCGGCCCATCTGCCCGGCGCCGACGACGCCCACGTGGTTGATCGATGTCATGCGTTCCTCCGCCTGTGACAGTGCGTTCGGCTATGGCATGGCGTTTGCCTACGGCAGTGCGTTTCGGCGCACGGACATGCGCCGATCGGTCGTCGACCGCGGACCTGTGCGTGTACGGCCGCTCAGCCGACGGCGGCCGTGGCCGTGGCCGCCTCCCGCAGTCGGCGGATCACGCCGCGCACCGCGGGGGAGGTCTCCCCCTTGCGGTAGGCGCCGACCAGCCGGGTGGTGAGGGCCACGTCCGCCAGCGGGCGGTAGACCACTCCCGGGATCTGCACCCGCCGTAGCGAATCGGGGACCAGGGCCACTGCGAGACCGCCGCCGACCAGCGTCAGGGCGGCGATGAAATCCCGGACCGGGGCAGCGCACCGCGGGGTGAATCCCCCTTGCTCCGCGACCTCGAGGATCTGGTCGCGGCAGCCGTACTCCTCGTCGAAGTGCGGGGCCACGAACCACTCGTCGCACAGCTCCGCCGCCGGCACCGCCTCGTGCGCCGCCAGCGGTGCGCCGGCCGGCAGCGCCAGGACGACCTCCTCGGTGAGCAGACAGGTCGTCGTGACCTCGGGCGGGTACTCCGGCCGCCAGCGCAGGAAGCCGACGTCGATGTCCCCGCAGGCCAGCGCCTCCAGCTGGGCGGGAGTTTCCAACTCGCGTACCTGCACGGTCAGTTCGGTGCCCCGGGCCGCGCAGCGGGTGAGGACGTCGGTGAGCACTCCGGAGAACGCGGCCGAGGCGACGTAGGCGATCTGGGCGTGCCCCAGCTCCCCGCGGCCCGCACGCCGGCCCACCGCCTCGGCCCGGGCGGCCTGAGCGAGGGTGAGCCGCGCCTCCTCCAGGAACAGCTTGCCGGCGCTGGTGAGGGCGGGCCGGGTACGTCGTCCGCGGTCGATCAGGCGCACGCCGAGATGCGACTCCAGCGCCCTGACCTGCGCGCTCAGTGCCGAGGGAGCGAGATGCAGCCGGTCCGCCGCCCTCGCGAAGTGAAGCTCTTCCGCGACGGTGACGAACGATTCCAGCCAGCGCAGTTCCACCGGCTCCTCCGTCCTACTCGGTGTGTGCGGACGATAGCAACGGCGCCCGTGTGCACAGCCGGGTCAGGGGATGACGACGTAGTTGCTGAATCCGCCGTCCCGGTCCTCGAGGCCGGAGATCGCTTCGTTGACCTTGGCCAGCGGGAACGGTTTGGTCTCCAGATACGACAGATCCAGAGTGCCCGTGGCCACCATGTCGGCGAGTTCCTGCCCCTGGGCGGTGGTGAACCAGTTGGAGCCGATCAGCTGGATCTGTTCGTCCATGAGCCACTTCATGTCCACGGGCAGCCGGTCGGCCACGCCGCCGACGTTGACGACCTTGCCGCCTCTGCGGACCCCCTGCATCGAGTCCAGCATCGTCTCCACCGGGGCCCTCGCGCCCAGCGCGCTGATCACGAAGTCCGCGCCCTCCCCGCCGGTGAGGGACTTCGCCCACTCGCCGGTGGAGCCGTCACCCAGGCGGAAGACCTCGACCCGCCCGGGAGCGAGGTCCTTGACCCGCTTGAGGAGCGTCTCGTTGCGGCCGGTCCCGAGGACCCGGGAGACACCGGAGGCGAGCGCGAGCAGGGTCGACGCGACGCCGAGGGTTCCGGTGACGCCGTCGATGAGCGCGACCTGCCCGGGACCGGCCGCCGCGTGCTTCAGAGCGCCGTACGACGTGCCGATGTAACCGAGCTTGCCCGCCTGCTCGAACGACATGTTGTCCGGGAGATTCACGATCGAGTACTGCGGTGCGGTCATGTACTGCGCGAAGCCGCCGTAGGGGTAGAGGTCGAAGATCCGCTGCCCGTCGCGCGAGGTGCTGAAGTAGCCGTTCAGTGTGAAGTAACGGCACCGGCTGCGCTCGCCGCCCCGGCACACCTGACAACTCCCGCAGGAACGCAGCGGGTTGACGTAGACCCGGTCGCCCGGCCTGGTGTGCAGCACCGCCTCGCCGACCGCCTCGACCACACCGGCGGCGTCCAGACCGAAGACGGCGGGAAACCTGGGCAGTGGCTGATGCGGGAACCAGGTGGGCCAGTTGTTGATCACATTGGCCATGTTCGGCACGATCCCGCACGCCTTGACCCGCACCAGCACATCGGTCGGCCGAGGCGTGGGCACGTCGATCGTGTCCACCGACATCGGCTCACCGAGGGCGTGCAGTCGTGCAGCGAGCATTTTCGCCATTGAAATACCCCTTGGAATTACTGACGCGGCTTACGAATGTGCAAACGGGTTCGGACAACCGCTCTCGAGATCGATGTCCAGCATCCCCATGATCCGGACGCCGGAGTTGTACCAGGCGATGGACAGAGCGAGTTCCACCATCTGAATCTCCGTCAGACGGTCGGCCGCGGCGCGCCACGTCTCCTCGGATACGTCGACCTGGAGCGTGGATTCCCGCGCAAGCCGCATCACCGCCTTTTCCGTCTCGTCGAAGACGTCGGCCGACTCGAAATCGGCGACGGCCGCGAGCTGTTCCTCGGAGAGGCCGGCCTTGAGCCCGTGCGACTGGTGGTGGGCGACCTCGTACGCGGACCGGGTCACGTGTCCCACGGTCAGGATCGCCAGTTCGCGCAGCTTGGGGCTCAGCCCGCCGGCCCGCAGGGCGTTGGCGTAGGTCAGAAAGGCGTCGAGCTGGTCGGGCGCGTTCGCGAGGGCGAGGAAGATGTTCGCCGTCGGTACCTTGCGCTCGGCCTCGAGCCGGTCGTAGAGGGGCTTTCGTGACTCGTCCGCGTCCTCGCGGCGCAGATAGGGAACTCGTGCCATGGCGTCTCCTCGGGGGACGGAGGGGTCAGTGCGCGGACTGTTCGAGCAGGAACCGCTCGAGCGTCATCGGCTGCGGAAGTTCGGCGGGCGGCTTCTGCGGTACGTCCACGAACGGCGACGCCTCGAAGTACCACTTCTCCACCGCCGGGAACCCCCAGCGGACGTTCGTGCTCAGCGATCCCGCGTCCCAGCGCACGGGCTCGACCTCGGTGTCGATCGTCTGGTAGTGGCTGTTGAAGACCTCCACCCGGTGCCCGTCGGGGTCGCGCAGGTAGGTGAAGAGCATCCCGCCAGGACCGTGCCGCCCAGGCCCCCGCTCCACGCCCTCGCCGTAGCCGAGCATCCCCGCCCAGTCGCAGGCGGTGAAGATGTCACGGCTCTCGGAGACGGTGTAGGCGAAGTGGTGCAGGGCGGGACCGGTGTTCTCCACGATCGCGAGGTCCAGACAGGTGCCCTTGCGGTACATGAACGCGCTCAGCAACTTGTCGCCGTGCGCAAGGTATTCGGAGTTGCGGAATCCCAGTTCGCCGTAGAACGCGCACAGTTCGTAGGTGTTCGGCGCGAAGGTCTGGAAGTGGTCCAGCCGTTGCACATGGGCACCCTTGTAATGCTCGAAGTCGATGTGCAGCCTCGGCCGTGTCTCCATGTGCGCACAGAGTTCGAGCGGTGTGCCGACCGGGTCGGAGACGTGCAACGTACGGCCCTGGTACGGGAGTTCGACCCACTCCGCGGGCAACCCCCGGTCGCGGAACCAGTCGTACGCGATGTCGAGGTCCTCGTCGAAGAAGACCCGGAAACCGATCCTCCTGCAGGAACCCGCGCCCTCCTCGTCCAGCTCCAGCACAAGGCTGTGGTGGCAGGCCTCGGCGAGACCGCGGAGGTAGCAGGTGCGCTCGTCCTCGTCGCTGACGACGAGTCCCAGCGCGTTCATGTAGAAATTCCGGCTCTCGGCGAGATCGGCCACGGTGAGACGCACATGGCTGGTTCGGGTGATGTTGAAACTCGGGCGCAGATTGACGGGTGGCAGCATGCTGGTCTCCGTGCTCCGATCGGCTCTTGTTTTCGTTGACAGTAATGCTTCGAGGCCCTTTTACGGCCGGGTGGAATCAGCGAACGGGAAGGCGGGCCAGCCGCTGAATTCCGCGGAATCTCCGAGAGCCTCCTCGATACGCAGAACCTCGTTCCACTTGGCCATTCGTTCGGAGCGCGTGAACGAACCCACCTTCAACTGGCCCGCGTCCCATCCCACGCTCAGATGGGCGATGGTGACGTCCTCCGTCTCCCCGGACCGGGCCGAGACGATCGTGCCGAAGCCCGCGTCCTTCCCGGCGCGCAGGGCCTGGAAGGCCTCCGTCACGGTGCCCGCCTGGTTCGGCTTGACGAGCACGGCGTTCACCGCTCCGGCGGTGGCCGCGGCCTCGACCCGCTTGGCGTTCGTGACCAGGTAGTCGTCGCCGATCACCTGGCAGTGCCGGCCGTGCCGCCGGGTGAACTCGACCATGCCCTCGTGGTCGTCCTCGCCCACCGGGTCCTCCACGGAGAGGATCGGATACCGCTCGATCCAGCCGCCCAGCATGTCGAGCAGTGCCTCGGTGTCCAGCGTGCGCTCGTCCAGGGCCAGCCTGTACCGCCCGCCGCTCCCGAACTGCGAGGCCGCGACGTCCAGCGAGATGCCCACCTGGGCCGAGGGTGCGAAGCCCGCCTTCTCGATGGCCAGCGTCAGCGTCTCCAGCGCCTCCTCGTTGGAGTCGAACGCGGGCCAGAAGCCGCCCTCGTCGGCCACGCCCTGAGCCTTGCCCGCCTTGCGCATCAGACTGCCGGCGGCCCGGTAGATCTCCGCCGTCCAGTCCAGGGCCTCGGAGAAGCTCCCGGCCGCGGGACAGACCACCATGAAGTCCTGGACGTCGACGCGGCGGTCCGCGTGCGCGCCGCCGCCGAAGATCTGGATCTCCGGCAGCGGGATGCGGACCGGCCGGCCGCCCGCCAGGTGCCGCCACAGCGGTACGCCCGCCGACGCGGCGGCCGCATGCAGCACCGCCATCGACGTGGCCACGATCGCGTTGCCGCCGAGACGGCTGCGGTCGGGGGTTCCGTCGAGGTCCACCAGCAGCCGGTCGACGGCCTCCTGGTCGCTCGCGTCGAGGTCCGGGAAACTCGGCGCGATCTCCTGGTTCACCGCCCCGACGGCACGAACGACATCGAGCCCGCCGAAGCGATCGCCCCCGTCGCGCAGATCGAGCGCCTCGCCTCGGCCGGTCGAAGCCCCCGCCGGGGCGATGGCTCTGCCGACGGCTCCGTCCGCGAGATGCACCTCGACCTCGACGGTCGGCCGGCCGCGCGAGTCCCACACCCTGCGGCCGTAGAGCTTGGCGATCCGGGGGTCTGTCATTGCGGGGCAACCTTTCGGAGTTCGGAAGATCGGGGCGGGGAGCGGGGTCCTCGCCGGCGCTTGGGCGCGGGCGCACCTGCGGGGCGGCATCCGGATCGGTGCGAGGGCGCCGGGCGGCGAGCGAAGGGTCACACGGCTCTCTCACTGCGGCTCACCGGTTGTGCTATCGATAGCGCAATCGTGCGAAGCAATGACGGCTGTGTCAAGAGGCTGGTGGCGGTTGAGTCTCAGGAGGTTGCGGCTCGGCCCGGCCTCAGCGGCTTGCCTGCAAGGCATGCTATCGTTCGCACAGCGCGCCCCAGAGCATGCCGACCGGGACGTAAGAACTCCGGCGGACCCGTTCTCTACCTGGAAGGACGGACAGCACAGGCAGGCGCGGGTCCGCCGGTCGGGATCGTGGGGCGAACGGCTCAGCGGGACTTGGAGGAGACCCGGCTGCCGCCGGGAGGCGCGGTGCTGCCGCGCAGGACCAGCGAGCCGGGGGAGACCGACGTGTACGGGCCGTCGTTGCTCGGCTTGGTCTTGAGGCGGCGCATCAGCCACAGCGCGCAGCCGATGGCCATCTCCTGGATCGGCAGGCCGACGGTGGTGAGTCCGGGGCCCCACCAGGAGAAGCCGGGCTCGTCCCCGAACCCGACCACGGACAGCTCTCCGGGCACCTTCACGCCCTGCTCGGACAGCTCCTCCAGGACGCCCAGGGTGAGTTGGATCGAGCCCAGCACGAGTGCGGTGGGCGCGTCCGGGCCCTGCAGCAGCCGGCGCACCGCCTGACGCCCGTGGTCGATGGACGACGGCGGCCCCAGCTCCGTACGCCCGGCGTCGTCCGGCAGACCGCCTTCGCTCAGGGCGCTGCGGAAGCCGCGCAGGCGCTCGGCGCCGGTGGGCAGTTCCTCGGGGCCGCCCAGGTACGCGATGCGGGTGTGGCCCAGTTCCACGAGATGGGCCGTCGCCTGCCTCAGTGCCTCGTGGTCGTCCACACCGAACCACTGGGAGCCCAGCGACGGGTGCCTGCGCAGGAGTTGGAGGTGCGGAACGGCGCGCAGCAGCTTCACGGACTCGCTGTGCGGGCGCGCGGTGGGCACGATGATGACGCCGGCCACGCGGTTCGCGGACAGCTCCCGCAGATGGCGCAGCTCCACCATCCGGTCGTCGTCGGTCTCCGAGAGCATCAGCTGGAAGCCCTCGGCCTCCATGTTCTTGGACAGTTCGTGCGCGATGGTCGAGTAGAAGCTGTTGCGGATGTCCGGGATCACCAGTGCGACCACGTTGCTGGACGCCCCGCGCATCATCCGCGCCGCGCGATTGGCGACGTACCCCATCTCGGAAGCGGTCTGGCGGACCCGGAACTTGGTCTCGTCGCTGATGCGGGGGTCGTCGGCGAGTGCCCGGCCGACCGTCGAGACGGAGATCCCGAGGCGTTCGGCGATGTCCCTGGTCGTGATCACGTAGCGGGTCCCCTCGGGCTGACTGGTGCGGTGGGCTGACTGATCCGGCCCGATGTCGTCACTGTCCGTGTGCCAACGATAGCACTGTAGTTGCGCTCTGTGGTCGGAAGGGGTGGGGTCCGGCGGTGATCACGCTCATCGTGCTAACGTTAGCACTGCTGATAGGGCCCTGCAGCCGCCCGCGGCTGCCTAGTTGCGGAGGTTCCCTTGCGGATCGTCAGGTACGCCGTCGGCGACGTGTGTCACTACGGAGAACTCGGCGCCGGTGACACCGAGATCGCCAGATTCGAGGGCGATCCTTTCACCGGGCTGACGCCCACAGGTCTTGTCGACCAGTTCGCCGACGTAATCGTTCTACCGCCCGTCGAGCGGCCCCGGATCTTCGGCTTCGCCTACAACTACGCCTCGCACATCGACGAGACCGACCGCGATGTTCCGGAAATTCCGGTGTGCTTCATGAAGCCGAGCACGGCGGTTGTCGGGCCCGGGGACGCCATCGTCTATCCGGTGGACGGTGAACTGATCCATTTCGAGGGCGAGTTGGTCGTCGTCATCGGAAAGGAAGCCCGTCATGTGAAGCCGTCCGAGGCTCATGAGTACATCCTCGGATACACGTGTGGGAATGACGTCAGCGACCGCATCGTGCAGCGCAAGGAAAGCAAATTCGGAACGCTGCTGATCGGGAAGGGGCAGGACACCTTCGCTCCCCTCGGACCGGTCATCGCGACCGAACTCGACCCGTCCGCCCTGTCGTTGACGACCCGTGTGAACGGTGCCGTCATGCAGTCGGCGAGCACGGCCGACCTGCTGCTCGCGGTGCCCGACCTGGTCGGCTACCTCAGCCGCCACCTCACGCTGCTGCCCGGCGACATCATCATGACCGGCACGCCCTCCGGCGTCGGCCCGATCCGCCCGGGGGACGAGGTCGAGGTCGAGATCGAGGGCATCGGCGTGCTGCGCAACCCGGTTGTGGCCGAGGGCGCCTGACATCGGGCGACCACGTACCGGGGGCCCGTCCAGCGCCGAGCGGTGGACGGGCCCCCGGGTACGGGTGAACGGGCCTGCTAGCTCTCCGCGTTGTTGAACTGCGACGGCCGTACGAAGGCCAGGGCGGCGACCCCCACCATCGGCAGGAACGTCACCTGGATGAGGCCGGCCCGGCTCCAGCCGAAGGAGTCCACGAGGGCCGCGAAGAGCAGGCCCGAGAACGCGGCCGTCCCGTAGTAGCTGGTGACGAAGAGGCCGGAGGCGCGTCCGATCTGTTCGGGGCGAACCGCCCGCTGCATCGCGCTGTTGGTGTTCGGATAGATGAAGCCCAGCCCGAACGCACCCATGAGGAAGGCGAGTACGTACTGCAGGCCGACTCCGGCATGCGTCTCGTAGATGCCCACCCCGATGGCGGAAACGGCCAGCAGGCTCAGGACCAGCAGGCTGCGCTGGTTCACACGGTCGCCGAGCCAGCCGCCCACAACGCCCAGCATGCCGCCGAAGCCGAGGAGGCTCATCGCGAGTGCGGCCTGCTCGGCGGAGTAGTGCAGCGAGGTGATGAGGAAGGTCGGGTAGAGGCCGAGGAATCCGTAGATGGCCACACCGCTGACGACCGAATGGACGGCCAGGGAGAGGGAGTTGCGGTTGTAGGCGGAGGCCGGCATGTAGTCGTACGTCCTGGTCGGGACGGCCTTCTCGACGGCGCGCTCGGTCAGGCCGGTCTTCACCAGGAACAGCGAGGCCGCGGCGATCAACAGCCCTGCCGTGCCGAAGAGATAGAAGGGCGAGTGCCAGGTGCCGTGCAGGCTCATGAGCCGGACGCCGATGAGCGGGGCGATGAACACGCCGACGGAGTAGCCCAGGCCGATGACGCCGAAGGCGAACCCGCGCCGCTGGACGAAGAAAGCGCCGAGCGCCGCGAAGATGGCGGCGGACTGCATTCCCTCACCGAAACCCGAGACGACCCGGTACAGGGTCATGTCGGCGAAACCCGTCGCCAGGGGGGTGGCCAGGGTGCCGAGGGAGTACACCACGATGCTTGTCACCAGCACCGTCTTGCGTCGGAAGCGGTCCAGCAGATAGCCCGCGGGCAGGCCGGCCAGGGCCATGCCGAGGGTGAAGTTCGTCGCCAGCAGTCCGCCCTGCTCCAGTGAGAACCCGTACTCCTGACGGATGTTGGGCAGCAGCGGCGGAAAGACCTGACGGTCCATCGCGTTGACCATGTAGGAGAGGACCACCAACAGGAATCCCGTCCCGATCATCACCCGGGAGATGGGAGCACGGCTGATTGTTTGTTGCGTGCCCGTGGTGGGCGCGGCTGTGGTGTCGACTTGTGCTGCGTGATTCATTACGGCTCCTGATGAGGAGTTGGGCCATGGCAGGCCACGGCGAATCGCTCGCCGAGCGGTGAGGTGAATACGGACTCGGGTCGGCTACGGCGAATCTGTCGCCGGCTGACGGAAATGCGGGCGGACGGCTGCCGTGCGGTCGGACACCGCATACGGAATTCAGCCGTGCATCGCCCGTCGGGGACGTCCGTGGCTGTGGAGTCTTCGACAGTCGGACCTTGTGCGGACATTTATGGGCCGCACGGTCGGGACTGGACAGAAACCATGAGGGGAAGTGCCTGGCGCGTCAAGATGTGCGGAGCGGATTTCTCTGCCGGACGGGCGGCAGTCCCGGTCGCGTCCGGGTGTCGCCTACGGCGGGGGCGTCGGCGACGCTGCCGGGCAGGCGCACTCTTGACGGGTTGAAGACCCTCAGTGCTATCGTTAGCATCACGTGGCTGTGACAGAGTGATTCGACATGCCCCGGCGTCACCTGAACCGAACCCAGCGACCTTCCACCCCACCCGCGGCGACCGACGGCCCATCGGACAAGCCGACGGCCGCCGTTCCGGGGGACGATGAGGCTGCTGAGACTGCGAGGACGACCTGCCATGAAACCACCGAGCCGCCCGGGCACCGTGTTGCTCACCGACCATGCCTGGCCCGACGACTCCGTCGAGCGATCGGTCATCGAGGAGGCCGGGCACACCCTGGTGACCGGCCCCGCGGAGCCCGCATCGCCCGAGACCATCGAGCAGCTGGTCGCCGAACACCGGCCCGCCGGAATCCTCACCTGCTGGGCGCCCGTCTCCGCCACCGCGATCGGCACCTCGCCGGGCCTGCGGATCGTCGCCAGACTCGGCGTCGGACTCGACAACATCGCCGTGGACACCGCCACCGAGCGCGGCGTGTGGGTCACCAACGTCCCGGACTACTGCGTCGAGGAGGTCTCTGACCACGCCGTCGGCATGGTGCTGGCGTGGACCCGCGGCCTGGCGGTCCTCGACCGCGAGGTCCGGGCCGGCCGATGGGACCCCGCGAGCGCCCGGCTGCGCCGGCTGTCGACGCTGACCTGCGGCGTCGTCGGCTTCGGGCGCATCGGACGTGCCACCGCGGGCAAGCTCGGTGCCTTCGGCTGCCGGATCCTGGCCCACGACCCGCACCCGCCGAGGGACGCCCCCGGCGTGGAGATGGTGGACCTGGAGGAACTGCTGAGCCGCAGCGACGTCGTGATCCTCCACGTGCCGCTCACGCCCGCCACCCACCACCTCATCGGCGCCGGGCAACTGGCGCTGATGAAGCCGGGCGGCCTGCTGGTCAACGTCAGCAGGGGAGGCCTGGTGGACACCGACGCGGTCGTCAAAGCCCTCGACGGCGGACACCTGGACGGCGCCGCCTTCGACGTACTGGAGACCGAACCCCACGTCCCCTCCGGCCTGTTGGAGCAGCCGGGCGCACTGCTCACCCCGCACGTCGCCTTCTCCTCCGACGCCTCCGTCACGGAGTTGCGCCGCCGCGCGGCCGAGGAGGTCGTACGGATCCTGGCCGGCGAGGCTCCGGCCCACGCCTGCAACAGCCCACGCGGTCCGGCCGTCGGGTCGGGTGACCGGCGGTGAGCCAGACTGCCGTGCCTTCGAGCCCGGACCCCGCACTGGCCGACTTCCTGATCACCCGACAGCTCGCCGCCCCCGGCGAAGCCGTGCTCTGGACGCCGCTGGCCGGCGGTGTCTCGTCCGACCTGTGGCGGGTGGACCTGCCAGGACGCTCCCTGTGCGTCAAGCGCGCCCTGGCCCGGTTGCGGGTCGCGGCCGACTGGGAGGCGCCGGTGTCACGCAACGCCTACGAATGGGCCTGGATGCGGTTCGCGTCCCGGCACCGCCCGGACAGCGTGCCCGAACTGCTGGCCCACGACGCCGAAGCCGGCCTCTTCGCGATGGCATACCTGCCGCCCGGGCAGTACCCGGTGTGGAAGACTCAACTGCTGCACGGCGCGGTGCAGTTGGCGACAGCAGCGGCCGTGGGAGAGCTCCTCGGGACCCTGCACGCGGCCAGTGCGGGCGACGCCGCCCTCGCCGCGGAGTTCGCCACCGACGACAACTTCCACGCACTGCGCATCGAGCCGTACCTACTGGCCACCGCGGCGGCGCACCCCGGCCTGGGCGGCATCCTCCAGAGCCTCGCCGACCGCACGGTCACGGCACACCTCGCGCTGGTGCACGGCGACGTCAGCCCCAAGAACATCCTCGTCGGCCCGTCGGGACCGGTACTGCTGGACGCCGAATGCGCCTGGTACGGAGACCCGGCCTTCGACCTGGCCTTCTGCATCAACCATCTGCTCCTCAAGAGCCTGGTGGTACCCGGTCGCCGTACCGAACTGCTGCAATCCGCCCGCGTGTTGGCCGAGGAGTACGTCCGCTGCGTCGACTGGGAGCCACGACCGGCCGTCGAGGCCCGGGCCGCCTCCCTGCTGCCGGCACTGCTGCTCGCGCGCGTCGACGGCAAGTCCCCGGTGGAGTACCTCACGGACGACCGCCACCGGCTGTTCGTACGTACGGCGGCGTCGGCGCTGCTTCGGGCGCCGGGCGCGTCGGTGGCGGATGTCCTGGACGCCTGGGCGAGGGCCCTCGAGGCTCCGACCGAATCCGGCCTGCACGACTGAATCGTCCGAGCGAGGAGAGACGATGCGCAGAGTCGTCACCGGCCATGATGAGAACGGCAGGTCCGTCGTCGTGAGCGACGGACCCGTCCCGCGCAGCCGGGAGTTCAGCAGCCTGCCGGGCTGGGTGTCCCGCCTGCCATGGGCCACCGAGCCCGGCGAAGCGGTCGGCCGGACCGGGGAGGACCCCACATCGAAGGTCACCAGCCTCCTCCCGGCACCCGGCGGGACACGGTTCATCGTGCTGACCTTCCCGCCGGACACCGCGATGGCCGACCCGGCGTTCGATCCCGTCGCCTTCGACCGGGAGCAGCGAGCCGACTCGCCCGGCATCGCGGACCTCATGGAGCCCGACGGCATGCACACAACGCCGACCGTGGACTACGGCATCGTGCTGCAGGGCGAGATCGACCTCGAACTCGACGACGGCCGGTGCACCCGGCTCTCGACGGGAGACATCGTGATCCAGAACGGCACCCGCCACGGCTGGCGCAACCGCAGCGACCGCCCGGTCACGATGGCCTTCGTGCTGGTGGGTGCGGAGCGTGACGGCTGAGCGGGCAGCAGTCGGCGGGGCGCTCGCCCTTGACGGGTGGCCGGAGGCTGTCCACGGGGTATGTCACATCTGTGCGAGCCGAACGGTCCAAGTGATGTGAAGGTCGGCGAAGGCCACCCTTTCCCTCTGGAGCGTGCCATGGATGCAGGTGAAGAGGCCGCGCGCGGCCTGACCGACATCGAGTCGTTCCTGTACCGGGAGGCTCATCTGCAAGCAGCGCACCAGCGCGTTGCGGAGTTCACCGCACGGGCACCGGGGCTGACCCGGGAGCAGAAGATGGACATCGAGCGGTGGTACCTCGAGGAGCAGACATACGTCGCCCGTATGGTGACCGAGCACATCGCCGACAGCATCAGCGTGCTGGAACAGCGGCATCACGCCCGCTTCGGACGCTGGCTGCGAGGAACACTGATCGCCATGGCGCTGATCACCACGGCGATGGTCTGGGTGTGCATAGCCGTGATCCTGGGATCGTCGCACTGAACCGCTGCCCGGTCGTAACGACGCTGTTGCGGTCGGATGCGGCCTTCTGGACCGCGTCGGCCGCGTGCGCCGGTCTCCCGAGGCGTACGGATGCCTCGATGAGCTCGATGCCGGGCATCGGTCACGTCGGCCAGCGCTCGGTGTACCTCGCGACGGCCGTTCGGACCCGCTGCGCGGTAGGCCGCCGAGCGCACCAGCGGGTGCCTGAAAGGCACCCAGGTTCCGAAGGTGATCAATCCTGACGCCTCGGCGTGCACCGCGGCGGTGTCCACCGTGATCCCGAGCCGCTCGGCGGCACGCCTCAACAACGCCACGTCCCCGACCGGTTCGGCGGAGGCGGTGAACAGCAGTCGTTGCGTCTCGACCGGGAGCGACTGGACCCGGCGGAGGAGGCCGGCCTTGCTCGATCTGGGCCGAAGGCGTCATCCAAGGGGCATGGCTTCGGTGCCAGGGAACGGACCGGACGATCGTCCTCAACCCGTCGGCGCTGCTCAGGACCACAACCGTCCGCTTGGTGATCAACGTCGTCCAGTCCGCCTGGAGACTCCGGGAATCCCGCGCCAGTCCTTGGCTCCCGACTGTCGGCGGGGGCCACCACTGCTTGCAGGAACTACTTCTGCTGGGCCAGCCAGTCGGCGAACCTGGTCTCCGCGATGTGCGCGTCCGGCCCCGGCAGGAGTGTGTTCTCCTCCAGCGGGGCACCCCAGTACGTCGCCTGCGGGTCCGTGACGATCTTGCGGGGGTCGTTGTGGGCGGAGAGGCCCATGCGGATGAACTCCTCGAGCTGGAACGCCTGGGGCCCGGCGACCTCGGTCACGCCGCCCACCGGTGCCCCGACCGCGGTGCGGGCGACGGCGGCGGCCACGTCGTCGGAGACGATGGGCTGGATCCTGGCGTCGGGCAGGCGCACGGTGTCGCCCTGGGTGACCCCGTCGGCGAGTCCCTTCGCGAACTCGAAGAACTGCGTGGCGTGGACGATGGTGTAGGGCAGGCCGGCCGCCCTGATCAGGTTTTCCTGGACCTGCTTGGCCCGGAAGTACCCGCTGCCCAGCAGGCGG
This sequence comes from Streptomyces sp. NPDC047043, assembly GCF_040644055.1. Taxonomy (NCBI): domain Bacteria; kingdom Bacillati; phylum Actinomycetota; class Actinomycetes; order Kitasatosporales; family Streptomycetaceae; genus Streptomyces; species Streptomyces sp. NPDC047043. Next base: position 188,136 of record NZ_JBEYVO010000008.1, read on the forward strand.
TCGGTGCCGACCACGGACAGCGCCACGTGATGGGCCACGCCGGCCTCGGTCTCCGCCTTGAGCAGGTTGGTGGTGGAGGTGCGGAAGAACTCCATGACGTCCTCGTCCGCGAACGAGGGGGAGTTGGAGACGTCGACCACGACCTGCGCGTCCTTGAGGACGTCGGCCAGCCCCTCGCCGGTGAGCGTGTTGACGCCGGTGTTGGGCGAGGCGGCGACCGCCTCGTGGCCGTGCTCGCCGAGCCGGGCGACCACCTTCGAGCCGATGAGCCCGGTTCCACCGATCACTACGACCTTCATGACGGAATTCCTTTCGGGTTTCCCTGATGCCTGTACCAGGAGAGACCGGGCACTAGCTCCGTTTGTGACACCCCTATGCGGCGAGCTTCCCATCGGTCGAGACCTCCTGCATCAGAGAGGAAATCTCGTCGGGGATGACCGGAGTGCTCTCGCGAGTGACACCGGTCGTCGGCGACCACACGATCGACCTGCAGGGCGGAATCCAGGCCGGGAAAGTCGCTGCTGTGGCAGCCACGCGGCTCCCGGCGCTCCAGCGCCGATTCCGGCGACACCACCGCGCGGTTCGGCGGTTACCTGGCATTCCAGCGCCGCCCGGGCCCGATGCTCGACTGGTTCGCGACGTACCTGCCTTGAGCGAAGGCGGTCAGTCGGTCCGCTTCACGGGTGCGCTGCTGCGCCCGTGCCGTCGGCCACTGAGCTCGGCGTCCAGTGTTTCCTGAGCCACGCGCATGGACTCCGCGTGGACCGGGTCCTGCAGGCGCTTCCACATCTCGTCCTCAGGTACGTCCTCCACATGGCTGACCACCCACCAGATGTTGCCGAAGGGATCCTTGACACGCCCTCCGCGCTGTCCGAAGGCGCTGTCGGCCAGAGCGGTGACGACCTGGCCGCCGGCTCGCACGGCCTGGCTGAACGCCTGGTCCGCGTCGGCGACGAACACGCGCAGCAGGCTCGGCATGGCGGGCCAGTCCGCGCGTCGGTCGAAGGCCAGCACGACGGTGTCACCGACGCGGATCTCGCCGTGGCCGATCGAGCCGTCCTCGGTCGGCACCCGCGCCAGCTCCTCACCGCCGAACGCCTGGGTGACGAAGTCGAAGAAGGCTCCCGTGTCGTCGGTGACGACCCAGGGCGCCACGGTGGTGTAGCCCGCTGGTGCAGCGTTGGTCTGCTCGGACATGGGAGTCCTTTCGCCGATGTCGTTGTCGCTCGGCGAAGATAGCTGCGAAGTAGGTCTGTTCCTGTCCTAGTGGAGGGCGGACAGGGCGGTGCTCGACCCGGACGGCGGTCAGTCGGTGTGCCGGCGGATCGCGTCGAGGAACCGGTCGATGTCGTCGGGGGTGTGGGAGAAGGCGGTCACGAGTCGTACGACTCCCTCGCCCCAGCGGCCCCGGTAGAAGCTGTAGCCCTCCGCGAGGAGCCCTTCGACGGCCGGTTGGGGCAGGCGGCAGAAGAGGATGTTCGCTTGCGGAGTGGCCAACAGGCCGGTGCCGGGTACGGCCTTGAGACCGTCGCCGAGCCGTGTGGCCATCGTGTTGGCGTGGCGGGCGTTGCGCAGCCACAGGCCGTCGGTGAGGTAGGCGTCGAACTGGGCCGCGTGGAAGCGCATCTTGGAGGCGAGTTGCCCGGCGCGCTTGGTGCGGAAGGTGAGTTCGGCGGCCGGTTCGGGATCGAAGGCGACGATCGCTTCGGCGGTCATCCCGCCGTTCTTGGTGGCGCCGAAGGACAGCACGTCGATGCCGGCCTTCCACGTCATCTCGGCCGGCGTGGCACCGAGGTGGACCAGGGCGTTGGCAAAGCGGGCGCCGTCCATGTGGACGCGCAGGCCGGCATCCCTGGCCACGGCGGTCAGGCGGCGGATCTCGTCGAGGTCGTAGACACTGCCGCTCTCGGTGGCCTGGCTGATGCTCAGCACGGACGGCTGCACGCTGCTCACGTCGCCCGCCCGGTGGCGCGCCGCCCGCTCCAGGGCCTCGGGGTCGATCTTGCAGTCGTCTCCGGGCACCGGGACGATTTTGGCGCCGTCGGTGAAGAACTCGGGAGCACCGCACTCGCTGTTGTTGATGTGGCTGTGCGGATGGGCCAGCACACCGCCCCAGGGCCGGGTGAGCGCGGCGAGGCTCAGGGCGTTGGCAGCGGTTCCGGTGGAGACCAGGAAGACGGTGGTGTCCCGCTCGAAGACATCGCTCAGCCTGCGTCGGATCCTTTCGGTGAACGGATCGTCCCCGTACGGCAGGGCCTGGCCGGCGGCCGCGTCGACGACTGCTTGGACGATCTCCGGTGACGCCCCGGCCATGTTGTCGCTCATGAAGGCGTGGCTGGAGGGGATGGAGCCGGCGGTGATGTCCATTAGCGTCTTCCCTCGGGTCCGGTGCGCGACGGCGACGTGCCTCAATGTACGTGTCGGCATGCTCCCTACAGGGAGTTGACGAGCACCACATAGACGGCGGTGCCGACGCCCACGCTCAGGATCGTGCGCCGGCCGAAGGCGAGGTGGACACCGGCGGTGACGGCCACCGCGAGCAGTGCGTACGGCATCGCGTACGGGTCGGCCTCGACCGTGCCGTGCAGGGCGGTGACGGCGAGGATCGCGAGGATGCCGACCGGCGTCCACAGTGCCAGCCGCCGCACGATCGCCGAGTCGCGCAGCCTGCCGAGCACGGCGAACGGCACGGCACGCAGGGCGAGGGTGATCGTGAAGACGATCGCCAGGACGGCTATGAGGTACGAGGTGCTAGGCACCGGCGGCCTCCTCGGCGGGCCGGCGGGCGGTGAGCGCGTGGCGGGCCGGCAGCAGGGCGACGAACAGCAGCAGCGCGGTGAACATCCCGACGCCGGGGGAGAGGAGGAGGGCGACGGCCACGCTCACCCCGGCGAGGAGTACCGACGGCAGCTCGGCGCGGGAGCGGAACGCGTCCAGGGTGAGCACGGTGAACAGCGCGCACAGGGCGAACTCCAGACCCTCGACCGGGGCGGGCAGGGCCGCACCCAGGGCCACGCCGAGCAGGCCGCCGCCGACCCAGTAGGTCTCGCAGGCGATCTGCATCGCGAGCAGCCGGGGCGCCGAGCGCTCGTGTTCGGGCAGCGAGGCGTTGACCGCGTACGCCTCGTCGATCATCGCGTAGACGGCGTACGCCCTGGCGAACGGGTTCCTGACCAGGTGGAGGGGAAACGAGAAGGCGTAGAAGACGTGCCGGAAGTTCACCACGAACACGGTCAGGGCGACCGTGGCCAGGGGCGTGACGGTGGCCGTCATGCCGACCAGCAGCAGCTCGAGGGAGCCGGCGAAGGCGGACAGTGAGAGGGCGGGGGCCAGCCACCACGGCAGGCCGGCCTGGACGACAAGGAGCCCGAGCGCTGTGCCGAGGGGAAAGATGCCGAGTCCGGCGGAGAACGAGTCGCGCACACCGGCGGCGATGCGGTCGCGTCGGGTGTCAGGCCTGGTCAGGAGAGCGGGAGCGTCTTGTTGCACCCGATCATGGTCCCGTGAAACCCGCGACATGTGGTTGCGAAAATTGCACATCGGGCAGCTTTACATGCAATCTTATTGCTGTGGATGCCATTGACAGGGCAATCATTGCCGAGCTGGAACGGGACGGCCGGCTCACCAACGTCGAGCTGGCGAACCGGGTCGGACTCACCACCGGGCCGTGCCTACGGCGGGTGCAGCGGCTGGAGGCCGACGGAGTGATCCGCGGCTACCGGGCCGTCGTCGACCCGGCCGCCGTGGGGCGCTCGTTCGAGGTCCTGATCGACCTCACGCTCGACGCCCAGGATGCGGAGACCGTCGAGCGTTTCGAGGAGACCCTGGCGCAGGCCGAAGAGGTCCTCGAGCTGCGCCGGTTGTTCGGCAGCCCCGACTACTTCGTGCGTGTGGCCGTCGCCGACCTGGGCGCCTACGAGACCTTCCTCAGTACGCGGGTCATGACCATCCCGCGCGTCAAGAACGTCACGTCGCACTTCACGATGAAAACGGTCAAGCCGCGATGAACAATCACCGCATCGGTGGGGTTGTCGCACGGAATGCGGATCGGCCTCACGATCTCCATCGTGCTGCCGGTCGTCGTCACGGCGACCGCGCCGACGCTCGAGCCCGCCCCACCGAAGTGACCGTCCGGACAAAGGAAAAGCCATGACCACCATCGCCGTCATCGGAGCCGGACCGGGCCTCGGCGCCGCAGTCGCCCGCCGCTTCGGCCGTGAGGGCTTCGACGTGGCGCTCGTCTCCCGCAACCACCAGCGGACGAACGCGCTCGCCGCCGACCTCGCCGACGCGGGCATCACGGCACGCGGCTTCGCGGCCGACGTACGCGATCCGAAGTCCCTCGCGGCCGCCCTCGACGCGGCGCACACGGAACTCGGACCGATCGAGGTCCTGCAGTACAGCCCGGTCCCGCAGCGGGAGTTCATGCTTCCTGTGCTGGAGACCACCCACGCCGACCTCGCCGGACCGATCGAGTTCTCCGTCTACGGCCCGGTCGCGGCTGTCCAGCAGGTGCTGCCCGGCATGCGTGCCCTCGGCCGCGGCACCATCCTCTTCGTCAACGGCGGCACCGCGGTCGTGCCGCACCCCGATCGCGCCGGCACCTCCATCGCCTTCGCCGCGGAGAGCGCGTACGGCCATCTGCTGCACGACACGCTGGCCGACGAGAGCATCCACGTCGGGCAGTTGGTCATCCCCGGCGCGATCATCCCGGGCCACCACAGGAAGGACCCGGCCGTCCTCGCCGGCACCCTGTGGGAGATGCACCGCGACCGGCACGGCTTCCGGCACTTCGCCGACGACCTCGATTCCTGACGGCAGATCAGGAGGCCGGTACGAGGGAGCCGGTACCTGTGATGCGGCTGTGACCCGGAACTATGGCCTCCACCACAGTCGGCGGCGCCGGGCCCTGGTGAGCTGGCCCGATGCGCAGAGCAGCCACCCCCCTCTTACCGGTCCTCGCCTCGGCACTGGCCCTCGCAGCGTGCGGCGGGCAGACCGACCCGCCCGCCTCCGACGGGCGGCCCACCTCGTCCGACGACCCCCGCTTCCTGCCGCTGGCCGCGTACGACAAGCACGACGACGGCCGTACGGTCTCGAGGGCCCGGTGGACGCTCGCCAAGGAGTGCATGGTCCGTCTCGGGTTCGACACCCTCAAGAGCCTCGACGTCGACCCCGCACCCGCCTGGCCCGAACGTCCCGCCGGGACGGGTGTGGTGATGATGGTCATGTACGCCGACGACGAGTTCCGTTACGGCGTCCAGGATCCCGAGCAGGCCGCGCGCTACGGCTATCAGGCCGCGCGGATCCGGTTCGAGCGCCGTTACCCGAAGAAGAAGTGGACCCTGTCCCAATACCTCGCGCTCACCGGCGAGTTCGTCGGCAACGACCACAAGACCGTGCACGGCCACCGCATCCCGGAACGCGGCTGCCTCGGCGAGGCCGACCGCGCGATCTACGGGACCAACCCCCAGGACCGAAGGAACCCGGTCCTGGAGTTGGAGAGCAAGAGCATCGAGCAGGGCAAGAAGGATCCCGTCTGGAAGAAGGCCGACAAGGCGTGGGCCGCCTGTATGCGGAAAGCGGGCTTCCACTACGCCACCCCGCAAGACGCCCAGAACGGCGACGACCGCCGTAACCAGGAGCTTCAGGATCGATTGAACGGGTCACGGCACGACCCGAACGAGCCCACCGCCGTGGAGAAGAAGACCGCGACCGCCGACGCCCGCTGCAAGCAGCAGACCGGCTACGTCCGCACCGTGCACGCGATCGACGTACGCATCCAGAACCAGCTCATCAACAAGAACCGAACCAAGCTGGAAAAACAGCGCAGTTGGAATGACGACGCGGTGCGGAGAGCTCAGGACATCCTCGACGACCGGTCGTGAGGGGCGCCTCACGACCGGTACGGAATGTGAGGCCCGGCCCCGGCAGGCCCTACGCCCGCTTCGCGCGCGTCCGGCGGATCGCGCGGGTGACGATCGGGGGCAGCAGGTCCACGGCGATGCGGCGGGAGCGGGGACGGGGGCGGCGGACTGAGGGGACGGCAGCCGGTGCCGGGGATGTCCGGGGCTGCGGTTCCGGCGCCGAGTAGTACCGGGAGTGCGGGAAGGGCGGCGGCTGCATGCCCTTGGCGCGGGCGCGGACCAGTCGGTGTCCTGCGGCCTGCTGGACGCTCAGGCCGCAGTCCGTACGGCTCCTGAGCATCGCCAGCAGCTCCTCCTGGACGGGCTCCGGATCGCCCCAAGTGCCGTACAGCTTCTGGGTGCTGAGACATATCGGCCGCAGCCCGCGGTTGAGCACGGCCTCCCAGGTGGCGACCGAGACGCCGGGAGTGTGCTCGGAACGGAAGTCGTCGAGGACGACTATGCCGTCGGGCTGCAGGATGTCGTGGGCCGCACCGATGTCGTCGTGGACGTGCTCGTACAGATGCGACGCGTCGATGTGGACGAAGCGGCAGCTGCCCGGGCCCACCTCCTTGGAGATCACGGACGTCGGGGCCTCGATCACCCGGGGCAGGGTGTCGTGGAAGGAGAGGTAGTTCCGCTCGAAGGCCTGCCGGGTGAGCGAGGAGTACGACTTCGCGGTCTCGGCCCGGTTGGCCCCGTCCGGCGCCTCGCCGCCGAACAGGTCGCAGACCGTGAACTCCTCGCCCTCCTGCCGGTGTTGACCGAGCAGGATCGCGCTCTTGCCCATGTACGCGCCGAGTTCCAGCAGGTCACCCCCGACCCCGCCGGTCTCCTGCCGCTCCAGGAACCAGGTGAACAGGACCTGGTCCAACGGCGGAAACCAGCCGGGAACGTCTTTGAGCTCGCCGGGGTTCTTGTTGTCGATTGCCTGTGCGGTCGCCATGAGGCCAGTCTGCTCACTGGGCATCGAAGAAACTGTCTTCCTCTTGAACGTCCAGTGAACAGCTCACCGAGGCCGGGATCTGTCCGCCTCCGCCTCTCCCTCCCACGGGCCGAACCCCCGCACGACCCGCCCGGCCGCCACCTTCTGCAGCAGTCCGTAGGCCAGCACCGGCAGCAGGATCTGCGGCCGGTCGGGCAGCGCCGTCGTGATCAGCACGGCACTGGCACTGCTGTTGTTCATCCCGCAGGCCAGCGTCACGGACGCGCCCGCTCTCGCGTCCAGCCGCAGGGCATGCGCGGCGACGCGGCCGAGGGTGAAGGACAGCCCGCACACGGTTGCGGCGACGGCGAGCGCGGCAGCCAGCAGCAGCGGACGCGGATGCCGGAGGAAGGGGCCGAGGGCCCCGCTGGCGTTGACGTACGTCAGAAGCAGCGAAGCCGGGAGTGCCGTGGCGACGGCGGTCTCCAGGAGCCCTGCCGATGCATGCCGGGGCAGAAGCAGCCGACACAGCATGCCCGCACCGCAGGGCAGCACCACCGATGTGAGCGCGAACGCGTACCCGGCACTGTGCTCCGCCTCGGCCACCCGGCTCGCGTAACCGCCGTGCAGCAGTGGACAGAGGGCGGCCAGGGTGAGCGGCACCGTCAGCGGGCTGACCAGGGTGGAGGCGAGGACCAGCCCGAGGGCCGTCGGCTGGTCGCCGTCCCCCTTGGCGGTCCACACCGTCGCCCCGGCCGCCACCGGCATCGCGACGATCAGGATCACCGCGGCGACCATGCCGCTGCCGCCGTCCTGATCGGGGGACTGGCGCAGCGCGAAGGCGACCCCCGGCACGATCAGCAGTGGTGCGCCGACGTGCAGCACAAGCCCGGCGACGAGCGCGACCGGGCGCCGCAGCAGCAGCCGCAGCTCACGCAACGGCACCTGGAGCCCGGCGCTGAACAGCACCAGCGCGAGCAGCAACTGCGGTGTCCGCAAGGACAGTTCGCCAAGACCGGGAATGCCGAACCCGTGCGGGCGCCGCAGCCACAGGCCCGGACCGGGCAGCAGTACCGCGGCGGCGTAGGCCAGGGCGATCGCCGGGCCGAGGCGGCGGCGCAGCAGGTCGTGTGCGCGAGCGTGCCGCGCTCGGCGTGGCTGGTGATCGGCGGTCGTCTTCGGGGGTCGGGGACACATGGCGGCGCTCTTCCGTCGTGGGGCAGGGGCACGGGCGGAGACGGGACGCCGGTATCGCGAAAGGGTCGACCGGGACGGTCGGGAGGGTGAGGGTGCGATGCCCTGTCGTCATCTTGAAAGCCCCTTTCGCAGTCGACGGACTACATCCATGTAGACCGTCTACTGAACTGTAGACGACGGCTCTGACAGTGCGATCCGAGAGCCGACTGGCATCCTCGGGGTTTTACGTATAACCTCTCCGGTCAACCACCCCCTCCGAGAGGCCCCGATGAGACGTATCGCCCTGGTCACCCTCGTCGTCGACGACTATGACGAGGCGATCCGCTTCTACACCGAGGCCCTCGGATTCCGGCTGGCCGAGGACGCACCGCGCCCGGACGGCTCCCGCTGGGTCGTCGTCGAGCCGGGCACCGAAGGGCAGGGCTCCGCCCTGCTGCTCGCCCGGGCCAAGGGCGAGGCGCAGCGCGGCCGGGTCGGGGACCAGACCGGCGGGCGCGTCGGCTTCTTCCTGCACACCGACGACTTCGCCCGCGACCACGCCCGCATGCTCGGCGCGGGCGTGACCTTCCTGGAGGAGCCCCGCCACGAGCCGTACGGCTCGGTCGCCGTCTTCCAGGACCTGTACGGCAACCGCTGGGACCTGCTCCAGCCCGCCACCTGATCCCGCCCACCCGAACCGCCGAGGAACGACCGCACATGAGCTCTACGCGCATAGACACCGACTCTCTCCGCCGGCTTCCCAAGGCCGTCCTGCACGACCACCTCGACGGCGGTCTGCGCCCCGCCACCGTGGTGGAGCTCGCTGAAGCGGTCGGCCACACCCTGCCCACCACCGACCCGGACGAGCTCGCCGCCTGGTACTTCGAGGCCGCCAACTCCGGTGACCTGGTGCGCTACATCGCCACCTTCGAGCACACCCTCGCCGTGATGCAGACCCGCGAGGGCCTCCTGCGCACCGCCGAGGAGTACGTCCTCGACCTGGCCGCCGACGGTGTCGTGTACGGCGAGGTGCGCTACGCCCCCGAGCTGAACACCAGCGGCGGGCTGACGCTCGCCGAGGTCGTCGAGACCGTCCAGGAAGGCCTCGCGGCCGGCATGGCGAAGGCGGCGGCCGCCGGAACCCCGGTGCGCGTCGGCACCCTGCTGTGCGGGATGCGGATGTTCGACCGTGTCCGTGAGGCCGCCGACCTGGCCGTCGCCTTCCGGGACGCCGGAGTCGTCGGCTTCGACATCGCCGGCGCCGAGGACGGCTTCCCGCCCGCCGACCACCTGGACGCCTTCGAGCACCTGCGCCGCGAGAGTGTGCCGTTCACCATCCACGCCGGCGAGGCGCACGGCCTGCCCAGCATCCACCAGGCCCTTCAGGTGTGCGGCGCCCAGCGCATCGGACACGGCGTGCGCATCACCGACGACATCGTCGACGGCAAGCTCGGCCGGCTCGCGGGCTGGGTCCGCGACCGCCGTATCGCGCTGGAGATGTGCCCGACCTCCAACCTCCAGACGGGCGCGGCGACTTCGATCGCCGAGCACCCGATCACGGCCCTGAAGGACCTCGGCTTCCGGGTCACCCTCAACACCGACAACCGGCTGGTGTCGGGCACGACGATGACCCGTGAGATGTCCCTGCTGGTGGAGCAGGCGGGCTGGACGGTCGAGGACCTGCGCACCGTCACGGTGAACGCCCTCAAGAGCGCGTTCATCCCCTTCGACGAGCGCAAGGCCCTCATCGAGGACCTCGTCCTGCCGGGCTACGAAGCCGCGCTCTGAAACAGCCCCCGCAGGTAGGCGGCCTGGCCGATGTGCTCGAGATCGTCGGCCAGGACGCTGACCAGCCGTACGCCCAGGCTGACCGGCGGATCCCAGCGTTCGTCGACGATGCGCTCGAGGTCCTTGGCGGCCAACTCGCGCAGGACGCCGAGGCTCTGGGCGTGCACGGCGTCGTAGTAGCCGGTCAGCAGGTCGGGGGAGTCGACCCGTACCTTGGCGACCTTCGCGGAATTGTGCCCGTACCCGGTGTCGTGGCGCGGGAGGTCCAGGCCGAAGCGTTTCTCCCAGTCCTGCGTGAGCCACACCTGGTCGAGCCCGAAGGCGTCGGCGACGTGGTCGTCCTGAACCCGGGTGAGGTGCCAGACCAGCCAGGCGATGGAGTTGGCGGCTTCGGAGGGGCGGGCGTGGAGGTCGTCGGGACCGAGGCCCTCGACGGCTGCGTGGACTTCTTCCTGGATGCGGTTGAACCCGTCGATGAGGATGTCCTTGGCATGCATGCATCCACCATCGCGCATTACGGTCCCTCGTGCGTCCCCTGCTCCAGAAGCGCCATCAGCGCCCGGGCCGCGGGGCTGGTCGCCTGGGGCGGCGGCAGCAGGGCCACCGTCTCGTAGACCGTCTCGCCGGTGCCCTTCACGGGCAGGGCCGTCAGCGCCTCGCGCTTGTGCCGGAAGTGCCGGGGGACGACCGCGATGCCGAGGTTCTCGTCCACCAGGTCCAGCAGGCTGTGCACGTCGTTCACCTCCAGCGCGACGGTGCGCCGTACGCCCGCCGCGGCGAAGGCCGTGTCGGTGGTGCGCCGCGGCCCCCAGTCCGGGTGGAAGTCGACGAACACCTCGCCGCCGAGGTCGTCCGGCGTGACGGCCGCGCCGCCGGTCGCCAGGCGATGGGTGGGGTGGCACAGCACGGTCATCGGCTCGCCGGTCAGCGACACCGAGCGCAGCTGGTCGGTGTCCGCCTGCGTGCGGTAGGCGAAGGCCAGGTCCAGACGCCCGGCCGCGACCTCCTCCGCCAAGGCGCCCGAGCCGGCCTGCCGCAGCCGTATCTCCACATCCGGATGGCGGCGCCGGAACGCGGCGAGCAACCCCGCCACGTGCACCCCCGCGATGCACTGCTCCGTGCCCAGCGCGAGCGTCCCGCGCAGCACGCCCTGCACGGCCGCGACCGCCTCGTGCGCCGACCGCACCTGCGCGAGGATCCGCTCCGCCTCGCCCAGCAGCGCCCGCCCGGCCTCCGTGAGGGTCACCCGGCGAGTGGTGCGGACGAACAGCGGGGTCTGCAACTCCCGCTCCAGCGCCCGGATCGAGGCCGACAGACCCGACTGGGACACCATCAGCCGTTCCGCGGCCCGGGTGAAGTGCTGGTCCTCGGCGACCGCGACGAAGTGCTGGAGATGGCGCAGTTCCATGATTGAGAAGCCTATCCGCTTAGTTCCATCGGATTCTCCTGTTGGACCACTGCCCGCAGGTCACGAAAGAGTGGGTACTGGTTTCCCAGAGTTCCCGGAATCCGTGATTCGTGTGCCAACCCCTCTGGAGTCGCGTTGTACACCGCACACCCCGACCGCTACGCGGACATGCCCTACCGCCGCACCGGACGCAGCGGCCTCAAGCTCCCCGCGCTCTCGCTCGGCCTGTGGCACAACTTCGGTCCCGACCGCCCGGTCGAGACCCAGCGGGCCATCCTGCGCCGCGCCTTCGACCTCGGCGTCAACCATTTCGACCTGGCCAACAACTACGGTCCGCCGCCCGGCGCCGCAGAGTCCGCGCTCGGTGCGGCGCTGAAGGCGGACTTCGCCGGCTACCGCGACGAGCTGGTGATCTCCACCAAGGCCGGCTACCTCATGTGGCCCGGCCCGTACGGCGAATGGGGCTCCCGCAAGTACCTGCTGTCCTCGCTCGACCAGAGCCTTGCGCGCATGGGCCTGGACTACGTCGACATCTTCTACTCGCACCGCCCCGACCCGGAGACTCCCCTGGAGGAGACGATGGGTGCCCTGCACTCGGCGGTCCAGCAGGGCAAGGCGCTCTACGTCGGTGTCTCCAACTACTCGCCCGAGCAGACCCGCGAGGCCGCCCGCATCCTGGGCGAGCTGGGCACCCCCCTCCTCATCCACCAGCCGCGCTACTCGATGCTGGCCCGCGGACCAGAGGAGTCGGGGCTGCTGGACACGCTGGACGAGCTCCAGGTCGGCTCCATCGTCTTCTCCCCGCTGGAGCAGGGCGTGCTGACCGCCCGCTACCTCGACGGCATCCCGGAGGACTCGCGGGCCGCGAGCGACAGCCCGTTCCTGAACTCGGACAGGCTCACCGCGGAACTGGTCGGCAAGCTGCGCGCCCTCGACGAGATCGCCAAGGGCCGCGGCCAGACCCTGGCGCAGCTGGCCCTGGCCTGGGTGCTGCGCGGCGGCCGGGTGACCTCCGCGCTGGTCGGTGCGAGCAGTCCGCAGCAGATCGAGGACAGTGTCGCGGCCACCCGCAACCTGGACTTCGACGCCGACGAGCTCGCCCGCATCGACGCGATCATCCAGCAGTAAGACGCTCGCTGGCCTCCCAGAGGCGGGCCGCCGCCTCTGGGTCCACGGCGTGTGGCAGGACACCCGGCGTCTCCTCGCCCGCGTACCAGGCGGCCTCGGTCTCGGGCGTCACCAGCGGGCTGACGTCACAGTTCTCGCAGTAGACACCGCCGACACCGGAGAGCTGCGGGCTGGTGGCGCACCAGACACTCGTGGCCGCGCCCTGCTGCACCGTCTTCCACTGGCGCTCGGGGTCTCGGATCGGCCTGCCCGCCTCGTCGACCGTGCCGGACGCACGGATGATCTCCGGGTCGACGTGCTTGATCAGGCCCGTGTCGATGATGATGCCCGGGTGCACGGAGAAGGCCCGCACACCGTCCGTCCGCCCGCGCCGGTCCAGTTCGACGGCGAACAGGGCGTTGGCGGTCTTGGACTGGCCGTAGGCGGCGAACGGCTCGTAGGGCCGGTGCTCGAAGTGCAGGTCGTCGAAGTCGACGTCGGCGAAGCGGATGCCTCGCGAGGACACCGCCACCACCCGCGCACCGCCGGCCGCGACCAGCGCCGGCCACAGGCGCGCGACCAGTTGGAAGTGGCCCAGGTGGTTCGTGGCGAACTGCACCTCGTACCCGCGGGCGTCCCGGGTCAGCGGGGTCGCCATGAGCCCGGCGCTGTTGACCAGGATGTGCAGCGGCCGCCCGGAGCCCAGGAACTTCTCCGCGAAGGCGTCGATCGACGCCGGATCCAGCAGGTCCAGGTACTCGGCCTCGGCACCGGGCACGTCCTGGAGAGCCTCCCGGGCCCGCTGAAGATCCCTCGCCGGTACGACGACCTCGGCGCCTGCAGCGCCCAGCACACGGGCCGTCTCCAGACCGATGCCGGAGTAGCCGCCGGTGACGATCGCGACCTTGCCGGTCAGGTCGACGCCCTTGATCACCTCCTCCGCGGTGGACGCGGCGCCGAAGCCGGAGGGGAGCGGGTGCTGTGCGGTGGTCATGGTCGGTGTCTCCTCGAAAGCGATCCGTTCAGGCCACCGTAGGGGCGCGTCTCCGTACGATGAATGCTTGAGAATCCGCATTACTTGCGTGATAGTTCGAGCATGTCCGCCGATCCGCTCTCCGACGCCCTCGCCGTCGCAGGCGCCCGCAGTGTGTTCTCCGGCGGCTTCACGGCGGGTGGGACCTGGGCGATCCGGCTGCGCGGACGCGACAAGCTGAAGGTGAACGCCGTGCTGCGGGGCGGCTGTCTGCTGCTGCGCGAGGGCGGTGGGGAGCCGGTGTCCCTGTCCGAGGGTGACGTGGTCGTCTCGGACGGCAGACAGCCGTACGTGCTGTGCAGTGCGCCGGGCCTCGAACCCGTCGACTCCGACGCCGTGACGATGGAACCCGCGACCCGTATGGCACGGCTCGGCCAGGGTGAGGACGAGGACGTCGCGTGCGTGTCCGGGCACATCGACCTGAGCCGGGACAGCGGCGAACTGCTGCGCCGCGCGCTGCCGGAGCTGATCCACGTTCGGGCCGACGCGGCCGAGGCGCCGGTGCTGCGCTGGCTGACCGGGCAGCTGGTGGGGGAGATGAAGACGCGCCGGGCCGGTGTCGAGTTCGCCTCGGACCAGCTGGCCCAGCTGTTGTTCGTGCAGGTGCTCCGGGTCTGCCTCGCCGAGTCCGAGGGGCTCCCGCCCGGCTGGCTGCGCGCCCTCGCCGACGAACGGCTCGCCCCGGCCCTGCGTCTGATGCACGAGGACCCGGGCCACCCCTGGCAGCTGGCGGAGCTGGCCCGGGCGGCCACGATGTCCCGCACCACCTTCGCCGTACGGTTCAAGGAGGCGGCCGGGGTGCCGCCGCTGACGTATCTGCTCAACTGGCGCATGAGCCTCGCGGCCCGCGCCCTGCGGCAGGACGCGGTGCCCGTCGCGGTGCTCGCCCGTTCCGTCGGCTACACCTCCGAGAGCGCCTTCAGCAACGCCTTCAAGCGCGCCGTCGGTGTCGCGCCCCGCCGCTACCGTGACGCGGTCAGGAGCTGATCCGCTCCTCCAGACGCACGGTCACCGTGTCGCCCTCCGCCTTCCCGATGGCCTTGCGGATCTCGGCCTTCACGGGCAACTTGTGGGTGTCGTTCCCCAGCGCCATGAAGGAACTGCGGAAGGGGTGTCCGTCGATCGTGCCGCGGACCTTGACCAGCCCGCGGGTGCCGAAGAACTCGACGGACCCCGGCCAGACGAGATAGATCCAGCCGCCCTCGTTCGGGCTCTTGCGCAGGACCGCGGTGAACTCCGCGTCCAGCTTGCCGATCGTGGCCATGATGCTTCCTCCGCTCCCGGTGGTCCTTCACTCGGCAGACCGCCGGGAACGGGGAAACTCATCGCGGGACGGGCCGTCATGCCCGCGCGGGCACCCGGTCCAGGAACCCGAGCACGGAGCGGATACGGCCGTCCGCGTCCAGGGTGATCACGTCGGAGCCGGCCACCGGTGCCGAGCCGTCGGCCTCGCTCACCAGCTCCCAGGCGAAGCGCGCCGTGTCGTGGTGGCCCTCCACGGCGCCGCTCTGCCGGAAGGCGAAACCCGGGAACTGCTCGTGGGCCGCCGTGATCACGGCCGCGACCTGGTCGTGGCCGCGGACATCGGCGAGGGGGTCGGTGTAGGAGCCGTCCGCGGTCCACGCGGCGGCCACCGCCTTCGTCAGCTCCTCGGGCTCGCTCGCGTTCCAAGCCTCGAAGTAACGGGCGACGGCGCTCTCGTAACGGTCGGTGTTCGCGGACATGGGCGATCAGCCTCCATCGAGTGGTCATTGCTGGTCAGGACCCGGATTCGCGCTCCGGCGATCCGGTACCGACAACCATGCCCGCGGCTCCGAGCGCGGTCGATTACCCCTCGGGTAATGGCGGCACTCGCAGGGTTTCGGCCAACTCCCCCTGTGAATATGCCAGGAGACTGGCCGGAAAGACGTGGTGACAGTGTTTCAGTAGTGAACATACTCAACACTTAAGGGACTTCACGGCGAGCGAAGACGCCATCACGCACAGCACATGAGCCGCACCGAAAGCACAGCACGTGAGCCGCACTGAAAGCGAGGCCGGCCGACAGGCGAACGAGCAACGGGGGAGCGAAACGTGCACGACGAGTTCTTATGCCATGTCACCGCGTACGGCACCTGCGGGGGCGAACGCATCGGGGTGCCTTTAGGCAGCTACCGGGCCCCCACCCTGGCCCTCGCCCTGTGGTGGCTGCGCGACCGGGCGAACTGGATCGCCGACCGCCTCGACCCGCAGCCCGAGGCCGAGCACTTCCCGCCGAGCTCCCTCGTCCCCGTCGCCGACACCGTGCCCGACGTCCCGGCCGTGCTGCGCTCCTGGTGCGGCGATGTCGCCCAACAGGAGCTGGTGGCCGACGAGTTGGCGGGCGGACGGCTGGTGCGGATCGCCACCAGAGACGAGACCACCGAGTACGAGCTGCTGGCCGAGTCCATCGACGCCCTGCGCATGCAGCGGACCATCCCGGCGCTCGTCCTGCCCGTCGGCTGACCGTCCACATGTCCGCCACGCCGGGCGCGCATGTGGACGTATCGGTAGAATTCACCGCATGGCAGAGCGGCCCGTCGCGCCGACTGCGCCCGCACTCGTCCTGGAGACCGAGACAGGCTCCCTGGTGATGAGTCCGGGCCGCGACTACCACGTCGGACGCGACCCGTTGAGCGACATCGTCATCGACGATGCGAGGGTCTCGTGGCACCACGCGGTGCTGCGGCCCGACGACGACCACTGGCTGATCGAGGACGAGAACAGCACCAACGGCACCTTCACCGACGGCCGCCGCGTCCACGAGTGGGGTGTGGGCCCCGGCAGCGTGATCCGCTTCGGCAACCCGTCCGACGGCCCGCGCGCCGTCCTGGCCGACGTGCCCCCACCGGTCCGGGAGCGCCCCTCGGCGGCGGCGGTTTCCATGCCCGGCCTGACCGGCACCTTTCGGCAGCCCACGAACGTACGGCCGCTGCCCACCCGCACCGTCCGCATCGGCCGCGCGGCCGACAACGACCTGGTCGTCGACGACCTGAGCGTCTCGCGCCGGCACGCCGAACTGCGCGCCCTGCCCGACGGGACGTACGAGATCGCGGATCTCGGCAGCCACAACGGCACGTTCCTCAACGGCTCGCCCGTCACCGTCGCGCCGATCGGCCCCGGCGACATCGTCGGCATCGGCCACTCCGCGTTCTGCCTCGTCGGCGACCAGCTGCAGGAGTACGTCGACACCGGCGAGGTCTCCCTCGACGTGCAGGACCTCACGGTCGCCGTCGACCGCGGCCGCAAGACCCTGCTCGACCACGTCTCCTTCCCGGTGGGGGAGAAGTGCCTGCTCGCGGTGGTCGGCCCGAGCGGCGCCGGCAAGTCCACGCTGCTGAACGCGCTGACCGGGCAGCGACCGGCCGACCACGGCACCGTCCTCTACGACGGCCGCGACCTCTACCGGGACTACGCGGAACTGCGCCAGCGCATCGGCCTGGTCCCGCAGGACGACATCCTGCACGCCCAGCTCACCGTCCGCAGCGCCCTTTCCTACGCCGCCGAACTGCGCTTCCCCGAGGACACCGCGAAGGCCGAGCGGCGCGCCCGGGTCGACGAGGTCATCCGCGAACTGGGCCTGGAGCAGCGCGTCGACCAGCCCGTGCACAGCCTGTCGGGCGGGCAGCGCAAGCGGGTCAGCGTGGCCCTTGAGCTGCTGACCAAGCCGTCCCTGCTCTTCCTCGACGAGCCGACCTCCGGTCTGGACCCCGGCATGGACCGCTCGGTGATGCACATGCTGCGCGGCCTCGCCGACGACGGCCGCACCGTCATCGTGGTCACCCACAGCGTCCTGAGCCTCGACGTGTGCGACCGGCTCCTCGTCCTCGCGCCCGGCGGCAAGGTCGCCTACTACGGGCCGCCCGAGGACGCCCTCGCCTTCTTCGGCTTCGAGCAGTGGCCGGAGGCCTTCGAGTCCTTCGAACGGGACCGCGACCGCGACTGGGCGGGCGACTTCAGCTTCTCGCCCTTCCACCGCGCCTACGTCACCGAGGCCACCGCCCAGCCCCGCGTGCCCCGGTCCGGCCCGGTCGTGATCACCCCGCCGGCCCGGCCGCGCAGCCGTGGCGGGCAGCTCGGCACGCTGATCCGCCGCTACACGACCGCACTGAGCGCGGACCGCACGTTCCTCGCCATCATGATCGCCCTGCCGTTCGTGATGGGCGCCATGGCCCGCGCCCTCGCCGGCAACAAGCTGACACAGGCGACGGCGATGAACGCGCTGCTCATCCTCTGCGTCGGCGGCGTCCTCACCGGAGCGGCCAACGCCGTGCGCGAGCTCGTCAAGGAGCGCACCATCTACCAGCGCGAACGGGCCGTGGGCCTGTCCAGATCGGCGTACCTGATGTCGAAGGTCGTCGTGCTGGGGACGATCACCGTGCTGCAGGCCGTGGTGCTGACCCTGGTCGGGCTGGCAGGCGTCGATCTCAACGCGCCGGGCGGCGAGGGTGTGTTGATGCCGCCCCTTGCCGAAATCACCGTGGCCGTCGCCCTGTTGGCATTCACGGCGATGATGCTCGGCCTGTTGGTGTCGGCGCTGGTGCACAAGGAAGAGGTGACGATGCCGCTGCTGGTGCTGCTCGCCATCGTCCAAGTCGTCTTCTGCGGCGCCCTGCTGAAGCTGCACGGCGTACCCGGCCTGGAGCAGCTGTCCTGGCTGGTGCCCTCCCGGTGGGCGCTCGGCGCGATGGCGGGCACCGTCGGACTGGCCCGCATCGTGCCCGGCGACCTGACCGGTGACCCGCTCTTCAAGCACTCGGCCGGGGTGTGGCTGCTGAACATCGCCATGCTGGTCGTGCTCTCGGCGGTCTTCGGGTTCGCGGTGTCGCGGCTGCTGCGCCGGCACGAACCCGCCGTGATGCGGAAGTAGGAGCGGTGATGACGACCCCCGGCTTCCGCCCCACCCACGTCGTCCCCCAGCACGGCATGCCCGCCTGGGAGGCCCCCGACCCCGCCCGTCCCACCGTGCCCCTCGACCCGCTCCTGCCCGTCCAGCTGGTCGAGCGGCGCGGCGACTGGGGCCACGTCCTGTGCGCCAACGGCTGGTCGGCCTGGGTCGACGGCCGCTTCCTGGTCGCCGTGCCCCAGGACCCGCCCGCCACCGGCGGCCCCGAGGCCCGCACCGCCGACCCCCGCCCCCTGATCGCCCGCACCGAACAGGCCCTGGCCCGCTACCGGACCGCGGTCGAGGAACTCGCCGGCGGCGGCCTGGACGGAGAGTCCTTCCGCGGCCGTACGAAAGGACTGCGCATCGGCGTCGTCGTCGACGGCGAGTCCATGTGGCTCTACGACACCGAGCACGGCCGGTGGGTGTACGGCGACGGGATGCGCCTGAGCACCTACGCCACGGACGACGAACCCCGCGCCGCGGCCGCGGACCCCGGCCACGCGCCCACCCAGGTCGTGACACCCGATGGACCGTGACACCGGCCTCTTCTCCGGCCGCCCCTCGGAACTGATCGGCAGGCAGGTCGCCGGCTACCGCATCGAGCGCGAGATCGGCCGCGGCGGCATGGCCGTCGTCTACCGCGCCCGCGACCTGCGCCTGGACCGCACCGTCGCGCTGAAGCTGCTCGCCCCGGAACTCGCCCGCAACGACACCTTCCGCCTCCGCTTCACCCATGAGTCCCGGGCGGCCGCCGCGATCGACCACCCGCACATCGTGCCGGTGTACGAGGCGGGCGAGACGGACGGCGTCCTGTACATCGCCATGCGTTACGTCGAGGGCAGCGACCTGCGTCATCTCCTCGACCGGCGGGGCCCGTTGGCACCCGCGGTCGCGCTGCGCATCGCCGCGCAGGTCGGCTCCGCGCTGGACGCGGCCCACGAGCACGGGCTGGTCCACCGGGACGTGAAGCCCGGCAACATCCTGGTCGCCCGCGGCACCGACAGCGACCACCCCGAGCACACCTATCTGACGGACTTCGGCCTGACCAAGAAGTCGCTGTCCCTGACCGGCTTCACCACCGTCGGCCAGTTCGTCGGCACGCTCGACTACGTGGCTCCGGAGCAGATCTCCGGCCGACCCGTCGACGGGCGCTGCGACGTCTACGGCTTCGCCTGCGTCGTCTACGAGTCCCTGGCCGGCCGCCCGCCCTTCCGGCGTGACGACGACATGGCTCTGCTGTGGGCCCACCAGTACGACGAGCCGCCCCCGCTGACGGAATTCCGCCCCGACCTCGCGCCCCGGATGGACGCGGTGTTCGCCGAGGCGCTGGCCAAGAGCCCGGACGACCGCCACGACTCGTGCCTGGCCTTCGTGACCGCCCTGCGCGCTGCCGTGACCGGCGAGGCGACCGTCGGCCACCCGCCGACGGAGGTGGACCTGCGGGTCGTGGGGGAGGGGCAGGGGCGGCCGGCACCGCCGCCGCGGTGGGCGGAGCCGGTCTTCACGCCTCCTGACCCAGTCCGCTGAGCGGCACCCGCCGCGCGATCACCTTGCGCCGGCAGATCCGCCAGCCCGCCGCGACGCGCACCAGCTCGTCCTCGTACGTCACCGACCCGCACGAGCCGTCCGCCATGATCCCGAGCCCCTTGGAACGGGCACGCACCCGGTCGTCGGCGGCCTCCTCTATCACCACGTTGGTCACGTGGTGCGCCACGGGGTTCTTCGCGCCCAGCGCCAGCGCCGCCTCCTTGAGGGCGGCGAGCCCGGCGACCTCGCCCTGGCCGAAGTCGGACAGGTCGTAGACGACGTCGGACGTGAACACCTCGTGTGACCGGTCCAGGTCCCCGTCGTCGACCAGGTGGCCGTGCAGTGCGATCAACTCGGTGACCGCCAGGCGGTCTTCGAGAGCCAGCGCCATGTGCTGCCCTTCCCTAGTCCCGGTCGTCAGACAGAGCCTGGGCTGACCGCACACTTCCACGGACGCCATCATCCGTCCCACCTCTTTTCCGTTTCGCCCCGTCGCCGCACCGGCCTGGCCAGCAGCGCGCCGAGCAGACCGGTCACCAGCCCCCACAGCAGCGCGAGGCCCAGCGCGGTCCACACCTGGGGTTTGAGAAACAGGTCACCGGCCAGATCCCCGCCCAGGTCGCCGATCCCGAGCACCGACAGCCCGTAGTGCGCGGAGATCCGGCAGACCAGGCAGATCATGAGCACGGTCAGCGCGAGTGCGACCGCCATGTGCAGGGCGTGCTGCCAGGCGCGTATCCGGGCCGGGGAGCGGGCCGCCAGCAGGAACGCGGCGGCCAGCAGCATGACCGCGGCCGCGACCATGAGCCACCACACCCGGCCGTCGTACTCGGCGAGCGTGCGCAGGTTGAGGGTGGAGACCTCCTTGGTGCGCAGCACCTCGTCCAGCACATGCGGCATCGGCAGCCCGAACGGTCCCTGCACCCTGCCGGTCCAGGTGGCACCGAGGCCGAGCGTGAGCGCCAGCCAGACCAGGTTCGGCATACCCAGCAGGATCACGGCCAGCGTCTCGACCCGGTGGCCCCGGACCAGCGCGACGACCAGGCCGATGACGATGCCCAGAACGACGTACGCCAGTAGCAGGACGACCATGGCGTACGCGGCCGGCCGTACCGACTCCTGAAAGCGCAGCAGGCGTCCCGGCAGCGGCGCCCCCCGCGCGACCAGCAGGGCCAGCACCAGTACTCCGACCAGCCACAGCACACCGAAGAGCAGAGTCAGCGGCACATCGGTCTTGAAGCCGACCTTCGGCGAGACGTCGAACAGGTCGCCGATGTCGCCGATCGTCCCCTCGCCGAGCGAGAGCGTGAAGCTCTGCCGGGCGGCGAAGGCCAGGCCCAGCAGCGCGAGCAGCCACAGCACGGCGAGCCGGGCGGCCCAGCCGGCCAGCTCCGGCGCGCCGGCGACCGCCCGGTGCCGCAGCGGGCGCAGGAAACCGGCGGCGAGCACGAGTGCCCCGACGAGCGTGACGGACAGCGGGATCACGGTGAGACCGGCGTTGGACTTGGCCAGGCCGCCTGCGTTTCCGGACAGTTCGATCGTGCCGCCGACGGCCGTGACGACCGTGGCCGCGACCACGCGCGGGAAGGCCCCGTCCGGAAGATCCGCCGCACCGGCCGCCCACAGTCCCAGCGCGGCGACCACCCCCATGGCGACCAGCGAGGCCAGCACCGCGGCGAGGGCCTGCACCCAGCCATGACGGGAGACGGCCGGGGCGAAGGGGGGTCGCGGACTCACCCTTGCCACGCTAAGCAGCACCCGCGGCCCCCGCCCGCCGGGAGGGCCGTCCGCGTCGGCTTGCGGGCAGCACGGGACCGGAGCACACAATAGGTTCACAAGGCAGGAAAGCGGCAGGAATCGGGGCGAGCCGCAGAAAACACACGTCGGGAAGAAGAGCTCGTGAGCGTCGAACCGCCGTCCTCCGGCCGACCCACAGGACCGCCCTCCGGCCCGCTGTCGGGCCCCTCCCAGCCACCCTCGGGTCCGCCCTCGCAGCCGCCGGGCAGCAGTGGAGGCACGCCGTCGCCGGAGCCCCACCGCCCCTGGTGGAAGTCGGCTCCCCGCGTCGCCGTGCTCACCACCGCGGTGGTCGCCGCCGTGGTCCTCGCCGTCGTGTTCACCCGCTCCGACGGAGGCACGGGCAAGGGCGGCGAGGTCTTCCTGCAGGCCGCCGGCAAGACCGGACCCGAGCCGTTCACCCAGTCCACGGCCACGGAGAGCTCCGCCCCACCGGTTTCCGCCTCCCCGGCCACCGAGTCCGCGCCGGCCAACGCCGTACGCGGCGTCGAAGGCGGGGCGCCCGGACTGTACGGCGGCACCCGCAACGTCTCCAGTTGCGACGTGGAGAAACAGATCAAGACCCTCCAGGCCACCCCCGCCAAGAACAAGGCGTTCGCCTCCGTCGCCGACGTCACCCCCGCCCAGGTCCCCACCTACCTGCGCGCACTCACCCCCGTGCAGCTGCGCATGGACACCCGCGTCACCAACCACGGCTACCGCGACGGCGCCGCCACCAGCTACCAGGCCGTCCTGCAGACCGGCACCGCCGTCCTCGTCGACAGCCACGGCGTGCCCCGCGTGCGCTGCGCCTGCGGCAACCCGCTCACCCCGCCCGTCGCCCTGCAGACCACCCCGAAACGCACCGGCGACTCCTGGCCGGCGTACCGCCCCGCGAACGTCGTCGTGGTCACCCCCGCACCGCGGATCATCAACATCTTCGTCATCTACGACCCCGACCACCACGAGTGGATCGGCCGGCACCGCGGCGACACCGGCCACCACGACCACAAGACCGAGCCGCCGGTGAAGCCCTCCCCGTCGGTCAGCGTGTCCACGCCGACGGCACCGACCTCGCCGTCGTCCAAGTCGCCGCCCCCGTGCGCCTCCTCGCCCGGCGAGAGCTCCAAGACCAGCTGCCCGCCGACGTCGACCGCCCCGTCCACGCCGTCCGCGCCCAGCTCCTCGTCCTCCTCGCCGCCGGATTCCGGATCGAGCTCCTCCGAGCCGGAGACGAGCCAGCCGGAGTCGATCACCACCTCGTCCGCGCTCCAGTCGGAGTCGATCACCACATCACCGGCGCTCTGAGTCGAAGCGGACACATCGGTCCGGACGGGACTGCGCGGCCCGGCTCGGGGTAACAGCACTGATGCAGCAGCGTCCGGCCAGGCCGGCTTCCGAGAGAGAAACGCATGATCGAGCATGTGGGCGGGGCAGTGGTACCGACTGGTTTCGACGTGCCCGTCGAACCGCTGCGGCGGGCGGCGCACTACTCCGGCGAACCCGGATGCATCGCCGAGGCGCGGTCCTTCGCCGCACACTTCGTGGACCAGCTCAGAACCGAGTGGTGCGCCAAGATCGACGACCGGGCCTTGGACGAAGTGCTCCTGGTGGTGAGCGAGCTGGTCACCAACGCGGATCGGCACAGCAACGGGCCGTACATCCTGGAACTCGAGGGCACCGACAGTGCGGTCTCGGTGTGCGTGTACGACAGCAGTGCGGCCCTGCCCCGCCGCTTCCCCAAGGACCCCGAGCGCGTCGGCCGGCACGGTCTGGAGATAGTCCACGTACTGGCCGCCCGGGTCGTCGTCGAGCGGGTGCCGGTGGGCAAGCGGGTGTTCGCAGTGGTGGCGCTGAACGGCGAATGACCGCCGCAGTGGCCTGCGGCGGTCACCCGTGGAGGTGCGCGTGTCTGTCCCTCACGCGCAGCCGAGCTCGCCCAGCATCCCCTCGCGAAGCCGCGCGATGATCCGCTTGATCAGGCGGGACACATGCATCTGCGAGCAGCCGAGCCGTTCGCCGATCTCCGCCTGGGTGGCCTCCTCCACGAACCTCATGTGGATGATCTGCCGGTCGCGCTCGCCGAGTTCGGCCATGAGCGGGGCGAGCGACTGGAAGTCCTCGACGAGCCGCAGCCCGTCCTCCTCCACGCCGATGAAGTCGGCGAGCACCGCCTCGCCGTCCTCCGGGCCGTCGCCGGTCAGCGCTGCGTCCAGGGACGAGGAGTTGTAGCCGTTGGAGGCGATCTGCGCCTCGATCACCTCGCCTTCGGGGATGTTCATCAAGGTGGCGAGCTCGGGCACCGTCGGCTCCCGGTCCAGCCGGCTGGCGAGCTCCTCACGGGCCTTGGCCAGTTCGACGCGCAGCTCCTGCAGCCGGCGCGGTACGTGCACCGCCCAGGTGGTGTCGCGGAAGAACCGCTTGATCTCACCGACGATGTACGGCAGCGCGAACGAGGTGAACTCGACCTCCCGGGCCAGCTCGAAACGGTCGATCGCCTTGATCAGGCCGATCATTCCGGTCTGGACGAGGTCCTCCATCTCGTCGCCGCGCCCCCGGAACCGTCCGGCGGCGAAGCGCACCAGCGAGATGTTCATCTCGATGAGCGTGTTGCGCGCGTACTGGTACTCGTGCGTGCCCTCCTCGAGTTCCGACAGGCGCTGGAAGAACTGGCGGGACAGTTCCCGAGCGTCACGGGGAGCCACGGCTCGCGGTTCCGCGATACCTGGCAGTGGTCCGTTTTCCGTGCCGGTCCCGGCGGTCCCCACGACCTGTGCCTCTGACCGTTCCACGGCGGTGTCCATGTCCTCTCCCGAAGTCACGGTTCGACGTCTGCGTCAAGCCCTACCGGTTGCGCGTACCCCCTCCGCGCCGTTGCATGCCCACCGGCACGCACGGCGACGGGCCGGATGCGCTGCGTCGGGCCTCACCACGACGTCGTCTCCCTCCATGATTCCACTCTGGGCGGAATACCGCCCCCTTCCGCCGGGGCCCGGAAAACCTAGGCTGAAGAGGTGAGCAGCCAAGCGCCGAACGAAGCCCGAGTCATTCCGCTGCGCCGCCCGCAGGGTGCGCGCCCCGCCACCTCGCCGCCTCCGCGCCAGGCCTCCCCGGCGCCCTCGGCCCCGCCCGTTCCTGCGGCTCCCGCGCCCAGGGAACCCTTGTGGCGCGACCTGATCGGCGACGTCCTGCGGCGAGAGCGCCTCGCCCAGGAGCGCACCCTCAAGGACGTGGCCGACGCGGCCCGGATCTCCATGCCGTACCTCTCCGAGGTGGAGCGCGGCCGCAAGGAGGCCTCCTCCGAGGTCCTCGCGGCCGCCGCCCACGCCCTGGGCCTGGGCCTCGGCGATCTGCTGTCGCTGGCCCAGGGCGAGCTCACCCGGATCAGCAGCCGCCACACCGGCCGCAGCCGGGGCACGTCCGCGTCGCCGTACAACGGACTGTGCCTGGCCGCCTGAGGACGCCTTCCGGCCGGCGCCTCACACCGAGACGAGGCGCCGGCTCACCACCTCGTCGGCCAGCCCGTACGCCACCGCCTCCTCGGCGGTGAACACCTTGTCGCGATCCATGTCCGCACGCAGTGTCGCGAGTTCGTGGTGGGTGTGCCGGGCCAGCACCTCCTCGACCTGGGAGCGGATCCGCACCATCTCCTTCGCCTGCAGCGCGAGATCGGAGATCGTGCCCCGGCTGCCACCGGAGGCGGGCTGCCCGAGCAGCACACGCGCGTGCTCCAGCACGAACCGCCGCCCGGGATCCCCGCCGGCCAGGAGCACGGCCGCGGTGGAGGCGGCCTGGCCGACACAGAAGGTCGAGATCGGCGCCTGCACGAACGTCATCGTGTCGTAGATCGCCATGAGCGAAGTGAACGATCCGCCGGGCGAGTTGATGTAGATCGAGATCTCGCTGTCCGGGGCCGACGACTCCAGATGGAGGAGTTGCGCGATGACGACGTTGGCCACTCCGTCGTCGATCTCGGTGCCGAGGAAGATGATCCGCTCCGACAGCAGCCGGCTGAACACGTCGGAGGACCGCTCACCGTTCGCGGTGCGCTCGACGACGTACGGAATCGTGTAGTTCCCCATGTCACAGCCCCATCCGTCGCTTCGAGGCGGCCGGGCGGACGTCCGCGAAGGACTCCACCACCCGGTCCACGATGCCGTACTCCCTGGCCTCCTCGGCCGTGAACCAGCGGTCCCGGTCGCCGTCCCGGGAGATGGTCTCCGGCGATTGGCCGGTGTGCTCGGCGATGAGCCGCTCCATGGTCCGCTTGGTGTGCTCCAGGTTGTCCGCCTGGATCTCGATGTCGGCGGTGGTGCCGCCGATGCCCGCCGACCCCTGGTGCATCATGATGCGCGCGTTGGGCAGGGCGTAGCGCTTGCCGGGTGCGCCGCCGCAGAGCAGGAACTGGCCCATGCTGGCCGCGAAGCCCATGGCGAGCGTCGAGACGTCGTTCGGGATCAGCCGCATCGTGTCGTAGATCGCGAGCCCGGCGTGCACGGAACCGCCCGGGCTCTGGATGAACAGGCTGATGTCGGTGCGCGGGTCCTCCGCGGACAGGACCAGCAGCTGGGCACAGACCCGGTTCGCGGAGACCTCGTCGACCTGCGTGCCCAGCAGCACGATCCGCTGTGCGAGCAGCTGGGCGGCGAGCTGGTCGTCGAAGCGGGTGGGCGGGGTGTCGCCCTCCTCGGCCCGCGGCGCGAGCGTGGTGAGTGGAGTCATCGGTTCTCCTCGTGGTGGCGGGGATGCCGTCGACTCCACTCTTGACCTCGGACGACGCCCGTCAGCACTTTCTCTGCCCGCGGCAGATTCGCCATGGGCAGAGCCCCGTCTCAGCCCTTCTCGCGCAGCTGCCGGAAGAACGCCCGTACGTCCTCCACCAGCAGGTCGGGCTCCTCCATCGCGGCGAAGTGCCCGCCCCGGTCGAGCTCCGTCCAGCGCACGATGTTCTCCGTGCGCTCCGCCTTGTGGCGCAGCGGGATCTGCGGGTCGCCGGGGAAGGAGGCCACCGCGGTCGGGGCGGTCGAGGGCTCGTGCGGGGCGGCGATGCGCTCGCCCGAGGCATGGGCACGCTCGTAGTAGACGCGGGCCGACGAGCCCGCCGTGCCCGTCAGCCAGTACAGCATCACGTTGGTGAGCATCAGGTCCCGGTCGACGGCCTCCTCGGGCAGCTCCTCGGAGTCCGTCCACTCCTGGAACTTCTCGACGATCCAGGCGAGTTGGCCGACCGGCGAGTCCGTGAGCGCGTACGAGACGGTCTGCGGGCGGGTGGACTGCACATGGAAGTAGCCCGTCCCGTCGCGGAACCACGCGGCCCACCGGCGCCACGACGTCAGCGTCCGCTCCCGCTCCTCGGGGCTCAGCCTCTCCAGTTCCCCGGGGGTCGGCTCGGTGGCCGCCTGGGCGCCGGGCAGCAGGTTGAGGTGGATGCCGACGACCCGGTCGGGGTGGACGCGGCCCAGCTCGCGGGAGATGGCCGCGCCCCAGTCGCCGCCCTGGGCGCCGAACCGCTCGTAGCCCAGGCGCGTCATGAGCTCGACCCATGCGTCGGCGATCCGGCGCGCCTCCCAGCCGGTCTCCCGGGTGGGTCCGGAGAACCCGAAGCCCGGAATGCTCGGCACCACCACGTGGAAGGCGTCGGCGGGGTCGCCGCCGTGCGCGGCCGGATCCGTCAACGGGCCGATGACGTCCAGGAATTCGGCGATCGACCCCGGCCAGCCGTGCGTGACGATCAGCGCGGTGGCGTCGGGCTCGGGGGAGCGGATGTGCGCGAAGTGCACCCGCGCGCCGTCGATCTCGGTCGTGAACTGCGGCCACTCGTTCAGCCGCGCCTCGGCTGCCCGCCAGTCGTATGCGTGCCGCCAGTACCCGACCAGCTCGCGCAGGTAGTCCGTGGGCACGCCGTACGCCCAGCCCACCCCGGGCAGCTCGTCGGGCCAGCGGGTGCGGTCGAGGCGGTCGTGGAGGTCGTCGAGGTCGCGCTGCGGGATGTCGATGCGGAAGGGACGTAGGCCGCTGTCGGCGGACGGAGTCGTCATGACCGCGATGCTAGTTCCGAACCGTGTAGCGGCCATCTGGATTAATCGGCCGCCCGGCCGATGAGTTCCGGCGCGAGGATCAGTCGACACAGGTGACCGCGTTCCACGCCCCCAGGAGGTGCTCATGACCACCGACGGATTCACCACGTGTCTCTGGCTCGACGGCCAGGCGGAGGAGGCCGCCCACTACTACGTGTCGATCTTCAAGAACTCCAGCATCGGACGCGTCGGCCGCAACGTCGAGGGAGGAGCGGGCCCCGCCGGCTCGGTGTTGGCCGTCGAGTTCACGGCCAACGGCCAGAAGTTCGTCGCGTTGAACGGCGGCCCGCAGTTCAAGTTCAACGAGTCGATCTCCTTCCAGATCTTCTGCGCCGACCAGGAGGAGATCGACTACTACTGGACCAAACTGACCGAGGGCGGCGGCGAGCCCGGCCCCTGTGGCTGGCTCAAGGACAAGTACGGCGTGTCCTGGCAGGTCATCCCCGACAAGCTCATCGACATGATCAGTGATGCGGACCCGGAGAAGGCGTCCCGCACGACCAAGGCGTTCATGGCGATGAGCAAGTTCGACATCGCCGCCCTGGAGAAGGCCTACGCGGGCGAGTGACGGCCGGCCTCTGAGCGACGGCCGGTCCGCCCTCCACGGGGGAGGGGGCGGACCGGCCGTTCTTCTGCTACGCCGAGGGGGCCTGAGCCAGCGCTGCCACCTCTGCGGCGCTCAGTGCCTTGCCGTGCACCCGGAAGTCGTCGACCGCGCCCCTCAGTATGTTCTTACGAACCCCGGGCGTTCACGCCCGGGAGGAGGCGCGCATCCTCGGGCGGGCGGCGCGGCGGGCCGGGACGGCTCGGTAACTGGGCAGGGGTGATTGCCCTGTTCGAATGCGGGGGCCGGGATCGCCGGATAGCGTCGCGGATGTGAAGCTGGTGGTGCAGGTGAAGCTGCTGCCGACGCCCGTACAGGCGGCGGCACTTGAAGCAACCCTGGCCGCCTGCAACGAGGCGGCGAATTGGGTCAGTCAGGTCGCCTTCGAACAGGGCGTGAAGAACAACTTTCCGCTGCGCCGCCTCGCCTACGACGAGGTGAAGGCACGGTGGAGCCTGGGGGCGCAGGCCGCGCAGCACGTGATCAAGAAGACCTGTGACTCCTACGCCTCGCTCAAGGCCAACCTGAAGGCCGGAAATCTGCTGCATGCCCAGCAGCCCGCGACCGACGCCGCCGCCGCGACCCAGGAGATCGAGTTGATGACACCGTCCGTGACGGCGCAGGGCAGGGCGAACATCGGGATGATCACCGAGGTGCGGATGCGGCGGGCCATCGCCGACCTGCAGAAAGCCGGTCTCATCGAGCCGGGCATGAGGCCGAAGGATGTCGTCGACTTCGCCGCCATGAAGGCGAGTTGACGCCCATGGAAACCCCGCTCACCTACGCCTTCGACAACGACGACCCGGCAGCCGTCGACCGGCACAGCCAACTCCCGGTGGTCCTTGACGAGTTCACCGTCTCGCGGCTGACGTCCCTGGGTGACCTGACCGGCCGACGCTGCCTCGAGGTCGGAGCCGGGGGCGGCAGCATCGCCGCCTGGCTCGCCCGCGCGGCGGGACCGACGGGACGCGTGCTGGCCACCGACATCAACACCCGCCATCTGCCGACCGATGCGCCCTACGAGGTGCTGCAGCACGACCTGGAGACGGAACCGGTGCCCGACGGTCCGTGGGACGTCATCCACGCCCGGCTGGTGCTGCTGCACCTGCCCGGCCGCGAGGCCGTCCTGCGCAGGCTCGCCGCTGTCCTCGCACCCGGCGGCGCACTGGTGGTGGAGGACTTCGAGACCACCTTCCGCAAGATGGTGCTGGCGGCACCCACCCCGGAGGCCGCCGAACTGGTCGACCTCTACCACACCCTGCTCGTCGAACGCGTCCTGCCCGCCCACGGCAACGACCCCACCTGGGCCTCCCGGGCACCCGCCGCCATGCTCGAGGCCGGCCTGACCGACGTCGACACCGCGATGCACGCCCGGTCCTGGCCCGGCGGCACGGCCGGCGCCCTGCTGATCGGCGCGAACCTCGCCCAGGCCCGGGAGGACTTCCTGACCGCGGGCATGACCGAGGCCCAACTCGACGCCCTGGTACGGCTGGTCGACGACCCGCGCCTCATTGTGCGCAGCCACTTCACGTACTCGACCATCGGCCGCAGGCCTCCGGCGTGAGACGCGTCCTGTCGGCGGGACCTCCGGTCCTGGCGGCCGGGTGCGCCCTGGCCGGGTGGTGGCTGGTGACGGTCGCCTTCGACATCAGGCCGTTCCTGCTGCCCGCGCCGCCCGACGTCGTCGACGCCTTCGACCGGCTGCCCGGCTACCTGCTCCGCCAGACCTGGCAGACGTTCGCCGAGACGGCGATCGGCTTCGGGCTCGCCGTGGCCGCCGGTCTCGCCACCGCGGTGCTGCTCACCGCCTCCCGCACCGTCGAACGCGCGGTCATGCCGCTCCTGGTCGCCGTCAACGCGGTCCCCAAGATCGCGGTCGCGCCGCTCCTCGTGGTCTGGCTGGGCTACGGCACCGCCCCGAAGGTGTTCATGGTGGCCCTGCTCGCCTGGTTCCCCGTCGTGGTGACGACAATGGCCGGGCTGACCTCGGTGCCCCTGGAACTGACCGAACTCGCCCGCTCGCTCACCGCGACCCGCTGGCAGACCTACCGCAAACTGCGCATCCCCTGGGCGCTGCCCCAGGTCTTCACCGGACTGCGGCTCGGCGTCACCCTGGCCGTCGTCGGCGCCGTCGTCGGCGAGTTCGCGGGCGGCGACCAGGACCTCGGCTACGTCATCGTGGCCTCCGGCACCAACGCCGACACGCCCCTCGCCTTCGCCGCGATGGCCCTGCTCAGCGTCATGAGCGTGCTGCTCTTCCACCTCGTCGTCCTGCTGGAGCGACTGCTGCTGCCGTGGGCCCGCGAGGTCACCTGCTGAACGCGGCAGCCGACCGACCGCCGCAGGTAACCGCTGCGTTTCCGACGTAAATTTCCGCGCCCGAAGGGTTGGCGGGAAACCGTCGTCTCGTTATCGTTCACGCACTTCACTCAATCGTTCCGCTGAACGAATAGCGGGAGGGACGGTCGGTCCATGTCCGACATCCACCATCCGGGTCGCCGGTCGGTGCTCGCCGCGGGCGCCGCCTCCGTGGCCTCGCTCGGTGCGTCCTGGCTGCTGTCCGGCTGTACGGGCGCCACGGCAGCCCCCGTCGTGCCGGCCGCCGCCGTGCGGGGCGCCCCCGACCGCGGCGGCACCCTGCGGATCGCCCGGCCGCCCGCCTCCGACGCCGAGACCCTCGACCCGGCGAGCGCCCTGTCGGCGTACGAATACCTGGGCGCGCTCTACAACCGGCTCGTCCGCATCGGCTCCGACGGTGAGCTCGCGCCCGACCTCGCCGAGTCCTGGGAGGCGGACGGCAAGGCGCGCACCTGGACCTTCCGGCTCCGCAAGGGCGTCACCTTCCACGACGGGCGCGCCTTCACCTCCGCCGACGCCGCCTACACGCTGCGTCACATCCTCGACAAGGCGACGGCGTCCCCGCAGGCCGCCGTACTCGCCCCGCTGGTGGACCCGGACAAGCTGCGCACCCCCGACGCCCACACCCTCGTCGTCCCGCTGAAAACCCCGAACGCCGAGTTCCCGAGCCTGCTGACGCACTACAACTGCTACGTCGTCCCCGACGGCAGCGCGACGTCGATCGGCCGCACGGGCATCGGCACCGGCCCCTTCAAGCTGGAGTCGTTCGCACCCGCAGGTCCCGGCCGCATCACCGCCTACGCCGACCACTGGGCCGGCCGCCCAGTCCTCGACGCGATCGCCTTCTACTCGGTCGCCGACATGTCCGCCCGCTCAAATGCCCTGCTGGCCGGGCAGGTTGACCTGCTGTCCCAGACGAACCTCGACTTCGCCACCGCCCGCGTCGTCGCCGCCTCCGACCACGCCACCATCGCCCGCGTCAAGAACGCCCAGTGGTACGTGCTGCCGATGCTCACCACCGAGAAGCCCTTCACCGACGTCCGCGTCCGTCAGGCGATGAAGCTCGCCTACGACCCCGAGCACGTCGTGCAGGTGGCACTGCAGGGAGCGGGCACGGCGGGCTGGGACAACCCGGTGCCCCCGACCGACCCGGCACACATCTCCGCACACCCGAAGCACGATCCGGAACAGGCCCGCTTCCTGCTGAAGAAGGCGGGCCACGAGGGACTCGCCGTCGACCTGTACACCTCCTCCTACGACCCGCTCTTCACGCCGATGGCGCTCGCGTACCAGGACTCGGCGAAGCGCGCCGGGATCCGCGCCCGCGTCAAGACGGCGTCCGCGGACTCGTACTACACGCAGATCTGGATGAAGAAGCCGCTGATGGCGACCTACTGGTTCACCGGGCGGCCCGTCGACCAGCTCTTCACCCAGATCTTCCGCAGCGGCTCCTCCTACAACGAGACCGCCTGGTCGGACAAGAACTTCGACGCCGTCCTCGACCGGGCGCGCGCCGAGACGGACGACACGAAACGCCGTGAACTCTACGGCCAGGCACAGGCGTTGGTGATCGAGAAGGGCGGGGCGATGACCCCGATGTTCGCCGACCGGCTCGTCGGCATCTCGCGCAAGGTACGCGGATACGCCGAGCACGGCTTCGAGTTCGACTACCTCCGCATCGGCCTGAAGGGGGCGTGAACATGCTGTCCTTCGTCGCCCGCCGGATCGCGGCCGCCCTCGGCACTCTCTTCCTCTCCTCCGTGCTGGTCTTCCTCGCCGTCCAGGCCCTGCCCGGCGACGTCGCCACCCAGGTCCTCGGCAAGGACGCGACCCCGGCCGCCGTCGCCGAGCTGCGCGGCAAGCTCGGACTCGACCGGCCCGCCTGGGAACGGTACTTCGACTGGATCAGGGGCGCCCTGCACGGCGACTTCGGCACCTCCCTCGTCTCGACTAAGCCCGTCGGCGCCGAAGTCGCCCAGTACCTGGCCAACTCCGCGCTCATCGCCCTGATCACGGTCCTGTTCGCGGTGACCGGCTCGCTCCTCCTGGGTATCCTCGCCGGGCTCCACCGCGGCCGCTGGCCCGACCACCTCATCTCGACCGTCAGCCTCGTCGGCATGAGCGTTCCCGAGTTCGTCGTGGCCACCGTCCTGGTGCTGTGCTTCTCGGTCGCGCTGCCGTGGTTCCCCGCGGTCGTCCTCTACGGCCCCGACGCCACCGTCTCCCAACTCCTGCCCGCCGTCTGGCTCCCCGCCCTGGCTCTCGCCGTGGTGATGGCCGCCTACATCGTCCGCATGGCCCGCACCTCCGTCATCGACGTGATGGCGAGCGAGTACGTCACCACCGCCCGCCTCAAGGGCCTGTCCACCTGGCGGATCGTCACCCGGCACGCCCTGCCCGGTGCCCTCCTGCCCACCCTCCACGTGATCGCCCTCAATGTCGCCTGGCTCGCGGGCGGGGTCGCCGTCGTCGAGAACGTCTTCAACTACCCGGGCATCGGCAAGCTGATGCTCTCCTCGGTGCAGAACCGGGACCTGCCCGTCATCCAGGCCATCGCCCTGATCAGCGCCGTCGTCTACGTCGTGTGCAACCTCGCCGCCGACCTCGGCGCCATGGCCCTCAACCCCAGGCTCCGCATCCGAGGGAGGACCCGATGACCACGCTCGACACCGCCCCGGTCGCCGCCCCGGCCCCACGCGCCACCGCCCGCGCCTTGCGCACCCTGCGCTCCTCACGCACCGCCGTCGTGGGCCTCGCGATCGTCGCCGTCCACGTCGTGATCGCACTGCTGGCCCCACTGCTCACCTCCTACGACCCCATCGCCAACGACGCCTCGCACGCCCTGCTCGGCCCGAGCTGGTCGCACTGGGCCGGCACCGACCAGTACGGCCGCGACGTCCTCGCACGCGTCCTGTACGGCGGCCGGTACGCGCTCGGTGTCTCCGTCACCGCCACCGTCCTGACCGTCGCCCTCGGCACGGTGATCGGCTGCGCGGCCGCCCTGCGCGGCGGCTGGTTCGACGACGTGCTGGGGCGGGTGCTGGACGCGGTGCTGTCCGTGCCCGCGATCCTCACGCTCCTCGTCGTCGTCACGGCACTCGGCACGGGCCCGCTGGTCATCGTGCTCGCGATCGCCGTCGTCTACGTGCCTCAGGTCGTCCGGGTGGTGCGGGGTGCCGCCCTCGCCGTCGTACCCGCCGACTACGTGACCGCCGCCCGCGCCCGCGGCGAGGGCACCTGGGCGATCCTGCGCCGCGAGGTCCTGCCGAACATCACCGATGTCGTGTGCGTCGAGTTCGCGATGCGTGCCTCCTGGGTCGTCCTGCTGATCTCCTCGCTGTCCTTCCTCGGCTTCGGCGCCGACCCGCCCACTCCGGACTGGGGGCTGATGGTCGCCGAGAACCGCACGGCCATCACCGTCGTGCCGATGGCGAGCCTCGCGCCGATCATCGCTCTGGCCACGCTCGTGGTCGGGCTCAACCTCGCGGCCGACGGCCTGTCCAAGGCCTGGGGCGTCGACCGGATCAGGGAGGGCTCCTGATGAGCGCGACCGCATCGGTCACGACCTCGATCGTCTCCGTGAACTCCCTGTCCGTGGCGTACCGTTCGGGCGGCCGGGACGTGCCCGTCGTCCACGACGTCTCCCTCGAGGTCGCCGCCGGGCGGACCCTCGCGCTCGTCGGGGAGTCCGGCAGCGGCAAGTCGACCGTCGCCGCGACCCTGCTCGGGCATCTGCGGCACGGCTCCCGGATCACCGGTGGCTCCGTCCAGGTGGACGGGCGCGACGTCTTCGCCCTGCCCGCACGGGAGTTGCGGCGGCTGCGCGGCGGGACGGTCGCCATGGTCGCCCAGAACGCCGGACACGCGCTGACCCCCTCCATGCGCATCGGCCGCCAGATCGAGGAGGCGGGTGGCGACATCCCCGTCGTCGATCTGCTCGAGCAGGTCCGGCTGCCGCGCCCCGCCGAACTGGCCCGCCGTTACCCGCACGAGCTGTCCGGCGGCCAGCAGCAGCGCGTCGCCATCGCCATGGCCGTCGCCGCCCGGCCCAAGGTGCTGGTCCTCGACGAACCGACGACCGGACTGGACGTCGTCACCCAGCGCGGTGTCCTGGACCTGATAGCCGCCCTGCGCGACGAACTCGGCCTGGCTGTCGTGCTGGTGAGCCACGACCTCGGCGTCGTCGCGCATCTGGCCGACGAGGTGTGCGTGCTGAACTCGGGCCGGGTGGTGGAGTCGGCGCCCACCCGGCAGCTGTTCGCGACGCCGCAGGAGCCGTACACGAAGCGGCTGTTGGCGAGCGTGCCGCGGCTGGACGACTCCGGTCTCGCGCTCGTGGGGGAGACGGGGGAGCGCGAGATCCGCCCGAAGGCCCTCGTGCCGGACGGCTCGCCCGTCGCGGTCTCCGCAAGTGACGTCACCGTCGACTACGGCAGCTCCCGTGCCGTGCACGGCGTCTCCTTCGAGGTGCGACGCGGTGAGGTCCTCGCCCTCGTGGGCGAGTCGGGCAGCGGCAAGTCCACGCTGGCCTGGACCCTGGCGGGGCTGCGCACCCCCTCCGGTGGCTCGATGAGCCACGAGGAGGGCGACCTGGCCCGGCCGGCCCGGCAGCGGCCGATGTCCTTGCGGCGCCGGGTGCAGCTCGTCTTCCAGAACGCGGACACCTCGCTCAACCCGCGCCGTTCGGTGGGGGACACGGTCCGGCGTCCGCTGCGGTTCTTCGGTACGGCGGTCGGCCGCGGCGAGGCCGCCGAGCGCGCCCGACGGCTCATCGCCGACGTACGCCTCGACCCCGCCCTGGCCGACCGGCTGCCCGCCCAGCTCTCTGGCGGCCAGCGCCAACGCATCGGCATCGCAAGGGCGTTGGCGGGCGAACCGGACGTACTGATCGCCGACGAGATCACCACCGCGCTGGACGTGTCCGTACAGGCCGACGTGCTGCGTCTGCTCGACGACCTGCGCCGGGAGCGGCAGCTGGCCTGCCTGTTCATCAGCCACGATCTGGCCGTCGTGCGCGGCATCGCGGACCGCGTAGTCGTTCTGCGGGACGGCGTCGTGGTCGAGGAGGGGCCGACGGAGGCCGTCTTCGCCGCTCCCGGCCACCCCTACACCCGGCAGTTGATGGCGGCCGCCCTCGAACCCGACCCCGACGCAGGGCCGTTGGTGGACGACGTCCCCGACTGGGCGGACGCGGCGGAACCCGACGAGGTGTGGACCGAGCACGGCGACCGTCACCGTGTCCGTCGCTGGCGGCCCGTCAACGTCCCTGTCACCGAAGGAGTCTCGTGAAGTACCGCGAGCGGTTCGAGCACCAGGTCGTCCACGAGGACGTGTGGATCCCCACCCGTGACGGCACGACCCGGCTGCACGCCCGCATCTGGCGCCCCGCCGACGCCGGGGCCACCCCCGTGCCCGCGCTGCTCGAATACCTCCCGTACCGCAAGAGCGACTGGACCGCCCCGCGTGACGCCCAGCGCCACCCCTGGTACGCGGGCCACGGCTACGCCTCCGTGCGCGTGGACATCCGTGGCCACGGCGACAGCGAGGGCACGCCCGGCGACGAGTACGACGCCCAGGAGCTCGCGGACGGCGTCGACGTCGTCAACTGGCTTGCCGCACAACCCTGGTGCACCGGCAAGGTCGGCATGTTCGGCATCTCCTGGGGCGGCTTCAACGCCCTCCAGATCGCCGCCCTCGCCCCCGAACCCCTCAAGGCGATCGTGACGGTCTGCTCGACCGACGACCGCTACGACAACGACGTCCACTACACGGGCGGCGCAGTCCTCGGCATCGACATGCTCGCCTGGGCCGGCACCATGCTCGCCTTCGCCGCCCGCCCGCCGGACCCGGCGAACGTCGGAGCCGACCGCTGGCTGCCCATGTGGCGCGAGCGCCTCGACGCCCTCGAACCCTTCCTGCACACCTGGCTGGAGCACCAGCAGCGCGACGACTACTGGAAACACGGCAGCGTCTGCGAGGACCACACCGCGATCGACGCGGCCGTCCTCGCGGTCGGCGGCTGGCACGACCCCTACCGCGACACCGTGCTGCGGCTCGTCGAGCACCTGCCCGGTGACCAGGTGCGGGGCATCATCGGCCCCTGGTCGCACCAGTACCCCGACCGCGGCCTGCCGCCCGGCCCCGCGATCGGCTTCCTCCAGGAGACCCTGCGCTGGTGGGACCAGCACCTGAAGGGCATCGACACGGGGATCATGGCCGAGCCATTGCTGCGCGCCTGGCTCAACGACCCGGTCCCGCCCGCGCCTTCGTACGAGGAGATGCCGGGCCGGTGGGTGAGCGACGCGAAATGGCCCAGCCCGAAGGTCACTTGGGACACGCGGGCGCTCGGCGAGAGCCGTGATCCCGTCCTCGTACGCTCCCCGCAGCACACCGGTCTCGACGCCGGGCGCTTCTTCCCCTTCGGCAACGCGGGCGATCTGCCGCCCGACCAGCGCGAGGAGGACGGCCGTTCGGTCTGCTTCGACTCCGTGCCCCTCACCGAGCGGGTCGAGATCCTCGGCCGCCCGCGCGTCCGGCTCCGCCTCGACAGCGCCACCCCGCGGGCCCATGTCATCGCCCGCGTGTGCGACGTCGCGCCTGACGGCTCGTCCACGCTCGTCACGCGGGGCGTGCTCAACCTGCTCAGCAGGCACGGGCGCGACCGGGCGGTCGAGTGGTCGCCGGGGACGTACGAGGAAGTCGAGTTCGAGCTCAACGGCATCGGCTACGCCTTCCCGCCCGGCCACCGCATCCGTCTCGCCGTCTCCGACACGTACTGGCCCTGGGTGTGGCCGCACGGCGAACGCGGGGTGCTGCACGTCGTCCCGGCCGACAGCGCCGTACTCCTGCCCGTTCGCGAAGCCGGGGACGAGGCGCCCGTCCGCTTCGAGGAACCCGAGCAGGCGCCTCCCCTGCCGGTGGCGTACGACGTGCCGGCCGACCCCCGCCCCGAGCGTCTGGTCACGCACGACGTGGCGAAGGGGGAGTGGACGCTGGAGGTCAACCCCGGTTACGGGGGATCGCGGACGTATCCGGACGGGCTGCGCTACGAGGAGAGCGCGCGCGAGACGTACGTCGTCCGCAGCGACGACCCGCTGTCCGCGCGGGCCGTCTCCGAGTGGCACATCCGGCTGCGGCGCGGGGACGACTGGGACGCTGAGATCATGACGCGGACGGAGCTGCGCGCCACGGCCGCGGACTTCATCATGGACAGCCGTATCGAAGCACGGGCGAACGGAGAGACAGTGGCCAAGCGCGCATGGCACCGCACCACCCCGAGGACGTCGGGATGACGGCCGCCAAGCAGCCTCAGCAGGCCGCGAAGAGCCCGCGCCGTGCCGTCGCCGCCGCCGACCGGACGCGGCAGCCCACGGAGGTGCGGCGGCGCCTGATCGTCGAGGCCGCCGTCCCGCTGATCGCGGAGCGCGGTTACAAGTCGGTCGGTGTGCGCGACGTGGCCGCGGCCGCCGGGGTGTCCGTCGGGACCGTGACGTACCACTTCGGCAGCGTGCAGGAGATCCTCTCCGAAGCGATGGTGCTGCACATCGAGCGGTACTACGCCGAGCTCAGCGAGGCCGCCGAGCAGGCGACCAGTGGGGCCGAGGCGCTCAGGCTGCTCGTCGACGCGCTGTTCACCGAGGACACCGACCGGCACTGGCGGATGTGGTTCGACTACTGGAACGCGGGCGAGCAGGGCACCGACGAGGCCTTCGCGCGTGGCCAGGCACAGCGGTACGAGGCCTGGCACCGGCAGATCCGCGAACTGGCCGAACGGGGCGTCGCCGACGGCGAGTTCGACTCCGACGACCTCGACGGGTTCACCGTCCGCTTCGCCGCCCTCGCCGACGGCCTCGCCCTGCAACGGCTGCGCCAGGCACCGCCGTTGAGTACCCAGGAGGCCCGGCGGCACCTCAACCGGCTCATCGAGCGCGAGCTCGTTCCCCGATCACCCGAGTGATCTCGCGGGCGATCCGCAGGATGCCGGGGGAGCGCACCGGGCACGGCTTCGGCGTGGACGTCGTGGGCGCCAGACAGAAGTGCAGGTAGTCCTTGTCGAGGTGGAGGGCGGTGCGGTCGCGGGAGGGCTGGGTGCAGTAGTCGGGGTGCGCCTGCTCGTAGGCCGTGCACGGCAGGTACTGGGACCAGGTGTAGCGGGCCCCGGCGGGGCTCACCGTGGCGCCCGCGTCGGCGACCAGGTCGCCCGAGGCGGCGGCCTGCTGCTGGTACATCTCGTTCACGTGCCGGACCCGGTCCGGGGTGATCGGATCCGGACCCTGCAGCACCCACACGATCTTCGGGCGTTTGCTTCCGCCCGCCGCCGCGACCTGTTCGGTGATCCTGCGCAGGTCGGCCTTGTAGCGCGTGAAGTACTTCTGCTGCGAGGCGTCGTAG
This sequence comes from Streptomyces sp. NPDC047043, assembly GCF_040644055.1. Classification (NCBI taxonomy): domain Bacteria; kingdom Bacillati; phylum Actinomycetota; class Actinomycetes; order Kitasatosporales; family Streptomycetaceae; genus Streptomyces; species Streptomyces sp. NPDC047043. Next base: position 227,118 of record NZ_JBEYVO010000008.1, read on the forward strand.
GTGATGCCGTCCATGCACCACGTGTAGACCCACGCGTTGCCCCATAACTGCATGACCACATAGTCCGGATGTTGGGCACGCACCAGCGCGGCCGCCTTGTCCGCATTCGGGACGAGCGACTTCTCCCCGGTGCCCTCCAGGTAGTCGCACAAGGTGGTGCCCGAGTACGGGGCGCTCGTGTACTTCGCCCTCAGGTCCCGGCGCAGCTCCTGCCCGAGCACGTTCTGGGCCTCCATCGCGAGCGAGTCGCCGAGGTAGAGCACCCGGGGTGCCACCGCGGGCACATCGGGGGAGGCGGGCGCCCGCTGGTGGGTCGTCGTGGCGGACGCCCCGGGCACGGCGGGCGAGGGCGGGGGCTCCTCGGGCCCGGACGACGGGTCGCCGCACGCGCCGAGCAGCAGCACTCCGGTCAGCAGTGCCCCCACGAACCACGGTTTCCGCATACGGTGACTCCAGCCCCGGCAACCGAAACGGCCCCCCAGGCAAGCACAGCCGGGCCCAAGGCGGAAGACACAGAAGTGAGTTCAAGCCGAGGGACCGTCTTTCGGGTCAGCCCCGGCCCAGTCGCTGAAGGAGCTCCAGCAGATCCGTGAGCGGCAGCGGTTTGGCCAGGTGGGCGTCGAAGCCGGCCGCCCGCGACAAGGCGCGGTCGGTGCCCTGGCTGAACCCGGACACCGCGATCAGCCGGATCCGGTCGCCCTCCGGCCGCGCACGCACCGCACGGGCGACCGCATAGCCGTCGATGTCCGGCAGCCCCAGATCGCACAGCACGACGTCGAAGGGCTGATCGTCGACGGCGGTGAGCGCGTCCTCGCCCGTGTGCACCGCCGTGACCCGGTGGCCCTGGCGTTCCAGCAGAGTGCGGTAGGTCGCGGCCAGGTCCGCGTTGTCCTCGACGATCAGGATGGACAGGTGGCTCTGCGCCGGGCGGATCTTCCGGGGCCCGGCCAGGCGCGGACGCGCGCCGTCGGCCGTCGGCAGCAGCACCGTGAAGGACGCGCCCTTGCCCGGCCCGTCGCTGTGCGCGCAGATCGTGCCGCCGTGCAGCTCCACCACCGTACGGGCCACGGCGAGCCCGAGCCCCAGCCCCTCCGGCGTGTCCGGACCGGCCGGGGCGGCCCGCATGAACACCCCGAACAGCTCCTCGGCCTGGGCGGGTTGAAAGCCGATGCCGTCGTCGCGCACGGTCAGCCGGGCCCGGCCGTCCACCACCGTCAGGCCCACCTCCGTGTGCCCGCCCGGCCGGGTGTACTTCAGTGCGTTGGACAGGAGGTTCGTCAAGACCTGCGCCAGCCGCAGCCGGTCGCCGTCCACGACCACCGGCTCGGTCGGCAGCACCACGCCCAGCGTGCGGCCCTCGTGCCCGAACAGGCCTCGTATGTCGGCGCACGCCCCGTGCACCACGGACCGTACGTCGACCGGATCGCGCACCAGTTCAAGACGTCCGGTCACCGCCCGCGTCCCGTCCAGCAGGTCGTTGCTCATCCGCGCCAGCGTGCCCAACTGCCGCTCCAGCACCGCCAGCGCCGGATGGCCGTCCGGCATGTCGAGGGCCAGCAGCTCGGTGGCCGCGGTCGCCGCGGCGAGCGGGTTGCGCAGCTCGTGCGAGAGCGTCGCGATGAACCGGTCCTTGGCCCGCTGCTCCTCCCGCAACCGCTGCCCCGCTGCGTCCAGTTCGTGATTGGCCCGGTTCAGCTGCTCGTTCACCTCGCGGATCTCCCGCGCCCGCACGAACAGGTCGATCTCCATGCCCTCGGCCCGCATCTGCGCGTCCGCCACGGCCCGCTGCTGCTCCCGCCCCACCTTGCGCAGATGCACGAACTCCGTGACGTCCTCGACCCGGTGGATGATGTACCGCACCTGCCCGTCGTCCCCGAGCACCGGCGCGTTGACGGGGCTCCAGTACCGCTCGTCGAAGGCGCCCTCCTCGCCCGTCGGGATGTCGTAGCGCTGCAGCGCCATGGTGTCCGTACGGCCGCTTCTGACCACCGTCTCCAGCGACCGGCGCAGATTGGCGACGCCGTCGGCCGACGGGTCGTCCGGGTTGTCGGGGAAGATCTCGAAGATGGGGTGGCCGACGATGCCGCGCTCGGTGCGGGTCGCCGCCAGGTAGGCGCGGTTGACCTCGACGATCGTGAAATCGGGGTCGAGGATGAGCAGCGGCGACAGCGTCGCGTCGAACAGGCTCCGGAAGTCGGGGGCGTCGGGCATGGTCGGACCTCCGTGGCCGCAGCGGGTGACTCAGGGGTCGAGGCGGTAGCCGTAGCCGCGCACGGTGGTGATCCGAGGGGCCGGTCCGGCCAGGCGCGCGAGCTTGCCGCGCAGCCGGTACACGTGCTCGACCACGGTCGCCGGCTGCTGCCAGGACGAGCCCCAGATCCGCTCCAGCAGCTGATCCGCCGAGAACACCCGGCCGGGCGCGGCCGCCAGCATCTCCAGCAGCGCGTACTCCTTGGGGCGCAGCGTCAGCGCCGCACCGTCGACGGACGCCTGGCGGGCGGCGCAGTCGATGCGCAGCGCACCGACCCGGAGCACGGTCGGCGCGTCATGCGGCTGCGAGCGGCGCAGCACCGCGTGGATACGGGCCACCAGTTCCCGCTGCGAGAACGGCTTGACCAGGTAGTCGTCCGCGCCGATCTCCAGCCCCGCCACCCGGTCCGCCTCCGCACCGCGGCCCGTGACCACGATGACCGGCAGCCGGCTCGTGGACCGCAGCGCCCGCAGCAGCTCGAGACCGCTGCCGTCCGGCAGCCCCAGGTCGAGCACGGCGAGATCGACGTCGCCCTCGTACAGGGCGGCCTTGCCGGCGCGCGCGTCCATGGCCCAGGTGACCGTGAAGCCCGCGCGCTCCAGATAGGAACGGCACATCAGTGCGAAGTCGGGGTCGTCCTCGATCAGAGCGAGGTGCGGACGCATTCCGCATCACCCGGCCCATCTGCCGTCCACCAGTTGTTGCGCTGGTGAGCAGGCGTTGATGCCCCGACCATGTGGCGAAGGTAGAACAGTAAATGCCCACGGTTCAAGGGGGAGCCGCCCGGGGGAGTTCCGGCACGGGCTCGTGCGATGCGGGGATGCAAGAGACATCGCACGGGCCCGCGCCGGAACGTGCCGTCCGGCGCGGGCCCCGCGCGGGGTGCGGCGTCGCTCAGATCCGGTCGGCCGCGATCAGCAGGTACTGGAAACTTCCGTTCTTGTACGCGGTCAGGAACGTCTCCTCGATGCCCGTGACCAGATGGTCGGCCTGTCGGCGCAACTCCCAGTAGGGGATGGTGTCCGAGGTGAGGTCCTGGACGTGGACCGGCACCAGGCGGTGGCGGGCCAGCGCGCGGAAGTACTCCGAGCGCGGGTGGATGTCGCAGATGTAGTGGGCGTTGATGAGGGACACCTCGCGGGAGGCCCGCCCGTAGGTGTCGTTGTAGCAGCCGGTGATCACGACGTAGCGTCCGCCGCGGCGCAGCAGCCGGGAGTGCTCGGCGAACAGCAGGTCCAGCTCGACGTACATGGTCGACTCGTTGTTCCACGACGCCGCGTACGCGCCGGTCGCGAATCCCGTGTCGAGCATGTTGCGGTGGTGGTAGCGCACCTGGCCGTCGATGCCCCGCCTGCGGGCCTGATCGTTCGCGAACTCGGCCTGCTTGGCGGAGATCGTCACACCGTCCGCGTGGCAGCCGTGGCGCAGATGCGCCACGACACTGCCGCCGCCGCGCCCGCAGCCGGCGTCGAAGACGCGGTCGGTGGGGGAGAGGGGGCCGAGGTGGGTGGTGAGGAGTTCCGCCTGGGCGTGTTCCAGACGGTGCAGTTCGGTGGTGATCCGCTCACGGCGCAGCTCGGGGTCGGGCTCGTCGAGCACGGACCGGTCGACGTCGCCGACGCCGTAGTGATGGTGGTAGAGGTCGTCGATCCTGCCGAGTTCGAGATTGACCGGGTTCTCCTCGGCGTTCCAGTAGTCCGCGACGCGGGTCTGGTACGTGGACTGGGTCGGCACCGGTGCCGCCTTGGTTCCGGCGTGGGGGGCGATGGTCAACGATGACTCCTCGTGGTGCGTCTGACGGGACGTCAGAAGTGCGGGTGTTACCAGTAGTTGGGCAGGTGGTAGCGGTGGGTGTTGGTGGCGTGCCACTCGTGGTTGCCGGCCACCCAGTCGGACAGGCCCCGGGCGTAGCGCTCCACGAGGGGCGAGGTGGCGGCCAGCAGGGCGGACTCGTCCTCGAACGCGGCCATGATGTCGTTGTGGATCTCGACGGCCTTGAGATAGGCGGCCTTGAGCCCGCAACGCTCGTTGGCCGCGACGACGACCGGCAGATTGAGATGGGTGGGGTCGCTCGCCAGCTCCTTGGTGAAGGAGTACAGGTCGTTGACGATGGTGGTCGCGTTGCAGGCCAGTGCGGTGATGCGCTGGATCTCCGGCCGGGCGTAGACCGCCTCGGGCAGCTCGTAGCCGTCCACGGCGTCGACGATCGACAGACAGGGCCGGAAGTTGTTGAACTGCCGCATCACCAGGTACTCCCATACGCGGGGCGTGTGGCGGATCTCGGACCAGGCGGCCTCCGCGAGATAGCCGAGGTGCAGCCGGGCGATGTCCTGCACGAAGCGGTCGGTCTGGCTCGGCGTGGCGAGGACGGCGTAGTCCTTGAGCGCCCAGTGGTACGAGCGCAGCGGCCCGTCGGCCTGCACCCCGTGCGCCCACTGCTCCTGCAGCGCGGGTGTGCCGTGGAAGGGGTCGAGCGCCGACTGGGCCAGGATCAGCCGGCCGCCGAGGCCGCGGCGGGCACCGCCCCTGCCCTCGTCCTCCTCGCAGTAGCAGCTGTCGACGAGGTTCTCCGCCAGCAGCAGCTTGCCGGCGACGGTGAGGCGTTCCAGGTCGGCCGCCGCCGGATGCTGCAGTACGACGGCCCGGCCGAACTGGAAGCCCGAGAAGTCCCCCGACCAGGCCTCGGGGAACAGGTCGAGGCCGCGGGCCCAGGCCTCGAGCCTGTGGTCGATCTCCCGCACCTTCTCCGGGTCGGCGGGGGCGACGGACCGGTGTCTGAGCCCGGGGATCGCCCCGCCGCGGCGGGTGCGCACGGTGCGGGCCAGATTCGGCGGTCCGGGCAGCGCAGGCGGGGAAGCGGGCGTGCTCATCGCGTGCTCCACCCTCAGTCGGCCGTCCGGCCGATCTGGACGTTCTCCAGGATCCCGGCCGCGTCCGGCACCAGGATGGCCAGCGAGTAGTAGGCGGTCACCAGGTAGCGAATGATCGCGGCCGTGTCGATGCCCATGAACCGGACGTTCAGGCCCGGCTGGTACTCCTCCGGGATCCCGGTCTGGTAGAGGCCGATCACGCCCTGGTCGGACTCCCCGGTGCGCAGCGCGATGATGCTGCTGGTGTGGTCGCGGCTGATCGGGATCTTGTTGCAGGGAAAGATCGGGACCCCGCGCCAGGCGGGAATCTCGTGCCCCTCGACGGTCGCCGTGCCCGGCACCAGACCGCGCCGGTTGCACTGCCGGAAGAACGCCGCGATCGCCTTGGGGTGGGCGAGGAACACCTTGGTCCTGCGGCGCATGGCGAGCAGTTCGTCCATGTCGTCGGGGGTCGGCGGGCCGGTGAAGGTGCTGACGCGCTGGCCGTAGTCGACGTTGTGCAGCAGCCCGAACTCCCGGTTGTTGACCAGCTCCCACTCCTGGCGCTCGCGGATCTCCTCGATCGTCAGGCGCAGTTGCTGCTCGGTCTGGTTCATCGGGTTGTTGTAGAGGTCGGCGACCCGGGTATGGACCCGCAGCACGGTCTGCGTGAGCGACAACTCGTACTCGCGCGGGGCGAGGTCGTAGTTGACGAAGCCGCCGTTCAGTGTCGGCTCGCCGACATGGCCGGCCTGCACGGGGACGTCGGCCTCGCCCTTGCGGTTCACCGGCAGCTTCTGCCGCTCGGCGTAGGCCGCCAGATGCGCGGCGAGGGACGGCACCCGCTCGGTGAACTCCGTGACCACGTCCCAGGGCAGGACCAGCAGCACGCCGGCGGTCTCCGCGCGCACCGAACTGAGCCACAGCGGGTCGGGCTGGCCGATGCCCTCGTCGCCCATCTGGTCGCCGTCGGCGACGACCCCGAGGATCTCCTCCTCGCCGTACTTGCCCGCCGCGAAGCGGGTGAACTTGCCGTGCACCACCAGGTACGCCTCCGTGACCGGCTGCCCGGCCTCGAACAGCACCTGCCCGGCGCGTACTTCGCGGACCCGGAAGCGCGTGGCGACCTGCCGGAGGACGTCCGTGTCGGAGTAGCCGCGCAGGACCGGCAGTTCGGTGAGGGTCTCGGGGATGACCTTGATGTCGTCGGCGCCGTTCTGCTCGAACTGCACCCGCCCGCGCCCGATCCGCAGCTGCAGACGCCGGTTGACCCGGTAGGTGCCGCCCTTCACGTCGACCCACGGCAGGGTCCGCAGCAGCCAGCGCGAGCTGATGGCCTGCATCTGCGGTTCGGACTTGGTCGTCGTGGCGAGCTGGCGTGCCGCCCGGGTGCTGAGACTGGTCAGCTCCGGTTCGCCGGCGGGATCGGGGACGGGTTCGTCGGTGGCGGGTCCGGGGGCGCTTTCGGGCGCGGACACATTCCCTCCTTGGGGATGACAGGGGTGAGTGGAGTGGTCGTCGATGAAGGAGGCAACGCGGTGGCTGACAGCCGCGCACCGCATGTACAAGGCAAACAGCCACGGCGATGCCCCGGTACGGCGCGAAGGGGGCGGGTTCACGGCCCGGTGGTGCAAACCCGGCAAGCGAGGCTGACCACTGCCGCCGCCGCACTCCCACGCCGGTCGCTCCCGACAGCCCCCTCCGGCGCACAGGCGCACAAGAACCGCGCGCACCCCGCACTACAGGTCGTTGACCAGCACCGCCGCCCCGTCGAAGCGGCCCGCCTTGAGATCCCGCAGCGCCTCGTCGGCCCGCGACATCGGGTAGGTGTGCGTGGTGGCGTGCACGCCGTGCAGCGCGGCCAGGGTGAGGAACTCCCGGCCGTCCGCACGGGTGTTGGAGGTGACGCTGCGCAGCTGCTTCTCGTAGAAGACGTCCGTCTCGTAGCGCAGGGGCGGGATGTCGCTGAGGTGGATGCCGGCGATCGAGAGCGTGCCGCCCCGGTCGAGGGCCCGCAGCGCGAACGGGACCAGATCGCCGACCGGCGCGAACAGGATGGCGCTGTCCAGCGGTTCGGGCGGCATCGCGTACGCGTCCTGCGCCGAGGCCGCGCCCAGTTCGAGCGCCAGCTGCCGTGCTGCCTCGCCGCGGGTCAGGACGTGCACCGTCGCGCCCTCGGCGAGCGCCACCTGCGCGCACAGGTGGGCGCTGCCCCCGAACCCGTACAGGCCGAGGCGTCCGCCCGGCGGCAGCGCGGCCCGCCGCAGCGCGCGGTAGCCGATGATCCCGGCGCACAGCAGCGGCGCGATGGCCACGTCGTCGAGGGCTCCCGGCAGCCGGTAGGCGAAGTCGGCGGGCACGGTCGTGTACTCCGCGTAGCCGCCATCGGCGTCCCAACCGGTGTAGCGCGAGGCCGGGCACAGATTCTCGGCCCCGCGCACGCAGTACGCGCACGTGCCGTCCGTCCGGCGCAGCCACGCCACACCCACCCGGTCACCGACGGTGAACCCGTCGACCTCCGTGCCGAACCCGGCCACCACCCCCACGACCTCGTGCCCGGGTGTCACCCCCGCCCGGTGCACCGGCAGGTCCCCCTCGGCGACGTGCAGATCGGTCCGGCACACCCCGCACGCGCGCACCTGCACGAGAAGCTCGTCGTCGCGGGGCACCGGCACCGGTTTCCCGACGAGTTCCAGCCCCCTGTCCTCGACCGGCCCGGGCGTCACCACCGACCACGCGCGCATCGTCCCGTCCGTCATCCCGCACCCCGTCCGCAGCGTCGGAACCCCTTCACATCCAGTCTGAAACGGACCGAGACGTTCGGCGCGCGCTTCGGCGGGCGTGTGACTAGCGTGAGGAAACGGACCATCCACCGATCGGGAGAGGGCCGCAGTCATGGCCGTACAACCAGAGGGAACCCCCTGTTGGGCCGATGCGATGTTCGGCGACGTCGAGGGAGCGAAGAGCTTCTACGGCGACGTGCTCGGCTGGACCTTCGGCGAGGCGTCGTCGGAGTACGGCAACTACACCCAGGCCTACGCGGACGGCAAGGCGGTCGCCGCCGTCGTACCGCCGATGCCGGGCCAGGAGGGCCAGTCGCAGTGGTGCCTCTACTTCGCCTCGCCGGACGCCTCCGCCACCGCCGCCAAGATCCGGGAGAACGGCGGCGAAGTGCTGATGGAGCCGATGCAGGTGGGCGAGTTCGGCACCATGTGCCTGGGCCGCGAGCCCAGCGGCGCCGTGTTCGGCGTGTGGCAGGCGGGCACCCACGAGGGCTTCGAGGCGACCGCCGTGCCGGGCGCCTACGGCTGGGCCGAGGTGTTCACCCGTGAACCCGAGAAGGCGGACGCCTTCTTCCGCGCCGTCTTCCCGTACACGGCCCAGCAGATCGTCGACGACAACGTCGACTTCCGTATGTACAACCTCGGCGACACCACGGTCCTCGGCCGTATGAAGATGGGCGACGAGTTCCCGCCCGAGGTGCCGTCGTACATCAACCTCTACTTCGTCGTCCCCGACTGCGACGACGCGGTCGCCAAGGCCACCAAGCTCGGCGGCGTGCTGCGCTTCGGCCCGATGGACAGCCCCTTCGGCCGGTTCGCGGCGCTGAGCGACCCGCAGGGCGCGAGCTTCTCGGTGATCGACGTCAACAGGACCGAAGGAGAGCTGCCGAAGACCAAGGACGTCTCCTAGACCCCGAGCGAGGGGTCCGTCCGCACATGGCATGATCGAGCCCATGCGTGAACGTGTGGTGGCCGCGTGCGACGGGGCCTCGAAGGGTAATCCGGGACCGGCGGGCTGGGCGTGGGTGGTCTCCGACGACTCCGAGAGCCCGGCCCGCTGGGAGGCCGGACCGCTCGGCAAGGCCACCAACAACGTCGCCGAACTCACCGCGCTGGAACGCCTGTTGGCGGCCACCGACCCGGGCGTACCGCTCGAGGTCCGCATGGACTCCCAGTACGCGATGAAGGCCGTCACCACCTGGCTGCCCGGCTGGAAGCGCAACGGCTGGAAGACATCCGCCGGCAAGCCGGTCGCCAACCAGGAACTCGTCGTCCGGATCGACGAACTGCTCGACGGCCGCACGGTCGACTTCCGTTACGTGCCCGCCCACCAGGTCGACGGCGACCCGCTCAACGACTTCGCCGACCGCGCAGCCAGCCAGGCGGCGAAGATCCAGGAGCCCGCGGGCAGCGACCTCGGCTCACCGGAGCCGCCGCCCTCCGCGGACACCCCGAAGACGGCCGCGCCGCGCCGGAAACCCGGCGCGGCGCGCAAGAACGGCGCCTCCTCGGCCCGCACCATCAAGGCGAAGTTCCCCGGCCGCTGCCTGTGCGGCCGTTCCTACGCCGCCGGGGAGCCCATCGCCAAGAACGGGCAGGGCTGGGGGCACCCGGAGTGCCGTACGGCTGAGGCCGGTTAGCGGCTCCGGGCGCTGCGGCCGGGTCAGGTGATCGCGCCGCGCCACTCCCCGGTCTCCCGGCCGCGCTGCTCGATGAACCTCTTGAAGCGCTCCAGGTCGCCCTTGGTCTGCCGCTTCACGAACCCCAGCTTGTCGCCGACCTTCTCGGTGATGCTGTCCGGGTGGAAGTCCATCTGCAGCATGACCTTGGTGTGGTCGTCGTCGAGGCGGTGGAAGGTCACCGCCCCGGCCTGCCGGGCCTCCCCGGCGACCGTCGTCCAGGCGACGCGCTCGTCCGGGATCTGCTCCGTGATCTCCGCGTCGAACTCCCTGTGAACCCCGTTCACACTGGTCACCCAGTGTGTGAGCGTGTCGGTGCGCTGTTCGATGCGGTCCACGCCGCTCATGAACTCCGGGAACGTCTCGAACTGTGTCCACTGGTTGTAGGCGGTGTGCACCGGGACGCCGACCTCGATGGATTCCTCGACCTGCGACACGGGTGAACCTCTCCTTCGCTCTCACGTCGGTTGCGTCCGGCGCGGGTACCCGAGTCCTGCGGGGCAAACCGCCACATCCCGGCCGTCGTCCGGTGCCGTCCGTCGTGCCCTCAGTCGGTGTCGAAGGTGTAGTGGGCGGTGTGGTCCAGCAGGTCGGAGGGCCGTACGTCGTTCCACGGCTTCATCGTCTCGCCGAGGTCGACCACGTCGGGCGTGCCGCCGGTCGGTAGATAGCCGGAGCCGGGGTGGCGGCGCTGCCACTCGGCCCAGAGCTTGTCGACGTGGGCGTGGTGCAGCCAGAACACCGGGTCGTTGGGGGAGACTCCGGTCGCCATCTGCCCGCCGACCCAGACGTGGACGCGGTTGTGCAGGTTCACGCCGCGCCAGCCCTCGAGGTGGTTGCGGAAGCCGTCCGATGCGCTGTTCCAGGGTGCCATGTCATATATCACTGTCGACAGTACCGACTCCACCTCGGCCCGGGTCGGCAACTCCCGCACCCCGGCGCCCAGTTGGCGACGCAGATAGGTACGTCCGTCGACGCGCACATTGATCGGCCAGTTGCCGGCCGACGCGGCGAACGGGCCGTCCGTCACCTGACCGTCGCGGCTGCGCCCCGTGCCGCCGAGGAAGTCGGGTGCCCACAGCGAGGAACGCGGCGAGCGGTCGGTGCTCCAGTCCCAGTAGGGCAGCGCGACCGACGCGTCCACCGACTGCAGTGCGGCCTCGAACTCCAGCAGGAATCTGCGGTGCCAGGGCAGGAAGGAGGGCGAACGGTGGCCGGTGCGTTCGCCGTTGTCGGTGTCGCCGAGGATGAACGCGTTGTGCGTCGTGACGAAGGCGTCGTAGCGGCCGCTGCGCTTGAGTTCGAGGACGGCGGCGACGAAGCGCCGCTTCTCGTCGGCGGTCAGGGCCGACTGGTTCTTGCGGACGGTCATGGTGCAGGTGCTCCGAAGGTGCTTGCGGGACGGGTCAGTTGGCGGGGAACGGCAGGAGTGCGGCGCCCTGCAGCTCGTCGACGGCGGCGCGTGCGGCGGCGTGCGGCGTGGGCACCGGGTCGTAGTGGCTGACGACGCTGATCCATGTGCCGTCGGCGTTCTGCATCATGTGCAGTTCGACTCCGTCGACGAGCACGGCGTAGCCGCCGCCGTGGTGGTGACCGCCGCCGGAGGCCGGCCGGCCCTGTATGCGGCGGCCTTTGTAGACCTCGTCGAAGGAGTCGGGCGAGTGGTGGTGGTCGGCGGCGGCCGCGACGGGGGCAACAGCCGTCGCGGTCAGGGCGGCCGCCACGGTGAGAGCGTGGCGGCGGGTCAGGGCCTGCATACGGGATCTCCCGGGTTCGTTCGGTTGACGACCCGGCATGCCTATCGGCCCCGCCGTGAGCTGGGGAAATCCCTCGGGGACGGTTGGCTGCGATCAGGACAATTGTGTACATGTCATGCAAGATTGAACGAAGTCGATCTCGCCGAAAAGGGGACCTGTCGACCCCCGGAACGGGGAATTCCTTCCCGTGAGTCGTCTGTTTCAGGTGGTCCTTCGCGGACGCCTGTGCCGTCAGTGGCCTGCCTCACCTCGCAGAACTGGCGTGATCCCGTATCGACGACCCAGGGCAGCCGACGGGCCCTGTGCGGGACTTCCCTTGGGTGAATTGCCATTCACCGGCTATGGTGAATTGTCATTCACCCCGTTGTTTCCCGTACCAACCGCTGGAGTGCCGATGGAGCGAGGCCGGCTCACCGTCCCCGTGCTGGCGTTCGGTGGCATCCTCATGGCCGTCATGCAGACGGTCGTCGTGCCGCTGCTGCCCGACCTGCCCCGGCTGACGAACTCCTCGGCGGGCGCGGTCTCCTGGATGGTCACGGCGACGCTGCTGTCCGGCGCCGTTCTCACCCCGGTCCTCGGCCGCGCCGGTGACATGTACGGCAAGCGCAGGGTGCTCACCGCGGCCCTCGCGCTGATGACCGTCGGCTCGGTGATGTGCGCCCTGTCGTCGGACATCGTCGTGCTGATCGCGGCCCGGGCCCTGCAGGGTGCCGCCGCGTCCGTGGTGCCGTTGTCGATCAGCATCCTGCGCGACGAGCTCCCGCCCGAGCGCCGGGGCTCCGCGGTGGCGCTGATGAGCTCGACCGTCGGCATCGGTGCCGCGCTGGGCCTGCCGCTGGCCGCGCTGGTCGTCCAGTACGCCGACTGGCACACCATGTTCTGGCTGACCAGTGCCCTCGGTGCACTGGGCGCGACGGCGGTGTGGTGGGCGGTCAAGGAGTCGCCGGTGCGCGAGCCCGGCCGCTTCGACGTGCCGGGCGCCCTGGGGCTGGCCGCCGGGCTGGTGTGCCTTCTGCTGGGCGTCTCCCAGGGCGGTCAGTGGGGGTGGGGGAGTGTGCGGGTCGTGGGGCTGTTCCTCGGTGCCGTCGTCGTCCTGGCCCTGTGGTGGTGGCAGCAGCTGCGGACCGAGCGGCCGCTGGTCGACCTGCGGCTGGTCTCACGGCCCCGGGTGGGCCTGTCCCATGTGGCGGCCCTGCTCACCGGGTTCGCCTTCTACGCCAACTCCCTGGTCACCGCCCAGCTGGTGCAGGCGCCGAAGGCCACCGGGTACGGGCTCGGGCTGTCGATCGTGGAGACCGGCCTGTGCCTGCTGCCCGGCGGTGTCACCATGCTTGTCTTCTCGCCCCTGTCGGCCCGGATCTCCGCCACCCGCGGCCCCAGGATCACGCTCGCCCTCGGGGCCGCGGTCATCGCCTGCGGCTACGCGGTGCGCATCGCCGACAGCCGCGACCTGTGGATGATCATCCTGGGGGCGACGGTGGTGGCTACCGGCACCACCCTCGCCTACTCGGCCCTGCCCACCCTGATCCTGCGCGCCGTCCCGGCCGAACAGACCGCCTCCGCCAACGGCGTCAACGTACTGATGCGCACCATCGGCCAGGCCACCTCCAGCGCGGCCGTCGCCGCGGTGCTCGTCCACCACACGAGCCTCCTCGGCGGTGCCCCCGTGCCCACCCTGCACGGATACCTGCTCGCCTTCGCGATGGCCGGCGCGATCGCCCTGGCGGCCTGCGCCGCGGCCCTGACCATCCCCGGCGACCCTGCCTCGGGCGGGACGCCGACCGGCGGCGACCGCACCCGGGACGCGCGCGACGAGGCCTTGGAGGGAGCATGAGTGCCGTGAGCACTCCCCCCACCGCACCCGCGCCCGCCCGCCGGGACGCCGAGGCGACGAAAGCGGCCATCCTCAAGGCGGCCCGCCATCTTTTGGCCCGGCACGCGCACGCCGACATCACCCTCAAGGCGGTCGCCGAACGCGCCGGTGTCAGCCCGCCGTTGATCCTGAAGTACTTCGGCAACAAGGACGCCCTGTTCGCCCGCGTCATGTCCTTCGAGTCCGACGCCGACGCCCTGCTGGACGCCCACCTCGACGAACTGGGCCGGCACATGGTCCGGCACGTCCTGGTCAGCCAGTCACGGCAGGGCGCCGACCCGCTCCTGCGGATCGTGTTCGCGCCGCTGCACGGCGAACAGGGCGACATCCTGCGCGCCAACTTCCGCACCCAGGTCACCGAACGCCTCACCGCACGCCTGACCGGCCCCGACGCGGGCCTGCGGGCGGAACTGGCGGTCGCGAACCTGCTCGGCCTGGGCGTGATGTACGGCATCGCGCGCGGCACCCGGGTGCGGGGCACTGCCCTGGAGGAGATCGTCGACCGGTACGCGCCCGCGGTACAGGCGCACCTCGCACCGGGCGGAGGAACCCCGCGACCGTAGCCACGAACGACGGCCACGGCGCTGATCAGCGGTCTCCGGCACCGGCAGCCGCTCAGCGCAGCAGCCGGTCCAGGAACGCGTTGCCGAACACGCGGTGCGGGTCGAGCCGGTCCAGGGTTCCGGCCGCGCGGCCCCACACGGTTTCGCCGAAGGAGGCGGGTACCGCCGAGCTCAGTACCTCCTCGTCGCTCCAGACCGCCTCGTCGGTGTAGGCCCAGCCCTTGGACCACTCGACGCGGGTGAGCGCGTGCTCCCCGTCGTAGGTGCGCAGCAGGAACCGTTCCAACTCCCGCAGGAACGCCTCCGCGTACGGCGTGCCGGGCAGCGTCAGGACGTCCAGCCACACCGCCGTGTCCCACTCGGGGTGTGTGTCGCTGGGCCGCAGTGCAGAGAGCAACGGGGCGCGGGCGCCGTCCAGTTCGGCGTCTGCCGGGTCGTCGAGGCCGGTCACCCTGATCTCCACCGAGCCGTTGACCGGGAAGCGGCCGAGCGCCGCGTACGCCGTGAGCCGCTCGCGGTAGAAGGATGTGAACTCCGCGACCACGCGCTGCACTTGGGCCCTTGTGGTGAGCACCGCGTACCCGTTCGCGTTGATCCGCAGCGTGGTGGGCTTGAGATACAGCAGTGTGTTCTTGGAGGGCCCCCAGATGTCGGCGGACAGCGTCGTCACCAGCCCGAGCGCGGCCACGTCGTACTGAGCGTTGCCCAGCACCGGAGCCAGATACCAGGCCGCGTCCGAGGTCATCCGCCCGACCAGGTCCGCCTCCACGGTCGGGACGTTGTCGGAGAACGGGTAGTTGTACGGCGATGTCACATGCCGCGAGGTGAGCGGCCGGGTCGGGGCCACGCTCCACACCTTGAACCACGGGTACTCGGTGAACGCGAACCAGATCGCCTCCACCCGCCCGGACTGCTCCAGATGGCTCGCGAGGGTGCGCCCGTCGCTGCCCGGCGCAGCGAAGAGTTCGGCGGCCGGGATGTCCGTACGGCTCACGCACCGAAGATTGACGTTCGCGCCCACCCGCAGCACGACCTCCGTCACCAGCGAGCGGCCCAGATGGGTGAGCAGGGCGGCGCAGTCCGCCTCGTCGCGGTCGTAGGTCCGCAGGACGTAAGCGTCCGAGGCCTCGTCCCACACCACCGCCGTCAGCGACAGGACCAGATTGCTGAGCGACCCGTACGTGTGCCCGGGCAGCCGCTGCTCGCCGTTGGCCGGTACGGCGGTGCCGTGCGCGTCGATGGCGAGCGCGCCGCCCAGGGTGAGGTCGCCCGGGGCGGGCGCGGCGGTGACCCCGAGGCCGTGCTCCTCCAGGTAGGTGAGCAGGGCCTCCAGGGTGACGCCGGTGCCGGCGCGCACGGCACTCGTCGAGTCGAGGGACAGACCGGTGAGGTGCGGGGCGGTGTCGACGAGCAGGACGGGCGCGTCGGACGGCGTGCCCGCGGTGATGGTCAGCGGCGACCAGCCGTGCGCGGATCCGCGGGCACGGACCGTCCAGCCGTGCCGCCAGGCCCAGTTGACGACGTCGACCACCTGGGCCGGGCCGTCCGGCGCACAGGCCCACAGCCCGTCGGCGGTGATCTCGCCGACCCAGTTGCGGTACGCCGAGCGGTACAGCGCGACGTTCGACGGGAAGTCGGGTAACTCCTGCGCCGCGACCGCCGGATCGGCCGCGAGCAGGACGGGCACGGCGGCCAGCGCGCCCGCGCCGAGCAGGAAACCTCGACGGCTCCAGGAGGGTTCTTCCGGCGCCTCGGACGGGAAGTTGCTCACTGAACGATCAGTCACGGGCCCACGCTAGGCGCCGGTTTACACGTGCCGCCGTCTCGTCGAAACACATCGCTCTTGTGAGTGAATGATTCACAGGAAATGTGCCGGAGCCGTCGGTTCCGCGAGCGGACGTGACGGATGACAGACTGACGCCATGGACGAGCGCACATTCGGTAGGTCGGGTCAGCACGCATCCGTCGTCGGTCTCGGGACATGGCAACTGGGCGCCGACTGGGGAGACGTCGACGACAAGGAAGCCCTGGCGGTGCTGGAGGCGGCGGCCGAGGCGGGGGTGACCTTTTTCGACACCGCCGACGTCTACGGCGACGGGCGCAGCGAGCAGACCGTCGCGGCGTTCCTCGCGGGACGGCCGGACCTGCACGTGCTGGTGGCCACCAAGATGGGCCGCCGTGTCGAGCAGATCCCTCAGAACTACGTCCTGGACAACTTCCGTGCCTGGAACGACCGTTCGCGGCGCAACCTCGGCGTCGACCGGATCGACCTCGTCCAGCTGCACTGCCCGCCCACACCCGTCTACTCCAGCGACGAGGTGTTCGACGCCCTGGACACCCTGGTCGAGGAGGAGCGCATCGCCGCGTACGGCGTCAGCGTGGAGACCTGCGAGGAGGCGCTGACCGCGATCGCCCGGCCCGGTGTGGCGAGCGTGCAGATCATCCTCAACGCCTTCCGCATGAAGCCCCTGCGCGAGGTACTCCCGGCCGCGCAGGAGGCCGGCGTCGGCATCATCGCCCGCGTCCCGCTCGCCTCCGGGCTGCTGTCGGGCAAGTACACCAAGGACACGGTCTTCCCCGAGAACGACCACCGCACCTACAACCGGCACGGGGAGTCCTTCGACGTCGGCGAGACCTTCTCCGGCGTCGACTACACGACCGGTGTCGAGGCCGCCGCCGAGTTCTCCGCGCTCGCGCCCGAGGGATACACCCCGGCCCAGCTCGCCCTGCGCTGGATCGTCCAGCAGCCCGGCGTGACCACCGTGATCCCTGGCGCCCGCTCACCCGAACAGGCCCGCGCCAACGCGGCCGCCGCCCGGCTCCCGCAACTCGGCGAAGAGACGATCACCGCGATCCGCGAGCTCTACGACCGCCGTATCAAGGACCAGGTCGAAGGCCGCTGGTAGACCCGGGGACTCACGGCTCCAGGAGCAGCTGCCACTCCTGCTCCTGGTCGCCGGAGACCGAACCCTGCTCCTGCGCGGTGAAGGTGTGACCCAGCCTCTCGCGGGCCTTGGCCACCGCCTCGGGGCTGCCCTGCACCGTCACCGTCACGGCCCCGGAAAGTTGACCGCCGGTGCCCGGTGCGCCCCCGGGCGGCGGGTCCGCCGGATCGTGCTCGAACCGCGCGGTGTGGACCGTCACGCGGTCGTCCGCGGGCAGCTCCTCCTCGGGAGCCCCGAAGGCGGGCTCCAGGGCCCGCACGACCGCGCGTGCGTCGGCGGCGGTGCCGCCGCTGAGTGTGAGCGTGAGCTCGGTGCCGGACATGATCGACGGACTCCTCGGCTGGTCGTCGTACACCTGCTGGTCGTCGCTTGCGTCTGCGCTTCGTGTAACCGCCCGGTGATCGCTCAAACAGGGCCCCTGTTTGCGGCAGGCCTGATCAATCATGGCGAAATCGGGAACACGGGTCGCAGAGAACATCCGGGCGATCGAGCCGGGAGGAGCCGTGCCGGACACGAACAGGGACGCCGGTGGCGTCAACGAATGGGGACGGCGCGAGACCGACGAGGAGCGCGCCGACCGGAAATGGGGCGATCTGATCCAGGAGGTCAGGGTCGCCCAGACCGGGGTGCAGATCCTGTTCGGCTTCCTGCTCACCGTCGTGTTCCAGCAGAAGTACGACTCGCTGGAGCAGACCGACAAGACCATCTACATCGTGACGGTGGTGCTGGGCGCCACCGCGACCGGGGCGCTGATCGGACCCGTCTCCCTGCACCGCCTGGTCTCCGGGCAGCGGGTCAAGGCGGAGGCCGTCACCTGGGCCTCCCGGCTGACCTTCGTCGGCCTGTTGCTCCTCCTCGCCACCATGGCCTCGTCGCTGCTGCTGATCCTCCGGGTCGCGACCCACAACGCGGCCGTGCCGTGGATCGTCACGGGAGTGGTCGCGTGGTACGTGCTGTGCTGGTTCGTGGTGCCGTGGTGGACCCGGCACCGGCATACGACGGACTGACACCGAGCGCGTCGAGCTGCCGGTCGTGCAGGCGGGCGAGCACCAGCACCGAGACCGTCGCGCCGATCAGCGCGCAGAACATGTCCCACTGCGTGTCCCACACATCGCCCTGCGTCGCCAGGAACGCGTCCGCCGAGTGCCCGCCGAGCACGGCGGCCAGCCACTCCAGCATCTCGAACACGGCGCTGAAGGCCAGGCACGCGCACACGGTCAGCGGGGCCAGCCAGCGGCTGCCGCGCAGCGGCGAGGTGCGGCTGAGCAGCTCCCGTACCAGCACCGCCGGGACGAAGCCCTGCATGAGGTGGCCGAAGCGGTCGTAGGGATTGCGGTCGAGGCCGAAGGTGTCCCGCACCCAGTCGCCGAGGGGCACCTGGGCGTAGGTGTAGTGGCCGCCCACGGCCAGGACGAGCGCGTGCGCCGCCAGCAGGCAGCACAGCAGGTTGGTCAGCGGGAAGCGCCGCCAGGCGAGCACCACCAGCGGCAGCCCGACCAGCACCCACACCGTCTCCAGGAACCAGGTGCCGCGCTCGCGCGGATCCCAGGCCGACACGGCCAGTCCGGCGACCACGACGGCGGCCGTCACGGCGGGCAGGTGCCGTCTCGGGACGGCGGGGTGCACAACGGCAGTCATGGGGGCTCCTCCTGGTCAGGAGCCCCCATCGTGATGGAGCGGGTGGGCGCGGGCATGAGTACGGCTACCCAGCCCCGCCCGGGTACGCGGTGCTCAGCCCTTCGCGCCGCGCAGCGCCGTCAGGCACGAGGCGATGGCCTGCTGGAGCTCCTCCAGGCGCTCCACCATGTCGTCCTCGACGAACTCCTGCACATCGTCGAAGGTCAGCTCCTCGAACACCTTCGTTGCCTTCTGCAGGCTGCTGTAGAACTTCGTCCGCCGCTCCTGCACGCGCAGTTCGGGGTCGGCCTCCACCGTCTCGGCCACGAGCGACTTCATGGTGTCGTAGGCCTCGGTGGCCCACTCGCCGGTGTTCTCGTCCTCCTCGAGTTCGTCGATGAGCGACAGGTGCCGCTCGGCCTCCTGGCGCAGGTCGACGGGCGCGTCGATGGTCTGGCCCGCGGGGGTCTTGACCTGGCCCGTCTCGGCGATCTGGCGCACATAGCCGATCCGGTCGGCCGAGCGGCTCTCGCTCGCGACGGCCTTCTTCAGGTCGTCGGTGCGTACGACGTCACGCGCCAACTCGGCCTGCAGCTCCGGGTCTTCACGGACTCGGTCCAGCAGCGCCTGGCGGGCCGCACGCGCGGTGGAGGGGTCGGCGAGGATCGCGGCGCGCAGCGCGGTGGGGTTCTCGGCGACCTCCAGCGCCTTCGTCGGCCGGATGCCCTCGGCCTCGGCGGCCTCGGCGATGGCGGTGCCGCGCTCGGAGGTGGCGCTGTTGCGGGAGACGTAGTAGCTCAGCCACACGTCGGCGTCCGGCAGCTCCACCTCCTGGCCCGGCTGCAGCGCCTCGAAGTGCGGCACCATGCCGTCGTCGGCGGCCCGGTCCCAGGCCTTGTAGTAGCGCATGACACGCTCGGGCGAGCATCCGGCCAGCTCCGCGAACTCCTTCGCGGACACCTTCGGCGTCTCCTCCGCGCCCTGCCCGCCGGGCCGTACGCTGCGCGCCACCATCAGGCCGAAGGCCCATCCACCGGTCCGCGCATAGACGCCGAACTCCCGGGCGTCACGCGCCACGAGGTCGGACAGGGGCGCGGGGGACGTCTCGGACGGGTCGATCGCCAGTGTCACCGATGACTCTCCTGTACAAAGCTGTTCGGACTGCAGAAGTGCAGACCGGCAGCCTATATGGAGCGCTTGGCGCGCTTTGCCAGAGCTCCGCCCCGGCTGTGCGGCGCGTCAGCCGAACGCGTCGTGCAGCGCGGGCAGCAGCGTCTTCTCCGCCCAGTCCAGATACGCCGGCTGCGACTCGCCGCCGATCTGCACCAGTGCGATCTCGCCGAACCCGGCCTCGGCGTACGGGCGTACGGCCTCGACGAAGTCGTCCGGGTCGTCGCCGCACGGGATCGACGCGGCGACGTCGTCATGGGTCACGTACTGGGTCGCCGACTCGAACGAATCCGGGTGCGGCAGCTCGGAGTTGACCTTCCAGCCGCCGCCGAACCAGCGGAACTGCGCGTGCGCGCGCTTCACCGCCGTGTCCCGGTCCGGGTCGTAGCAGACGGGCAGCTGGCCCACCCGTGGCTTGCCCTCGCCACCGTGCCGGTCGAAGGCGGTCAGCAGCCCCTCCTCGGGCTCGGTGGCGATGACCAGGTCGGCGAGCCGGCCGGCGAGCGCGCAGGACTGCTCGCCGGAGACGGCGATGCCGATGGGCGGCGGCTCGTCCGGCAGGTCCCACAGCCGGGCGGACTCGACGTCGAAGTGCGTGCCGCGATGGTTCACATGGCCGCCCTTGAAGAGCGCGCGAATGATCTCCACCGCTTCCTCGAGCATCTCGTGGCGTACGTCGACCGAGGGCCAACCACCGCCCACCACATGCTCGTTGAGGTTCTCGCCGGAGCCGAGGCCCAGCCGGAACCGGCCCTCGGACAGCAGCTGCATCGTGGCTGCCTTCTGCGCGACGACGGCCGGGTGGTAGCGGACGGTCGGACACGTCACGTAGGTCATCAGGGGGATGCGCGAGGTCGCCTGGGCCGCCGCGCCCAGCACGCTCCATGCGTACGGCGAGTGACCCTGCGAGCGCAGCCACGGGAAGTAGTGGTCCGAGGTCACCGAGAAGTCGTAGCCGGCGTCCTCGGCCCGCACCAGATGGTCGACGAGGTCACGGGGGCCGGCCTGCTCGGTCATCATCGTGTATCCGATTTGCACCATAACCGCCGGGTCCCCTTCATGCGCCACGGAAAACGGCTCGGCCCCGCCTCGATCAAGGGTTGATCGCCGGGGGAGGATGCGGTCATGAGTGCTCGCCCGCTGCCCTCCGCCACCCCCGCCGCCCAGGGCGTGGACGCCGCCGGTGTCCACGGCTTCCTCGACGCCCTCGAAGCCGCCCCGGACATCGAGCCGCACAGCCTGATGGTCATGCGGCATGGGCACCTCGTCGCCTCCGGCTGGTGGGCCCCGTACACCCCCGAACGCCTCCACCTGCTGTACTCGGTGAGCAAGAGCTTCACGGCCACGGCCGCCGGGTTCGCCCTGGACGAGGGGCTGATCGGCCTCGACGACCCGGTGATCTCCTACTTCCCGGAGTTCGCGGCCGACATCACCGATCCGCGCAGCCGCGCCATGCGGGTGCGGCACGTGGCGTCCATGGCGACCGGACACGACGCCGAGACCTACGACCGGGCGCACGCGCTCGACCGCCACGACCTGGTCCGCGGCCTTCTGCTGCTGCCGCCGGACCGTGAGCCGGGCACCGTGTTCGCCTACAACCAGCCCGCTACCTTCGCGCTCGCCGCGATCGTGCAGCGGGTCACCGGGCAGTCGCTCACCGGATATCTGCGCCCCCGCCTGCTGGACCCCCTCGGCGTCGGCGAGGTCGCCTGGCTGGCCGACCGGTCCGGCCGCGAGCTGGGCTTCAGTGGGCTGCACGGCACCACGGACGCGATCGCCCGGCTCGGCCAGCTCTATCTGCGCGAGGGCGTCTGGGAGGGGAAGCGGCTGCTGTCGCGGGAGTGGGTCGCCGAGGCCACCCGCGCGCACATCCCGACGGCCGGTGCGATGGGGGCTCAGGACCGGTCGGACTGGGACCGGGGCTACGGCTTCAAGTTCTGGCAGTCGAGGCACGGCTACCGCGGCGACGGCGCCTACGGGCAGTTCTGCCTCGTGCTGCCCGAGCACGACGCCGTGATCGCTACGACCGCCGCCACCGAGGAGATGCAGCAGCTGCTGAACCTGGTCTGGGAACACCTGCTCCCGGCCTTCAAGGACAGCCCGCTGCCCGGCCGGAGCGATGCGGACACGGCCCTGCGCGAGCGGTTGGCCGGGCTCGCGCTGCCGCCGGCCGCGGGCAGCGCCGTACCGCCGGCACGGGCACAGGACTGGTCCGGTGCCGAGTTCACACCGCACGGTGGCGTCTGCGCGGACCAGCCGAGGCTGAGCGCGGTCGAGGTGACGGCGGCAGCGGACGGCTGGCGGCTCGGCCTCACCGAGGACGGCCGTCGGCTGGACCTGCGGATCGGGGAGGACGGCTGGACCGTCGCCGAGGAGCCGTTGCCGGTCGCGGTGAGCGGCGGCTGGACCGACGCGGACACCCTCGCCGCGGACGTCCTGTTCCTGGAGACACCGCACCGGCTGACCGTGACGTGTTCGCTGCCCGAGCGGACGTTCACTGCGCGGTGGCACACGACCCCGCTGCACGGCCCGCGGCTGCGCGCCATGCGCGCGCCGCGCGTCTCAGTCTGACGAGGTCCGGAACGTCCGCAGGAAGGTGTCCAGCGCCTGCCGGTTCACGGAGTCGTCCCAGTCGGCCGCCGGAGTCGTCCAGCGCAGCGAGAAGCCGCGGCCGCCGCCCAGGAGGAAACCGCGGCCGAAGGTGTGCACCTGCTTGCCGTCGACCTCGGACAGCCACTCCATGTCGGCGGCCTTGTCGCCCTGGTACGTCGTCGCCTTGATCTGTCCGATCCGCCGGTACCCGGCGTACTGCTGCAGTTCGGGCTCGACGTCGTCACGCCACACCGCGACCGGATCCGACCCCACCACCTTGCTGTAGGTGACCGCGAGGCTGCGCGGGTCGTCCTTCGCGCCGAAGAAGACGCGGTACGACAGGTCGTCCACCCGCGAAGTGCCCTGCCGCTTCCAGCCCTTGGGAAGGGCGATCGAGAAGCCCTCCGGCGCGGTGTAGCGGTGGAAGCCGGCGGGGAGCGCGTTGCCCGACGGGGACGGGGACTGGGACGTGGAGGACGAAGCGGAGGGCGGCGAAGTGCTGGGCGTTGCCGACACGGACGGGGTGGAGGTCCGCCCGTCGGTGCTCGCGCCGGCCGTGACGGACGCCGAGGGCTGGGGTGCCGAGTCGGTCCCGGCGCTGTCCGTGCCCGGCAGTTGATGGGTCGCGGCGAGCACGGCGACCGCGACGGTGACCACGGCCAGCGCGGTCCCGAACGCCATGGTGCGTCTGCTCCAACCGGGAGTCGCATGGCAGGCCGCGGTGTAGACACCGCGCAGCCGGGGCCGGGGCACGGCCTCCATGGTCGACTCGGGATCCTCGGTGAGCACCCGGGCCAGGGCCTCACGGACCACCGGACGGGTCAGTCGCTCCCGGTAGTTCTTGCGCAGCAGCCCCTGCACGGTCTGGGTGATCGGCCCCGCGTGCACCGGTGTGCGCAGCGGCAGCCGGTCCACGCCCTTGAGCGTGGTCTCGGGCCGGTCCCGGTCCCGGAACGGCGGCCGCCCCTCGACCATCGTGTAGAGGATCGCGCCCAGCGCCCACAGGTCTGCCGCCGGCCCGATGCGCTCGTCGCGGGCCTGCTCGGGGGAGGCGTACGACGGTGCGGAGAGCCGCGGCGCCAGGGTAGCGCCGGCCAGGCCGAAGCCGGTGACCACGACCGAACCCCGGTCCCGTACGAACACCTGGCCCGGGCTGAGTTCACCGTGGGTGATGCCCTCGCCGTGCGCGGCCTCGAGCACGTCGAGCAGCTGCAGCCCGATCCGGGCGGCCCGCACATAGTTGAACGTGCCCTGCTGGGCGACGAGTTCGGCCAGCGGCGTGCCGTCGATCCACTCGGTGACGATCCACAGGGTGCCGTCCTGCTCCACGGCGTCGACGACCGTCGCGACCGCCCCGGGGCACAGCAGCCCCATGGTCTCGGACATGCGAATGATGCGTGCGGTCGCCCTGGGCGCGGCCTCACCGTCCGGATCGTCCGGGAGGTCGATCTGCGTGAGGAGGTAGGGGCGTTGGGCGTTGACGTCCTTTCCGTACCAGCAGACCCGGTTCGTCTCGCGATGGACGACATCCACGAGCCGGTACCTTCCAGCGACCAACTCGTGCGTGAAGACATGCGCCTTGACCATGGTCATCCCTCGCTGAACCCCTGGCTCTCTGCTTTCACAGAGGTACGGGGGGTGCGACGGGATGTGTTCAAAGGAACCGCAAATCAACGGCCGACGGCGCCATTTGTTCACGCATCGTCGGGCGAATTCGAGGAAGTTCCCTATTCCTGAACGGAATTCAACCCCAGCGGCAGAAACTCAGCGCAGCCCGAAGCGCTCCGCCCACGCCATGACATCGCCGGTCGTCGCGTTGCCCCCGCACACCACCAGCCCGAGCCGCGCGCCGTCACCGACCCGCTCCAGCACCCGCCGGGCCGCGGGCAGCAGACACCCGGCCGCGGGCTCGGACCACACCTTGGCGTGGTCGGCCAGATCGAGCGTGCCCTGCACCGCCTCCCGGTCCGGCACCACGAGCACCTCGTCCACCAGCGCGGACACATGGTCGTACGTCAGCTGCGACACGGACGGTGCGCTGAGCGTGGACGCGATGGACGACAGGGCGACCGGCACCGGGCCGCCCGCCGCCAGCGCCTCGGACATGGCCTCCGCGCCCTCCGTCTCCACGCCCCAGATCCGCACGCCCGGGCGCAGCGCCCGCAGCGCCGCCGCGACACCGGAGACCAGACCTCCGCCGCCGATGCTGACGACCACGTCGGTGAGGTCACCGGCTTCGGCGGCGAGCTCCAGACCGACGGTGCCCTGTCCGGCGATCACGACGGGGTCGTCGAAGGGGTGCACCAGCGTCAGCCCCTCCTCCTGCAGCGGCTTCATCAGCGCGAACGCCTCGGCCATGTCGTCGGTCAGCCGCACCGACGCCCCGGTGGCCGCCACGATCTCGACGGAACGGGCGGGGGCCGAGCGCGGCATGACCACGGTGGCCTTCACCTCGAGGGCCGCGGCCATCACCGCCAGGGCGATACCGTGATTGCCGCCGCTGACCGCCACGACCCCGGCGGCCCGCTCCCGCTCGCTCAGCGACAGCAGCCTCGCCGTCGCCCCGCGCGCCTTGAACGAGCCGGTGCGCTGCAGCAGTTCGAGCTTGAGGGTGACCGGGACACCGAGCAGCGCGGACACCCCCGGGCTCGGCACCGTGGGCGTCCGCACGACGTGCCCGGCGATCCGCTCGGCCGTGGCTTCGATCTCCGAGATCCCGATCAAGACACCCGTCCTCCCGGCGCGGGGCGACATTCCGCACCGCTTGCACCCTTACTCGGAAGGTTACGCAGGTCAAACTGTTTCGGGTTCGGGCCGGTGCCCGGCGCCTCCTCAGAGATCCCGCTGCACCAGGAAGTCCAGCAGGGACCGCAGCTCGTCCGCGGCCCGCCCGTCCAAGGCCATGTCGGCCAGGGCCTTCTCCACGGCGGCGACATGACCGCGAGCCTCCGTCAGCGCTGCCGACCGGCCGCCGAGCGCATCGATCAGCGCGGCCGCCTCCCCGGGGTCCCCGCCGGTCTCCAGCAGCGCGGCGAGCCGCTGCGCCCCGGGCGCCTCGGAGCCGAGCGCGGCCAGGACCGGGAACGTCTTCTTCCGCTCCCGCAGATCACCGTGGACCGGCTTCCCGGTGACCGAGGGATCGCCCCAGATGCCGAGTACGTCGTCGACGACCTGGAAGGCGACCCCCAGGTGCCGCCCGGCACGGTCGAGGGCGGTGACCGCCGATGGTTCCGCGCCGCCGAGCAGGGCGCCGAGTGCCGCCGCGCAGCCCAGCAGGGCGCCCGTCTTGTGCTCGGCCATCGCCCGGTACTCGTCCGGCCGCACCCGCTGCGGCCCCGTCCAGGGGCGCGAGGCGAACAGCAGGTCGTCCGCCTGTCCGCGCACCAGGTCGCTCAGCGCCACCGACAGCACCCGCACGGCCTGCGGCCCGGCTGCCGTGGCCGCGAGGGTCTCCACGGCCAGCGCGAACAGCGCGTCACCCGCGAGGACCGCGGGCCCGGTGCCGTACGCCTTCCACACGGTGGGGCGGCCTCGCCGGGCCGGGTCGCCGTCCATGATGTCGTCGTGCAGCAGTGAGAAGGTGTGCACCAGTTCCACCGCGACCGCCGCCGGCACCCCGGCCCGCCCGGGCGCGCCCGCAGCCTCCGCCCCGAGCACGGCCAGCGCCTGCCGCACCCCCTTGCCGCCGGACGCGACGGCGGGCGCCCCGCCCACCTCGCACCAGCCGAACGAGTACCCGGCCATCTCAGCCATCCACGGATGCATCCGCCCGACCGCCTCCACCAGCGCGGGCCGCACCAACTCACGGCAGCGGGCGAGGACTTGGGGAGCATCGGCCGGTGCCCGCAGCACCGAGGGAAGGGCCGTCACCGTACGACCTCCGCCTCGACGCCGAACTCTTCCTGGGCCCGGGCCACCATCTCCCGGGCGTGTCGCAGCCCGATCCGTTCCAGTTCATAGGCCAGATATGCGAGTTCCGCAGCCGTCTCGGAGCGGTCGCGGCCCAGCCTGGCCAACGACTTGGCCAACCCGAGCCGGGAGAGCGCCTCCCCGCGCGGCTCGCTCATGGCGCGGAACTCCGTCAGTGCCAGCTCGTACAGCTCTTGCGCCTCGGCATAACGCCCCGCCCGGTACAGGACGTTGCCGCGCATCTTGTGGTTGTAGGCCAGCGCGCTCGACAGCTTCATCGCACGGCACGTCGACTCCGCCTCCGACAGCAGCCCGAGCGCCCGCTCCACATCGCCGTCCCGCACGGACACGATGTCGGCGAGCCCGCGCAGCGCCCACGCGTGGCCGCGCCGGTCCTCGGCGCGCGCCGCTATGTCGGCCGCCTCCTCGAACAGGGCGTACGCCGTGTCGTACGCGCCGGTGTTGCGGTGGATCTGCGCGATGCCCTCCAGCGCCCACACCGTGTGCCGTGCCTCCCCGCGCCGACGGGCCTCGGCCAGCAGCTTCTCGTGCAGCCGGGCGACCGCCTGGTAGTCGCCCTGGATCCGGCCGGTCTCGGCGAGGCCCGCGAGCGAATAGCCGCGGACGACGACGTCGCCGCCCAGTTCGCCGAGCTCGGCCGCGAGCCTCAGCAGCCGCCAGGCCAGCGGGAAGGCGCCCCGCTGCCGGGCCAGGGTGCCGCCGCTCCACAGCGCCCAGGCCATCGCCGCCGTGTCCCCGGCCGCCCGTGCCGCCCGGTAGCTCGCCTTCCATGCCCGGTCGGCGTCGCCGACCTGCCCCAGCCGGCGATGCGCCTCGGCGACCGCGAGCCCGGAACGCGCCACCTCCCCGTGCCGCCCCGCCCGCTCGGCGGCCCTCAACTCCCTGGTTCCGGCGGCCAGTACGTCGGTCAGCGAGGAGTTCACCGACAGGGTGGTGAGGGCGCCCTGGTACTCCGGGGCGAATGCCTTGCCGTACATGGATCCCTTTCGTTCCTTATACACGGCATGTATACACAGTGCGTATACATGCCGTGTATAGAGCGTCGAAAAATGTGCCCCGGCCCAGGGGCCGGGGCATCACCTGATATTGGTCAAGACGTGGTCCGCTCCGCGGAGGTTGCCCGTGAGGCGCAGATCACTGCGGGAGGTCTCAGTGCTGCTGGGCCTTCTGCGGGGTCGCCTCACTCGGTCGTACGACGACGTAGCCGTCGCCCTGCAGCATCAGCTGCACCGCCTCGCCGGAGCCGCCACGCAGCATCGAGCCTATGGACTGCGAACGGTGCAGCGAGGTCTGCAGACCGGCCGTCCAGCCGACCACCGCGTCCGTGTCGACGTACACCGGGAACTGTGGCGAGACCGGAATGACCAGTGGATTGCCCTCGCACACCAGACCCAGCCTGCCCTGGCCGGTGAACACGCTGTTGAACAGGCCGCCGCCGGCGATGCCCGCGCCCTTGACCGTCGCGATCCGGTACGACAACGAGGCGTCGAAACACAGGACGTTGCGGCCGTTGACGGTGAACTCGTCGCCGGGGTCGACGTCCACCACGAAACAGTTCTGCGCCTCGTGCGCGAACCAGGCCTCGCCCTGGCCGCGCACCGTCATCAGGGGCAGCCCCTCCCCGGTGACCGCGCGCTTGAGCATGCCGCCCACGCCCTGGCCCTTGCGCTCGAACTGGAGGTTGCCGCGGTAGGCGACCATCGCGCCCTGGCGGGCGAGCATCTCGCCGTTCACCGCGTACTTGATGCATTTGGCGTTCTCGACGGTCATGCCCGCCTGTGTGGCCGGCTGGACCATGTGCTCACTGGAAAAGAGGGAACCCTTCATGCGCGCATCTTGTCCCGGAAGATCTCGTTCCGCCAAGATCGCGGCGTGGGACGGTTTCGGTGGTCAGGCGCCGAACAACTGCGTCCAGTACGTGCCTCGTTGACCGCCGCCCTCGAATCCGATCCCGATGTGCGTGAAGTCGGCCTTGAGGATGTTGGCGCGATGGCCGGGACTGTTCATCCAGCCGTCCACCACTTCGGCGGGGGAGCGCTGGCCGCATGCGATGTTCTCGCCGATCGAGCGGCGTCTCGCGCCGGCCGCGGCCGCCCGGTCCCAGGGCTGACTGCCCTCGGGCGAGGTGTGGGAGTAGAAGGCACGGGCCACCATGTCCGCGCTGTGCGCCTGCGCCGCGGTGGTGAGGTGGGGGTCGGCGGCCAGGGGGCGCAGACCGGCGCGGGCGCGCTCCCGGTTGGTGAGGTCGACGACCTCGGCCGCCGTACGGGCCAGGTCGCCGGGGGTGAGCGGTCTGGCCCACAGTGCGGTCCAGTAGATGTCGCCCGCGCCGTCGGACCAGGCCAGTCCGGCGTGTGTGAAGCCCGGTTCCTGCAGGGTGCGTCGGGGCGGCTCGTCGCTGAGGCAGTATTCGACGAACTCGGCGGGGGTGCGGGGCCCCGAGACCAGATGCTCGCCGACCGTGACGTACGTGTATCCGGCCGCCGTGATCCGCTGGTAGACGGAGACGCCGTCCCGGCCCTCGACACCCAGGCGTCCTGAGGCGGCCATCGCGGCGGCATGCGCGCGGGCAGCGGTCGCGAGGCGTGCGTCGAGGGAGACGGGTGGTGAACCGGCCGCCGCCCGGGCGGAGTTGACCAGGCCGAGGAAACCGTCCGGGTCGGGCGAGGGCGAGAGACGCGGCGACGGAGGCCGGCTTGCGGCTGCACCCGCAGGGGATTGCGGTGCCGTGGATGCCCGCCGGAGCGGGGGCGCGGGTCCGGCTGCGAGGGCCGGCGACGCCGCGCTCGCCGCTCCGTCGTCGACGACATCGACGCCGAAGTCCCGCGCGATACCGGCGAGTCCGTCCGCGTACCCCTGCCCCAGCGCCCGCAGCTTCCAGCCGCCGCCCCGCCGGTAGATCTCCGCGAGCAGCAGCACCGTCTCCTGCCGTGGGTGCGGCGGGGCGAACCGGGCGAGGGAGCCGCCGCCAGGGGCGGTGACATGGAGCGTGGGGGCGGGGAGGCGGCCCAGGGGAGTGCCGGGCTCGGCCGCGCTGACGACCACCGTGACCCGCGTGGCACCTGGGCGCAGCCTCGGTGGGTCGACGGTGAGCGCGTCGCCGTCGAGACGGACTCCCGGTGCGGACGGCTGGTTGTAGAACACGAAGTCGGCGTCGCCCCGGACCTTGCCCCCGTCGTCCGTGACGAGCGCGGAGACGTCGAAGGGGCCGGGCACCCGGACGGTCACCGCGCCGCCGGGAAGAGGCATGTTGCCCCCGGGGACCAACTCGCTCATTCCGCCGCCCTGGTGTCGTCGTCCGGCCCCGGTGGGGTCGTCCGGAAAACGTCCACCGGCGGACGAGGGTTCCCGCCCGGGTGCCGGTCGGCCGTGCGCGCGGTCCGGTCAGCGCGTCCAGTAGCGGATGTTGCGGAAGCGGGCCTCCGCGCGGCCGGAACCGTGGTTGTACACGCCGTTCTTGAAGTAACGCGTGGCAGGGCCCCGGTCGTCGACGGTCAGGACCAGGGAGTCGTCCAGGTACACCCTGACGGTCCCGGTGCCGCTGCTCGCCTGGTGGGCGATCTTCACGTTGAACCAGCTGTCGTAGGCGCCGGTTTTCAGCACCGTGCCGTCGTAGCGCCGCACGGTGCCGCCGTTCGTGTCGTAGATGTTCAGCATGATGTCGGTGGCGGGGGTGCCCGAGGGATGGACGCCACGCAGGATCTGCACGAAGGAGGCGCCGTCCGTGCCGGAGGGAAGGTAGACGTCCGCGTCCCACATGTGGTCGCCCGTGGTGTAGTCGACCTTCCAGCGCATCTCGGTGCGCGGGTCGGTGGAGCTGCCCTCCTGGAACGGCTCATCGCTGGCGTACACCCACATCCGGTGGACACCGCCGCTGTAGCTGTGCCGGTCGGCGAGGTCGAGGTTCCAGGGTTTGTGCCAGCTGTACGTGAACGAGGTCTGCGTCCATCCGTCGGTCGGGTCGGCGGCCGCGACGGCGAGCGGGACGGGCGGGAGGGCGAGCGCGGCGCCACCGGTCAGCAGACCGGCTCCGGCCCGTAAGAGAGATCTTCTGTTCAAGGCGTGTCCTCTCCGGCGAAGGGGTGCAGGGCGTTCGTGCGCCAACGCAGGCAACCCCAAGACATCGGAGGAGTCAAGGTAGTTGGGTGCATCCGTGTCGTTGACAGGGACACGAAGCGTGCCTAGGTTCATCGATACACCCGATGTATGGCCCGGCTCCGCTTTCGATACGG
The DNA here is from genome assembly GCF_040644055.1 of Streptomyces sp. NPDC047043. Lineage (NCBI taxonomy): Bacteria > Bacillati > Actinomycetota > Actinomycetes > Kitasatosporales > Streptomycetaceae > Streptomyces > Streptomyces sp. NPDC047043. The sequence continues at coordinate 257,359 of NZ_JBEYVO010000008.1, forward strand.
GAGGGCTTCTTCATGGCGGTACCGATCAGAACCGTGGTTGCTGCGCTCTGCGCCGGACTCGCGGCCACACTGTGCACGACGGCGCCCGCGCGGGCCGACCGCGGCACGGATTCCCACGAGCAGCTCTGGGCGGTGTCCGGCCCGGAACGCGCGACAGCGGCGGGCGCACCTCGCGCCCAGGTCGCCCTCGACGGCACGACCGGCACGCTGAGCCTGTCGGTGTCCCGCGGCGGCCGTACGGTCATCGAGCCTTCGCCCGTCGGCATCGTCACCGAACAGGCCGACCTCTCCACGGACTTGCGCTTCCTGCACCGCAAGGACCGCCTGGTCGACGAGCGCTACCGGACCAAGTCCGGCAAACGGCTGGAACGCCGTGCCCTCATGAACGAGACCCGTCTGTCCTTCGCCACCCCGGCGGGCGCCCGGCTCGACCTCGTCGTCCGCGCCTCCGCCGACGGCGTCGCCTACCGGTACGTCCTGCCCGCGGGGCACGGCGACGTGCTCGGCGAGAAGTCGGCGTTCAACCTGCCGTCGGACGCGAGCGCGTGGCTCGGCACCTACCGGGTCGACAACGAGGGCCAGTTCGCCCGGTACACCGCCGCGAGCGCCCCCACCGGCGACTACTCGGACCAGGCGCTCTTCGCGACCGACGGCGGCTACACCCTGCTCGCCGAGTCGGACCTCACCGGCAGCTACTCCGGCGCGCGGCTCGCCCACGACCAGGGCAGCGGCACCTACCGGATCAAGCTCGCCGACGACCGGGTCCACACCGACGGCGCCCTCGCCACGCCCTGGCGGGCCATGGTCACCGGCGACCTGGCCACCGTCACCCGCTCCACCTTCACCGACGACCTCGCCCCCGCCTCCAAGGTCACCGACACCTCCTGGATCCGCCCCGGCACGGTCCTGTGGACCTGGCTCGCCGGCGGCAGGGAAGCCGGTCAGAGCCTCGCTGCGCAGAAGGCCTACGTCGACTACGCCGCGGCCCGGCACTGGCCGTACGAAGCCGTCGACGCCGGCTGGTACTTCAAGACCGACGAGTGGGACACCACCGACCCCGACTGGCAGACCAACAGCTGGATGCCCCAACTCACCGACTACGCACGGGCCAGGGGCGTCGGCATCATCGTCTGGATCCACCAGCGCGACCTCGACACACCCGAGGAACGCGCCCAGTGGCTGCCCACCCTGGAGCGCTGGGGAGTCAAGGGCGTAAAGATCGACTTCATGAACTCCGAGGCGCAGCCCATGCTCCAGTGGTACGACGCCATCCTCAAGGACACGGCCGCCCACCACCTCATGGTCGACTTCCACGGCTCGACGATCCCCAAGGGCATCCAGCGCACCTGGCCGCAGGTCATGACTATGGAGGGCGTCGGCGGCGAGGAGAAGCGCACCAACACCGCCGCCCACCTCACCACCCTGCCCTTCACCCGCAACGTCATCGGCTCCATGGACTTCACGCCCGGCGCCTTCCAGCGCGTGGGCCTGCGCCCCAACTCGGACGCCGCCGAGGTGGGCCTGACGGTCGCCTACGAGTCGGGCCTGCAGATGTTCGCCGGCACCCCCGCGTCGTACGACGCCCGGCCGCTCGCCCGGGCCTTCTTCGACCAGGTGCCCGCCGCCTGGGACGACACCCGGCTGCTCGCCGGACAGCCCGGCCAGGAGGCGGTCCTCGCCCGTCGCAGCGGCGACCGCTGGTTCCTGGGCGGGGTCTACGCCGGGGATGCCCGTACGGCGGCGGTGCCCCTGTCGCTCGGTGCGGGACGGTGGCTGGTGGAGACGATCCGGGACGGCGCCGACGGTCTCGTCCAGGACCGGCAAGTGCTGCGCGGCGGCGACGAGTTGAGCGTCGATGTCGTGGCCAACGGCGGCTTCGCCGGGATCGCGTGCCCCTGGCGGCCGGGGGTGGCGACCTGCTACCGATGAGCCGTCGGCCTAGTGAACGGGTGGTACGCCGTGAGTCTGTCGATCGGAGTCGTCGTTCACGCAAGCCGACGCGGGGTCTTCGAGGAGGCCGTCGAGCCGCTGTCCGGGATCTCGCTGAAGTGGGTGACCTACGGGCACGAGCAGGAGATCCTGCCCCGCGTGCGGCGGCTCGTCGACGGCCATGCCCTGGACGGACTGCTGGTGGGCGCCGTCCCGTACCGCGCCTGCCGTGACGTCCTCGCCCGCAACCTTCCCGTCGCCGTCATCCGCAGCTCCGCCCTCGACCTGGCCCTGGCCTTGTCGCAGGCGCAGGCCCGCGGCTGGCCCCCGGTTCCGGTCAGCATCGACACCTTCGCCCAGGAGGTGGTCTCCGAGGTCACGGAGGCGGTGCATCTCGACCGGACCAGGGTCGGTTGTCTGCCGTATGCCGACGATCAGCACGTCGAGGAGATCTGCGCCTTCCACCGGCGGTCGCTCCAGGACGGCGACGGGTATGTCATCACCGCTCGGACCGCGGTGCTGCGGCAGCTGCGCGGCACCCTGCGGGTGCTGAACGGCTCGCCCACGCCGTCCAGTATCCGCTCGGAACTGCACGAGCTGGTGTTGCGCATCCGGTCCGAGCGGGTGGGTGCCGCCGGGTTCGCCGCCGGTGTCTTCTGCGTCAACAGGCTCGGAAACTCCGCTGACTTGGAGCGCGGCCGGATGGGGCTGCTGCATCTGCTGCGGGCCACACCCGAGTTCACGGACGCATGGATCGAGAACCGTGGCCGACGCGGGGTGGTGGTGCTCGGGCGCCGTACCTTGTTCGAGAGCCTCACCCGCAACTGGCTCGTCGTGCCGGTGCTGCAGCAGGCCCAGGAGGCATTGGATGTGAAGGTGTCGGCCGGCTTCGGCGTGGGACCGTCGGCCCGCACCTCGGTGGTCCTCGCCGAACGGGCCGCCGTCCGCGCGGAGTCGGAGCACCGGGCGTGCGGCTATCTGATGGAGGACAGCGGTCTGGTCATCGGGCCGATGGGGCCGGGCGGGCAGCCGCAGGCCCAGTCCTCTCGCGAGCCGGGCGACCGTATCCGTGAGCTCGCGCGCACCGTCGGGCTCAGTCCGGCAACGTTGTCAAGGCTCGCCGCGATCGAGCAGGACCTCGCCGGACGGGCCGTCACGCCACGCGAGTTGGCCGACGCCATGGCCATCACCGACCCCAGCGGCCGCCGTCTGGTCCGCAAGCTGCACGCACACGGTCTGGTCACCGCCGAGGGGTGCGCACAGACTCATGGGAAGGGGAGGCCGACAAGTCTGTATCGTCTGGCGATCGACGCGGCACTCACCGAATCCGGCAACGGGACCCCTCTGCCGACAGCCTGACGGCGCACGGTCACAGCAGCGCCTCGGCAACGGCCCGCAGATTGGCCCGACCCCGCCCGTACGCACACAGCCCGTCCGCCGCCTCGGTCTCCGCGTCCGGCATCCCGGTGGCGACGAGGAGTGCGTCCGGGCGCCCGTCGAGCAGGGCCGCACGGGCCTCGGCCTGCCAGGGGTGCAGGTCCGGGTCCTCGGTGGCGATCAGCAGCGGTCGCCCCTGGGCGCGCCGCAGGATGCCGGCCACGTCCACGGGGCCCTGTGCGGCCACTACGCCCTCGGTGCCCGGGACGACCTCGCGCAGGACCGAGACGAGGTCGGAACGGGCCCATTCCAGCGCGGGGTTGGGGCGGCGGTGCAGGTCGACGACGAAGGGATCGAGGACGGGCCCGGGCAGTGGCTTCCAGCGGATGGCCCGCCGGGCTGCGAGCAACCCGATGTCCTCAGGAGCACGCCCGCCGCTCACCACCGGCGGCTGCGCGAACCGGCCGGCCAGGGCGTCCACGCGGCCGGCAGCTTCGACAACTCGGGCCGGGTCCAGCCTGCCGCTCGCCATCGCGTCGAGCAGGGCGTCCCGGCAGCGCAGCCACAGTTCCGGATCCGGGCGGGCGATGATCAGCAGATCGGCTCCCGCAGCGATCGCGTCGACGGCACCGGCCGCCTCGCCCACCCCGTCGGCGATCGCCTTCATCTCCAGGGCGTCGGTCACGATGACGCCCTGGAAGCCGAGTTCGGTGCGCAGGAGGTCGGTGAGGACACGGCGGCTGAGAGTGGCGGGAGCGGCGGCGTCGAGCGCCGGGTAGACGACGTGCGCCGTCATGACGAGTGGGACGCCCGCGGTGATGGCGGCCCGGAACGGGAACAGGTCGATCTCCCGCAGGACTTGCGCGTCCCTCGCGTCGACGGCGACACCCAGGTGACTGTCCACGGCGGTCGAGCCATGACCCGGAAAGTGCTTGGCGCACGGGGCGACGCCGGCCGCCAGCGTGGCCTCGATCCAGGCTGTGACGTGCCGGGCGGCGAGGCCGGGGTCGGCGCCGAACGCCCGTGTACGCACGATGGGGTTCGCGGCGAGCCGATGCAGGTCGGCCACCGGAGCGAAGCTCACGGCCACTCCGCACAAGGCCAGATGCCGGGCGAGCGAGCCCGCGACGGCGGCGGTCAGCGTGGTGTCGTCGGCAACGCCGAGCGCCCAGGCGCCCGGGGTCTGAGGCGCTCCGGCCCCGGCCAGGTGGCTGATGCCGCCGCCTTCCTGGTCGACGGTGACCAGCAGGCCGGTGCGCAGTGAGCGCAACTCGTCGGTGAGCTCGCGCAGTTGAGTGCGCCCGGCGACGTTACGGGTGTGCAGGATGATGCCGCCGAGTCCGCTGTCGGCCAGCCGCTTCAGTTCGCCGGGAGGCGCTGTTCCGTCGAATCCGACGACGAGGCAGCGGCTCGCGGCCTCGACGAGATCACCGGGGAGCGTGGTCACGGGGTCATCTCCGGAGTCGTCGTACGGCCATAGGTGTCCTCGTCCGGCTCCAACAGCAGTACACAGTGCGCCCAGTGACGTTCCGTCACATCGACACGTGGGGGTGGCTCGGTGCTGCATGCGGGCCGGGCGAGGGGGCAGCGGGGGTGGAAGCGGCAGCCGGACGGCGGGTGGACCAGGTCCGGGGGTTCGCCGTAGTCGTCCTCGGCGGACTCCGGCGTCGTACCGTCGTCCCGGCTCGCCCGTCCCGCCAGGAACTCCATCCGGTCCGGATCCGGCGTCGAGTCCAGCAGCAGCCGGGTGTAGGGATGCGCCGGGGTCTGGGTGACGTCCTCCGCGGTGCCGTACTCGACGATCTCGCCGGCGTACATCACCGCGATCTCGTCGGCGAAGTAGCGAGCGCCGGCGATGTCGTGCGTGATGTAGAGCATGGCCAGGCGTTCCTCGTCGCGGAGGGTGGCGAGAAGATTGAGGATCTCCAGGCGGATGGAGACGTCCAGCATGCTCACCAGCTCGTCGCCGAGCAGCACTTCGGGTTCGACGGCGAGCGCGCGGGCGATCGCGACGCGCTGCCGCTGCCCGCCGGAGAGCTGATGCGGGAAGGCCTCCAGGAAGCGCTCGGGCGGGGTGAGCCGTACGCGTTCCAGCAGGGCGCGAAGGCGCTGCTCCAGATCGTCGCGGTCGGTCACGGACCCGTGCAGCCGCAGCGGCCGTTCGAGCAAGTACCGCACGCGGTGCAGGGGGTTGAGGGAGCCGAACGGGTCCTGCAGCACCATCTGCACCCGGCGGGCGTAGCCACGACGAGCCCGGCGGCCCCTTGCCGAGGCCGGTTTGCCGTTCAGCAGGATGGTGCCGCCGGTGGGTTCCTGGGCGAGGGCGAGCGTGCGGGCGAAGGTGGACTTGCCGCTGCCGCTCTCGCCGACCAGCGCGACGGTGCGGCCGGGACGCAGGCGCAGCGAGGCGTTCTCCAGCGCGTGCACGGTCTCGCCTCGGGCGCGGTGCACCGGGTAGTGGACGGTGACGCCGACCGCCTCCAGTACGACGTCCGTCGCTTCCGATGCGACGTCCGCCGCGTCCTGCACCGGGGCCGGGACCTGCTCGTCGGTCATACTCGCCCTCCAGCGGTCGGCGCGGGCAGCTCGTCGGCGTGGATGCAGGCCACCGCGCGGGCGGCGCCGTTTTCGATCAACTCCGGAGGTGCTGCCCCGCACTCCGCCGTCGAGTACGGGCAGCGCGGCTCGAAGGCACAGCCAGGCGGAAGGGCGCGCAGGTCGGGTGGATTGCCGGGGATGCCGTTCAGGCGATGCATCGGCCCGCGCAGCGGCGGGAACGAGTCGCGCAGTCCGCGGGTGTACGGGTGCTTCGGGTCCCGGTACAGATCCCCGGCCGGTCCGCTCTCCACGATCCGCCCGCCGTACATCACCGCGATCCGGTCGGCGATCTCGAGGAGCAGGGAGAGGTCGTGCGTGATGAAGACGACGGAGAAGCCCAACTCCCGCTGCAGCATGATCACTTGGCGCAGGATCTGCCGCTGCATCACCACGTCCACGGCCGTCGTCGGCTCGTCCATCACCAGCAGGTCCGGCTCGCACACCAAGGCCAGGGCGATGGTGGCCCGTTGGCGCATCCCGCCGGACAACTCGTGCGGATAGCTGTCGAGACGGGTGGCGGGGATGCCGACGAGCTGGAGCATGTGCGTGGCGCGTTCCCGGGCCCGGGACTTGGGCATACGGCGGTGCGCGCGCAGTACGTCGATGAACTGGGCGCTGAGCCTGGACACCGGATTGAGGGCGTTCATCGCGCTCTGGAAGACGACGGCCGTGTGCTCCCAGCGTGTCCTGCGCAGTGCGCGGGGGTCGGCGTGGAGCAGGTCCACGGGGTCGCCCGAGGCCGGGTGGAGCGTCGCGCTGCCCGACCGGACGACCGCGGGTGGGCGCAACAGCCGTAGGAGAGCGTTGATCAGAGTCGTCTTGCCGCTGCCGCTCTCGCCGGCGATGCCGAGGATCTCGCCGCGGTGCAGTTGCAGGGACACCCCGGACACGGCAGGCAGGGGTTCGGTCGCCGAGCCGTAGTCGACGCTCAGGTCGCGCACGTCCAGCAGCAGGTCTTCCGTGTTCACCGTGCCCCCTTGCGCCGGGCGTCCCGAAGCCGTGGATTGGTCAGTTCGTCGATGCCGAAGTTGACGAGTCCGGCGGCGGCGCCGAGCACGGTGATCGCGACCCCGGGCGGCACGAACCACCACCACGCTCCGGAGACCATCGCCTGCCGCTGCTGGGCGAAGTAGAGCATGGTGCCCCAGCTGACGGTGTTGATGTCGCCGATGCCCAGGAAGTCCAGGCCGGAGACGGCGAGGATGGAGGTGACGAGCGAGAGCATCAGGGTCGCCGAGATCACCGGCAGCAGGTTGGGCAGCACCTCGACCAGCATGATCCGCAGATTGCTTTCGCCGAGCAGCCGGGCGCCCACGACGAAGTCCCTGTTGCGCAGGGACAGGGTCTGGACGCGTTTCGAGCGGGCGCCCCAGGCCCAGCCGGTCAGCCCGATGACCAGCGCCACGGCGAACGGGCCGCCCCGGCCGCGCAGATACCCGGCGAGGATGATGACCAGCGGCAGCCCGGGCAGGACGAGGAAGACGTTGGTGAGGGCGCCGAGGACGGAGTCGAGCGTGCCGCCGTAGTAGCCGCCGATCAGCCCGACGGCCACCGACAGCGTGGTGGAGACGACGGCTGCGAGCGCGCCCACGAGCAGCGACGTCCGGGTGCCGACGACGAGTTGGGCGAGGACGTCGGTGCCGTCCTGGGTGGTGCCCAACGGGTGGCCGGAGGACGGGGGTTGGAGGACCGCGCCGGTGAGTTCGGTGGGGGAGAGGCCCATCAGGGACTGCACGATCCACGGGCCGGCGGCGGCCACCAGGACGTACACGCCGATGATCGCGAGTCCGGCGCGGGCCTTCCCGTTGGAGGGGATCAGCTTGCGCAGCGCGGTGCGCCAGGTCAGCCGGCCGGCCGTGGGAGTGAGCGGGGCGGTGAGCGTCATGCGTCCTCCCGGGTGCGCGGGTCGAGCAGGACGTAGACGGAGTCGGCGATGAAGTTCGCCACCAGCACGGAGAGCGAGATGATCAGGAACAGGGCCTGCATCAGCGGATAGTCGAGGTTCACGACCGCCTGGTAGAAGAGGTAGCCGATGCCCGGGTAGGCGAAGACCGCCTCCGCGAGCAGCGAGCCGCCGACGACCGTGCCGATGGAGATGGCCAGGCCCGCCACCTGAGGCAGCATCGCGTTGCGGGCCGCGTACGCGAGCAGGATCCGCCACCGGCCGAGCCCCTTGGCCTCGGCGAGGCTGACGTAGTCCTCGGCCACGGTGGTGATCATCATGTTGCGCATGCCGAGCAGCCAGCCGCCGACCGAGGACACGATGATCGTCGCGGCGGGCAGGAAACCGTGCGCGATCACGCTGCTGATGAAGGTGAGGTTGAGGCCCGGTTCGAGGTTGAGGTCGTAGCCGTTCTGGGAGGGGAAGACCGGCAGGCTGACCGACAGCAGAAGCAGCAGCATGGTGGCGACCCAGAAGTACGGCATCGAACCGAGGAAGGTCGCGAGCGGGGCCATCACGCTGTCCAGGCGACTGCCGGGGCGGGCACCCGAGATGATCCCGAGGCCCGTGCCGATCAGGAACGCGAGGACGGTCGTCAGGCTCACCAGGCCCAGCGTCCACGGCAGGCCCTGCGAGATCATCTCGCTGACCGGCTGCGGGAAGTACGCGGTGGAGACACCGAAGTCGAGGTGGGCGAGCTGGGAGAGGTAGTGCAGGTACTGCTGCCACAGGTTCTGGTCGGGGACACCGAACAGCGCCCTGATGGACCTCTCGGTCGTCGGGGTGACCTGCGAGCGCTGGGCCAGTTTGTTGAGGATGACGGAGGCCGGATCCCCCGGCATGAGCCGGGGGATGACGAAGTTCAGGGTGATGGCCACGGCAGCGGTGCCGAGATAGAAGCCGAGGCGGCGCAGCAGGACCCGGGCCCGGCCGCCGCGCCGGCGACGAGACGCCGAGGACCGAGCCTCACCGACCGGCAACGTCGTCGCCGTCACCGGGCGAACTCGTGGGACTCGGAAGGTATTTCACCGAACACGGTCATCACTTCACCGGCTTCAGATGTGCGAGCACGTTCTCGAACGCCGGTCCGCCGTTCCAGGGCGCGCAGATGTCGTACGGGTCGCTCTTGCTGGGGAAACCGGTCCAGTTGCGGGCGCTCCACGCGCAGCCGGCGGTGATGTTCGACAGCGTCACGAACGGCACCTGGTCGACGATGATCTTCTCCAGCTTGCGGGTGAGGTCGATCTGGGTCTGCTCGTCGCCCGAGTTCGCAAGCTGGTTGAGCAGGCCGTCGGTGGATTTGTCGCGCCAGCGCAGGTAGTTGTTCGTCTGCGCCTTGCCGCCGTTCGCGGTGCCGGCGAACTGGCTGTTCAGCAGGGGGTTGTAGATCTGCCACGGCACGGCGCCGTACGCGAGTCCGTAGGCGGCGAGATCGAAGTCGCCCTTCGCCCGGGTGTCCGTGTAGGTGCCGCTGGCCAGCGGCTGCACGTTCACCTTGATGCCGATCTTGCCGAGCTGGTCGGCGATGATCCGGGCCCGCTGCACCGAGTCGGCGAAGTCGGCGACCTCGATGTAGTTGAGCGTGAGCTGCTTGCCGCCCTTCACCGCCTTGCCGCCGCTGATGGTGTAACCGGCCTGCCGGAGCTCGGACTTGGCCGCGGCGAGGTCTGTCTGCACGGCGTCCTTGTACGCGGGGTCGAGCCACTTGCCCTGCGTCGCCGCGTCCAGGCCGGTCTGGCTGATCGGGGTGGCGCCCAGCTGGGTGACGAGCTGGATTAGCTGCCTGCGGTCGATCGCCGACTCGACCGCCTTGCGGACATGGACGTCCTTCAGCGCGCCGCGGTCATGGTTGAAGACCAGGATCAGCGATCCGTATGTCGGGTAGAAGTAGCCGTTCTTCGCCGGGTTCTTGTCGACGTACTGCTTCTCCAGGTTGGGTATGGCACCGCCGCTCAAGTCCTCCTGACCGCTGGTCAGTTGGGAGATCTCGGTGGCGGAGTTCACGACGGGCAGCCGGACCTGCTTCACCTGGATCCTGCTGCGCCAGTAGTCGCCGCGCAGCCCCAGCGTGATCTGCTGCGGGTCGAACCGCTTCAGGGTGTACGGGCCGCTGCCCACCGGGTCGGGATTGGTGAAGGTGACCGGATTCTTCCCCGTCCAGTATTTCTCCGGAACGATGTACTGCTGGAGAATCGAGGCGACCTGGGTGAAGGCGGGCTTGTCGAAACGAAACACGACCGTCTTCTCGCCCTGCGCGGCCACGGAGGTGAAGGAAACTCCGGAGGAATTGAGCGCGGGTGTCTTCTTCACCAGTTGGAAGGTGAACACCGCGTCCTTGGCGGTGACCGGTTTCCCGTCGCTCCAAGTGGCCTTCTTGTCGATGTCCACGGTCAGCGTGCGGCCGTCCGGCGACAGTTTCTGCGCCGAGGCGAGCCACGGTTCGAATTCGCCGCCCTTGAGGACGTTCACGCCCATGAGCGACTGGTACATGTAGATCCTGGTTCCCGGAGATGCGTCGCCGGTGCTGGTCAGAGGATTGAAATTGCGCTGCAGCACGGTTTTTCCGGACGCATAGTTGATCATCATCGAGCCATTGCCCGAATTCGCCGAACCACTGTCCTGGCAGGCGGTGAGCGCCAGACTCATCACCACGACCACCGCTGCCGGACCGGTTCGGAAGCAACGCCTGAGCCGCACGGCTGACCTCCCGTCTCGGATGCGGCATTGTGTGGACGAAAAACGCTGGACGTCAAGAAGTGAGCGGAAATTCGCGATAAACGAACCTCGTCCCAGAAAACAAACGAACCAGGTTCGTAAGTCGGCAAGGTGTTTAATGCTGCACGGTGCAAGGGGAAGAATGGCCCCCAGTCGCTTTATCGGAGGCAATGGTTTGACGGAGCCACAGGACATCCCCGCGGCGACCGGCTGGATGCGGGAGGCGAGGTTCGGCCTCTTCGTCCACTTCGGCGTCTACAGCATGGCCGCACGGCACGAATGGGTGCGCAGCTACGAGGAGATCGGGGACGCCGAGTACCAGAAGTACGTCGACCACTTCGAGCCCGACCTGTTCGACGCGGCCGACCTCGCCCGTACGGCGCGCGCCGCCGGCATGCGCTACGCCGTACTGACCACCAAGCACCACGACGGCTTCTGTCTGTGGGACTCGGCGGTCACGGACTACACGTCGGCCCGCGTCTGCGGCCGCGACCTGGTCGCCGAGTTCGTCGCCGCGTTCCGAGCCGAGGGCCTGAAGGTCGGCTTCTACCACTCGCTCCTCGACTGGCACCATCCCGACTACGTCATCGACGGCGTCCACCCGCTGCGCAACACACCGGACGTCGCCGCCCTCAACTCCGGCCGTGACATGGGCAGATACCGCGCCTACCTGCACGCCCAGGTCAAGGAGCTGCTCACCTCGTACGGCCAAGTGGACCTGATGTTCTATGACTTCACGTTTCCCTGGAAGCGCGGCGGGATGCCCGGCAAGGGCCCGGAGGACTGGGACTCGGCCCAGCTCCTGGCGCTGACCCGAGCCCTCCAGCCCGGCATCGTCGTCAACAACCGCCTGGGCATCCCGGGCGACTACGTCACCCCCGAGCAGTACCAGCCGGACCGCCCGCTCACCGAGGACGGCGTCCAGGTCATGTGGGAGGCGTGCCAGACCCTCAACGGCTCATGGGGCTACCACCGCGACAACCTGGAGTTCAAGGACCCCGGCGACCTGGTGCGCATGCTCGTCCAGTCGGTGGCGAACAACGGCAACATGATCCTCAACGTGGGTCCCGACGGCCGCGGGAACCTCGAGCCCCGCGCCCGCACCACCCTCGACGCCATCGCGAACTGGATGCGACTGCACGCGCGTGCCGTTCACGGCGCGGGCCCGGCTGCGTTCGAGCCGCCGGCCCACGGCGTCTACACCCGCCGCGGCAATCGCCTCTATCTGCACCTCTTCGCCTGGCCGTTCCGGCACGTCCACCTGCCGGGGCTGGCCGGCCGGGTGGAGTACGCCCAACTCCTGGGCGACGGCAGCGAGGTCGAGCTCGGCGTCCTCGACAGCACTCCACAACCGCACGCCCACCTCGACCCGTTGCCCCAGGCCGCCGACACGCTGACCCTCACGCTTCCGGTCACCCGCCCCGACGTACTCGTGCCGGTCGTGGAGCTGTTCCTCACGCAGGCGTGAGTCAGCGCGCGGGCGGCCCGCTGCTCTCCCGCACCACCAGCTCCGTGGCCACCTCCACCCGCGTCGTCTCCGGCTCCTGCCCCGCCAGGAGCCGCAGCACCATACGGGCCGCGAGCGCGGTCATGTCGGCGATGGGCGTGCGCATGGTCGTCAGCCGAGGCGTCACCCAGTCCGCGAACGGCAGGTCGTCGAAGCCGACCACGCTGACGTCGTGCGGGATGCGCAGCCCCAGCTCGGCCGCCGCACGGTAGGTGCCCAACGCCTGGTGATCACTCCCGGCGAAGATCGCCGTCGGACGGTCGTCCAACACCAGCAGATCCAGGGCGTGTTGATACGCGAGACCGTGCGTGAAGTCGCCGTAGCGCACCAGGGACGGGTCGAAGGGGAGTCCGGCCTCCGTCAGCGCCGAACGGTAGCCGTCCACCCGGGCGCGTGAGGTCAGCCGGCGCTCCGGGCCGCTGATGACGGCGATACGCCGGTGGCCGAGCTCGATCAGGTGACGGGTCGCGGCGAGTCCGCCGGGCCAGTTGGTCGCGCCCACCCAGTGAATGCCGGGCGCGGGCTCGTCGATCGGGGCGACGAGGGCGTACGGGATCCCGAGCCCGGCGAGATCCGCCTGCTGCTCCGGGGTGAGTTCGGGGACGACCAGGATCGCGCCGCGCGTGGGACGCGTGGCCAGCGAGTCGAGCCACTGGCGTGCCCGCTTCTGCCGCCCGTGCGTCGCCGAGACGACCAGCCCCATGCCTGCCTCGTGCAGCACGTCCTCCGCGCCACGGATCAGCTCCACCGCCCAGGGGCTGTCCAACTCGTTGATGACCAGGTCGATCAGACCGCCGGGCGGTGCCGCGGTGGCCGTCGGCCGCCGCCTCGCCAGATAGCCGTGCTTCTCCAGCAGGCGCTGCACTTTGGCCCTGGTCCCGGCCGATACATCTGACCTGTCGTGAAGCACCTTGGAGATGGTGGAGACCGAAACGCCTGCCTCCTCGGCGATTTCGGCCAGCGTGCGCCTCCTGGCTTCGCCGGATCCTGTCCGAACCGTTGACGTCATCGGATGAATCTCCTACGTTTCCGGAGCGGTCGCAGATTGCGAAAACTATCGCAATCCAACCCTCCGGCGTAGAGGTGGCAGGTGGTTCTCGATGAGGAGATGGCGTCCGGGCCGGAGTTGGCGCACCGCCCCCCTGGCGACCGCCACCGCGGCGCTGTTACTTGCGGGCTGCGGCGGCACCGGGGGAGGGAGCACCGACTCGGGCGGTGGCAAGGGTGAGTTGCTGGTGTGGGTGGACAACACCCGTACGCCGGCCGCCCAGCAGTACAAGAAGGCGCACCCCGACGTGAAGATGCGCATCGTCACCATCCCGCCCGACGCGGGCTACGTCCCCACCAAGGTCTCCCTCGCCAACCGCACCAAGAGCGGCTGGCCCGACGTCGCCTTCCTGACCAACCCGGCCGAGGCGGCGACTCTCGCGAGCGACAAGTTCGGCTACGCGGCCCCGCTCGAAGACCTCGTCCCCAAGTCCGTCCGCGACGGCTTCACCCCCGGCTCCCTGGACACCTGCACCTTCGGCGGCAGGACGTACTGCCTGCGCAACGACATCGCGCCGACGGTCCTTTGGTACGACGCCAAGCTCATGAAGCAGTACGGCTACGAGGTCCCCAAGACCTGGGCCGACTACCGGCAGGTCGGCCTGAAGGCCGCCAAGGACCATCCCGGCACCATCGTCGGCGCCGTCAACGGCAAGTACGGCGCGGGCACCTACTTCGGCAGCAGTGGCTGCCCCACCCGCGACACGCTCAGCCTCACCAAGGTGCACATCGACCTCAGCCAGCCGAGTTGCACCCGAGTGGCCGACCTCCTCCAGCCGATGGCCAAGGCCAAGGCGGTCACGACCGTCGTCCCCACCGACCCCGCTTTCGCCAAGCTGGGCAAGGAGAACAAGATCCTGATGCTGCCGGGCCCGGCCTGGTTCGGCGACTTCATGTTCGGGCCCGCCTTCAAGGTCCCCAAGGGCCGGATCACCGCGGCCCCCATGCCCACCTGGCCCGGTGAGACCAAGTCCTACGCCGGTCAGGTCGGCGGCGGCGCCCTCCTCGTCTCCGCCCACGCGGGCGCCCGTACGAAGGAAGCGGTGGACCTGGTGCGTTGGATGACCACCGATGTCACCCTGCAGGCCAAACAGCCGACTTACCCCGCGTTCACCGCGGCCGCGAAGACGTGGGGCGAGGCCAAGTCCAAGGACGGCTACTACGCCTCCGACCCGATGCCCGCGCTCACCTCCGCGGCGAACGCCCTGCGCCCCGGCTTCGGCGCCGTCCGCTTCGAGGCCGACTGGCAGGCGAGCTTCAACGACACCGTCGGCAAGGCGGCCGACTCCGGCGGCAACCTCCCGAAGGCGCTGGCAAGTTGGCAGGACAAGCTCGACGCGGCCGCCAGGACCAGCGACTACACGGTCGGACCATGACGCTCACGCCCGTCCGCCCGCCGGCGAAGGCGAAAGCACCGCCGGCCCCACCCCGGCGTCGCGGACGCCGGGGCCGCACCACGGCCGTATGGATCCTCATCGGCCCCTACACCCTGTTCCTCGCGGTCTTCGGTGTCGCACCCGCCGGATACGCCCTGTGGACCTCCTTCGTCCACGACGGCTCCTTCTCCGGCGGACGCAACTGGACGGCGGTCTTCGACGACTACCGGCTCGGCCAGGCCGCCCAGAACGTCACCCTCTACCTTCTGCTCTGGCTCCCGGTCCTGCTCCTGACCGTCCTCTCGCTGGCCTTCACCCTGCACGCCCGGCCAGGCAGGACGACGAGCGCCTTCCAACTCGTCTACTACCTCCCGGGCGCAGTCACCGGATCCGCCGCGGCCCTGCTGTGGCTGTTCATGGTCAGCCCGGACAACAGCCCGTTCGGACCGTTGCTGAGACTGATGGACGTACACAGCGCCACCGACGCGCTCTCCGGTGGCAGCCTCATCGCCGTCCTCGCCGTGATGGGCGTCGCGGTGCACGCGGGCGGCTGGATCGTCGTCCTGTACGGGGCACTCACCGCGCTCCCCAGGGACGTCCTGGAGGCGGCCCAGGTCGACGGTGCCTCGGCCTGGCGCACCATGTGGCACGTCAAGCTGCCCATGGTCCGCACGTACGTCGCCTTCGTGCTGATCTCCAGTTTCGCCTCCGGCAGCCAGGTCTTCGTCGAACCCACCGTGCTCGGCACCGGCGCCCCCGGCCAGATCAGCCCCACCTGGTCCGTCAACCAACTCGCCTACGTCTACGCCACCCAGGACGGCGACTTCGGCAAGGCCGCCGCGCTGTCGCTGGCCATGCTCGCGGTCGGCCTGCTGGCCGCCTGGATCGTGATCACCCGCACCCATATGTACGCCACCCGGTGAGTGAGCCGATGACTGTTGTCTCCCGCGGTGCCCGTGCCGTCTTCCTGCTCGGGGCCGCCGCCTTCTTCGGACTGCCCCTGCTCTGGCTGCTCCTGGCGCCGACCCGCACCGCCGACGACCTGACGACCGGCTCCCCGCTCGGCTTCGGCGCGCTCGGCAACGTCGGTGACGCCTGGTCGCACCTGATGTCGTACAACGACGGAGAGATCACTCTGTGGATCGGGAACTCCGTGATCTACGCGGGTGCCAGCGTCGTCCTGGCCCTGGTGTTGTGCGTCCCCGCGGGCTACGTCCTCGCCAAGCACGACTTCGCGGGCCGCCGCGCCCTGCTCACCCTCTCCGTCGTCACGATGATCCTGCCCCCGGCCGCACTCGTCCTGCCCCTCTACCTGGAGATGTCGGCGGTCGACCTCACCGGCACGGTCTGGGCGGTCATCCTGCCGCTGTCCTTCTACCCGTTCGGCGTCTACCTCGCCTTCCTCCACTTCCAGGCCAACCTCCCCGACAGTCTCCTGGATGCCGGACGCGTCGACGGCGCAGGCGAGTTGCGGCTCTTCTGGTCGGTGGCGGTGCCCCTGGCCCGCCCGGCGATCGCGCTGATCGCCTTCTTCGGCTTCGTGCGCTGCTGGACCGACTTCTTCCTCCCCTTCGTCATGCTCTCCGACGACCGCACCTTCACCCTCCAACTCGGCCTGATGTCCCTCCTCCAGTCCACCGGCGCGGTCAACAACTCCAGCGGCTTCGCCGACCTCGACATCCACCAGCCGGAGGCCGCACTCGCCGGCCTGGTCGCCTGCGCACCACTGCTCGTCGGCTTCGTGCTGGCGCAACGTTTCCTGCGGACGGGCCTGCTGGCCGGGGCGGAGAAGGGCTGATGAGGGATCAACTGCAAGAGGAATTAGGGCAGTTGGTGGCCCCGGTCGTGCCGCACTTCAGCGCCGGGCGGGCGCGGGTACGGCTCGGCGTCAACACCGCCATCCACGACGACACAGCCGCCGAACTGGAGTCCTTCGCTCGCCCTTTGTGGGGTCTGGCCCCGCTCGCCGCGGGCAAGGGCGAAGTCCCGCACGCAGACCTCTGGGTGCGCGGACTGGCCTCCGGCAGCGACCCCGACCACCCCGAGTACTGGGGCGAGCCGGGCGACCACGACCAGCGGATCGTCGAGATGGCCGCGATCGGCTTCGCCCTCGCCCTGGCGCCCGAGGCGTTCTGGGACCCGCTCACCGGCCGCGAGCGCGACCGACTGGCCCGCTGGCTGCTGAGCGCCCTGCCCCGCGAAACCGCTGACAACAACTGGCACTTCTTCCCGGTGCTGATCGGCCTCGGTCTGCACCGGGTGGGTGTGCCCCACGACCACTCGGCGATCCGTACCCGCCTGGAACGCCTCGAGACCTTCTGGCTCGGCGACGGCTGGTACTCCGACGGACCGACCGAACGCCGCGACTACTACGTGCCCTGGGCGATGCACTTCTACGGCCTGCTGTACGCCCAACTCGCCGAGAACGGCGACCGGTTCCGTGAGCGGGCGGCCCGTTTCGCGCACGACTTCCGGCACTGGTTCGCCGACGACGGGGCCGCCGTCCCGTACGGACGCAGCCTCACCTACCGCTGGGCGCAGGCCGCGTTCTGGGGCGCGCTGCCCTTCGCAGGGGTGGATGCGCTGCCGTGGGGCGAGGTCAAGGGCCTTCTCCTACGGCATCTGCGATGGTGGCAGGGGCGTCCGGTGACCGGCCCCGACGGACTGCTGTCCATCGGGTACGGGTATCCGCAGCCCGCGCTGGCCGAGCAGTACAACGCACCGGGCTCGCCCTACTGGTCCCTGAAGGCATTCCTGCCGCTGGCGCTGCCCGCCGACCACCCCTTCTGGACCGCCCCGGAGGAACCGGCCCCCGAACTGCCGGCCGTCAGCGCCCAGCCGCACCCCGGCGCGATCCTGATGCGCACCGGCGGTGACGTGACGCTGCTTGCCGGGCGCCAGCACCACGCCTGGGTACGGCAAGGTGCCGCGAAATACGCCAAGTTCGCCTACTCCTCGCGCTTCGGCTTCAGCCTGCCGAACGGGACGCTCGGCCTGGAGCAGGGCGCGTACGACTCGATGCTCGCGCTCAGCGACGACGGCGGCGCGCACTACCGTGTTCGCGAGGAACCCCTCGACCCCGAGACCACGGCCGACACGGTGCGCAGCACCTGGCGGCCCTGGCCCGACGTCGAGATCACCACCTGGCTGACCGCCGCGCCCCCGTGGCACGTGCGCAGGCACCGCATCCGGACCGCGCGTGCGCTGCACACGGCCGAGGGCGCCTTCGCCGTCGACCGCGACGCGGAGGTCGACCGCGCGGCAGGCACCGGCTACGCCCGTGCCTGCGCACCCGTGGGCCTGTCCGGCATACGGGACCTCGACGGCTCGCGCGAGGGCGAGGTCGTCGACTGCCTGCCCGGCACCAACGTCCTCGCCCGCCGCACGACCCTGCCCATGCTGACCGGTCAACTCCCGGCAGGCGAGCACTGGTTGAGCTGTGCGGTGCTCGGCGTCCCCGAAGGAGCCGAGGCCGAGGCGTCCTGGCGGCAGGCCCCAGGACGGGGGACAGGCACATGAGACCCACGACTGGAGACGGGACATGAGACTGAGACAGCTGTCCGCACTGGCCGCCACAACGGCCCTGCTGGTCCTCCCGGTTCAGGCCCAGGCAGCGGAATCCGGTGGCCGTACCTTCCAGGTCGCCCCCTGGGGCGGCGACCACGCGCCCGGCACCCGATCCAGCCCCCTGCGCACCATCGGCGCCTGCCTCTCCCGCGTCCACCCCGGCGACACCTGCCTGATCCATCACGGCACCTACCGCGAACAGATCACCCCGCCCTCCGGCACCGAGGACGCCCCGATCACCCTCGCCGCGTACGGCGACGGCCCGGTGACCGTCGACGGCACCGAACCCGTGACCGGCTGGAAGGAGGCCGGCGACGGCGTTGTCGCCGCCGACACGAACCTGCCGCTCGACCCGGACTTCAACGCAGTGTTCCTGGACAACGGCCGTGCGGCGGAGGGCCGTTGGCCCAACTCCGGCGCCGACCCGCTCAACACCACCTGGGCCGGGGCCGACACCACCTCGACCGACCAGCACATCGACGACCCCGACCTGCCCGACGCCGACTGGACCGGCGCGACCGTGCACCTCTGGGCGGGCTCCAACCCCTGGGCCCAGCAGACCGGCACGGTCACCGCGACCTCGCCCGGCAAGCTGGACTTCAAGGGCGGCAACTACCGCTGCCCGCCCCTGTGCATGGGCAACCAGAACTACCGCAACTACTACCTCGTGGGCTCGAAGGCCGCCCTGGACCAGCCGGGGGAGTGGTACTACGACAAGTCAGCGCACCGGCTCTACATGGTCCCGACCAAGGGCGGCATGACCGGACACACGGTGACCGCCAAGCACCGCCTCTGGGGCGTGGACCTCACCGACAGCTCGTACGTCACCGTCCGCGGCCTCGATCTGTGGGGCACCTCGCTGCGAACGGGCAAGTCGAGTACGGGAGTTGTGGTCGACGGCCTGCACGCCACATACATCTCCGAGTTCTCGACCCTCCCCATGCCGCCGGACAGCGACCTCGCCATCCCACCCTTCGAGGGGCACATCGTCGCCTCCCGCATCCTCGACTCCGGCGTGCAGATCCTCGGCACGGGCAACACCCTGAAAAACAGCGAGATCTCACAGTCCGCGGGTGACGGTGTCCTGGTGCGCGGCGACGGCAACACGGTCACCAACAACTACATCCACGATGTCGGCTGGATGGGCAGCTACACACCCGGCATAGAGATCAACGGCAATGACCACACGGTCACGCACAACACGATCCGCCGCACGGGACGCGCCTCCATCGACACGGCCTGGCAGCTCAACGGCACGGAGTTCCACGGCAATCGCATCGCGTACAACGACATGTCGGAGGCCATGCGCACCTCCCGCGACGGCGCGCCGTTCTACGTCTGCTGCAGCCTGAACGCCACCGGCAGCTCCGTCGACCACAACACCTCCCACGACGCGGACGGTCAGGTCGGCTACTACATCGACAACTACTCCGGCAACTTCCTGCTGCACCACAACGTCGCCTGGAACACCGGCCAGCGGGGCACCGCGTTCAACGGGCACGCCGGACCGAGCATCGGCAACCAGGACCACAACTCCAGCTACGGCGTGGGCATCAACGGCACCTCGGTGCAGGTGTCCAACGCAACGGACGCCTCGCACACATACATCAGCAACATCGTCGGCCCGATGCCGATCACGGTCAGCCAGACCGGTGACCCGCTGCCGGTGGTCCGCTCCAACCTCATCACCGGCACGCCCGGCTACACCGACGCCGTCAACGGCGAACTGTGGCTCACGAGCACGTCACCTGCCATCGACGCGGGCGAGGCGATCGACGGAATCACCACGGACGTACGGGGCACTGCTCCCGACATCGGCGCCTACGAGTACGGCGAGCCCATCTGGTCGACCGGCTGCAACCTGCCCGGCTGTCAGCAGCGCGTCCGGCACGGTGCCTGGACCGCCACAGCGAGCGACGGCACGGATGCCTCCGCCTCCGTCGACGGCGACATCAACACCCGCTGGACGGCCGCCGCCGCACAGGCCCCGGGTCAGTCGCTGACCGTGGACCTGGGCAAGACGAAGACCTTCGACCGGCTGTCCCTGGACGCCGGACGCGACACCAGCGGACAGCCGTACGCCTTCTCGGTCTCCGCCGGCCGCGACGGAACGCACTGGAGCAGCTCCCTCGCCCGGGTCTCCGGCCGGTCCTTCACCCAGGACGCGGTCTTCCCGACGCAGACGGCCCGGTATGTCCGGATCACCCTCACCGCGAGCGGCCCCGCGCCCTGGGTGGTCAACGACCTGCGCCTGTACGGCGACGGGCCCGACGCCTCCAGCACGCTCCAGGCCGAGCAGGCCACGTCCGTGCGGGGAACCGAGCGTGGTACGGCGGCCACCGGCGTGCTGGGCTCCGGCGACCGGATCGGATACCGGCGGGCCGGCGTGAGCGGCGACCGGCTCACCGTGCGCCTCGCCTCCACCTGCACCGCCGGCTGCACGCTCCAACTACGGCTCGACACCCCGCAGGGCCCGGCGGCCGGAACCCTGCCCGTGCACGCCACCGGCTCCGACGGCACCTGGCAGGAGCAGTCGGTCACCCTGTCCCGCGCGCTCGCCGGTGTCCACACCCTCTACCTCGTCGCGAAGGGAGGTCCTCAGGTCGCCCGCGTGGACTGGCTGACGATCCGCCCGTGACGGCGGGCCGCACGGCTTCCGTCAGTGCCGGACGACCCCGGGAGCGACGTCCTCGCTCCGCTCCACGACCGCGCCGGCGCGCCGCAGCTTCGCCTGCTTGCCGCAGAACGCCGACTCCAGCGTGCCCAGCATCGTGTTGAGCACCGCAGCGTTGTTGGAGGTGTTGGCGAGCGCGGCGAGGCTGCGCCTGCCGTCCTTCGTGGCGAACGCGTACGAGTAGTAGCCCTGGACGGCGCCGGTGTGCCCGTACACCGAGATCCCGCACGACAGATCACGGCGCCGCAGCCCGAGCCCGTACGCCTGCGTGCTGTTGACCGGCAGCATGCGCTCCATCTGCGCGAGTTGCGCGGGCGACATCAGCCGGCCGCGGAGCAGCGCGGAGAGGAAGGTGTGCAGATCCTGAGTGCTGGAGATGACCGCGCCCGCGCTCTGCGCCCAGGACACCGTCTGGTCGGTGGCGTCGACCAGCTCGGCGCCCGACCGGTCCGGCGTGAGATAGCCCTTGGCGTGGCGGCCGGGGATCGTCGTGCCGGGGTGGACGTAGAAGGTGTCGCGCAGTTTCAGCGGCTTGAAGATGCGGTTCTGGTACTCGGTCCGCACGGAGTTGCCGGTCAGCTTCTCGATGAGCATGCCGGCGACGACGAAGTTGGTGTTGGAGTACGCGTACGCGGCGCCGGGCGCGTTGGTCCGCTTGTGCCGCAGCGAACGGTCGACCAGCTGACGGTAGGTGAAGACCTTGCTGCGGACCGCCTCGAAGCCGGGGACCGTCTTCGCGAACATCTCGTCGGTGTAGTCGTACAGGCCGCTGCGGTGGCCCAGCACCTGCCGCACCGTGATGCCGCGGTCGGGCAGCAGCCCCGGCAGATAGCGGTCGACCGAGGCGTCGAGGTCGAGCTTCTTCTCGTCCGCCAACTGCATCAGCACCACGGCCGAGAACGTCTTGGTGATGCTTCCGATGCGGAACCGGTCGTCGTTGCCGAGACCCCGTCCATCCCCCCGGTCCGCGAGGCCCACGGCGATCGAGTCGACCGTGCCGTTGTCGTCGATCCGCACCATGGCGCCGGGCGCGCCCTGTCCGAGCGCCTTGTCCAGGACGCCGCGCAGCCCGGCCAGATCGGGTTCCGGAGGCGCGGCGGCCGGGGCTGCCTGAGCGGGGACCGCAAGCAGGCAGAGCACGACCGTGCCGAGGAGCGTTCCCTTGCGCAGGGGCGATGCGAGATGGGTCACATTCATACGAGGCAACCTTCTTCCGTCCCGTCACATCTCCACAACCGACACACAGTTGGTGATCCGGCGATCACTGAGCGGTGCGGATTTGCAAAGTATTGCCATGTATCGCACTGAAAGCGATGATTTAGGCTTTACATGGACATGACTCGTCCGAAAGGGTTCAGCCCTGGGGCCCGACCAGCCCCCATGGCGTTCAACGGCGCCATGCCTCAAGGCGGTTGGTGATCCCGGCCGCCTTGCAAGGAAGGAACCCTCATCAGTGCGTAGACCGCACATACGCAGCGTGGCGGTCGCCGTCGCTGTGACGACGGCCGCCACGGGCCTTGCGGGCACCGCCTTCGGGAGCCCCGACACGGGGACGGGCCAGGCCGCTGCCGCCACCGAGAGCTCGGCCGCGGCCGTGGTGAAGGCCGCCAGTACGGCCGCCTTCGCCCACGCCTCGGCGACCGGCGTCTCCCACGGCGACGAACTGCAGGCCGAGGACGTCATGATCGACCCGGAGGGCGCGCGGCACGTCCGCTTCACCCGCACCCACCAGGGCATGCAGGTACTCGGCGGCGACCTCGTCGTCCACCTCACCAAGCAGCTGGCGTACGCCGGTGTCACCCGGGCCGCCGAGCACACCGTCAAGCCCGCCCTGGCCACCTCCGCCAAGCTGTCGGCCGCGCAGGCCGAGCAGAAGGCGGCGACTGTCGCCAAGGGCGACGCCGGCAGCGCCGAGCTCGTCGTCGACGCCCGTGAGGGCGCCTCCGCCCTGGCCTACCAGGTGCAGGTCAGCGACAGCGGCACGACCGAGGGCGGCTCCCGGACGGTCGTCATCGACGCCCTCACCGGCAAGGTCCGCAGCAACACGCCCGACAGCGACGAGTTCCTCTCGCCCAAGGTGCTGGACGCCCTGCGCGAGCGCGGCGAGACGGCCGACCCCGCCACCGGCATCGGCTCGCAGGCTGCCGGGCTGACGGCGACCCGCTCGGCTGCCGCCGTCCGCTACCCGGTGACGGCCAACGGCACGGGCAAGTCGCTCTTCGTCGGCCAGGTCGCGCTGAAGACCACCCAGACGGCCCGCACCAGCTTCCTGCTGAAGGACCCGACCCGCTACGGCACCGAGACCCGGGACGCCAGGGGTTCGGAGACCGAGAGCTTCAGCCGCGGCAAGAAGATCACCACCACCAACAACGTGTTCGGCAACGGCGCGACTTCGAGCCGGAACAGCGCCGCGGCCGATGCCCAGTACGGCGTCACCAAGACCCTGGACTTCTACAAGAAGACCTTCGGTCGCAAGGGCATCGCGAACAACAGCAAGGCCGCCAAGGCCATGGTCCACTGGGGCAACAAGGTCGCCAACGCGTTCTGGGACCCCACCTGCGGCTGCATGCTCTACGGCGACGGCGACGGTGACATGTTCAAGAAGCCGCTGGTCGTCCTCGACGTCACCGGCCACGAGCTGACCCACGGCGTCGTCGACGCCACCGCCAAGCTCGAGCCGACCCGCGTCGACGCGGACGGCAACCAGTACGGCGAGCCGGGCTCGCTGAACGAGTCCCTCGCGGACATCTTCGGCTCGAACGTCGAGTTCTTCACCAACAACGTGAAGGACAAGCCGGACTACCTGATCGGCGAGAAGCTGGGCCTGGACCAGAAGTTCCTGCGCCGCCTCGACCACCCGTCCCTCGACAAGCTCGAGGGCACGATCGACTACTGGGCGCCCCAGACGTACGACACCGAGGTGCACGCCGGCTCCGGGGTCTCCTCGCACGCGTACTACCTGCTCGCCGAGGGCAGCGGCCAGAAGACGATCGGTGGCGTCAAGTACGACTCGCCGACCTACGACGGCTCGACCGTCAAGGGCATCGGCCGCACCAAGGCCACGGCCATCTTCTACCGGGCGCTGACCCGCTACATGGTCTCCTCGACCGACTTCCACGACGCGCGCATCGCGACGCTGAAGGCGGCCAAGGACCTCTACGGCGCGAGCAGCGTGGAGTACAAGACGGTGGACAAGGCCTGGGCCGCGGTCAACGTGACCGTCGCCAACACGCCGGCCGCCCGGCACTGACGGCACACCGCTCCGTCACACCCACTGCCTCTCCACCTCGTCGGACACACTGAACTCGGCGTCGCAGGAGGGGCAGTGGGCCCTGCCGAAGACATACGTCAGCGCGAGAGCCACCTCGCCCTGGCCCGCGGCGACGGCTTCCCGGTGCAGGCGCGCGCCGATCCCCGTGAGCCGTTCGGGCGGTGTCGGTGTCAAATCCCCCCGGGCCTCCGTGTTCTTGGCGCCCGATCCCACGTAGTCACCCGCCGAGGTGAACGTGCCGTACGAGCCGAAGGCCACGTAGAGACAGTCCTCGCACTCGGGGCATTCGAGGTCGTACTCCTCTCTGGTCACGCCCTCCAGCGCCTCCGCCCATACACCGGCTCCCTCGAAGGCGAGCACCGCCATCTGCAGGTAGACGAAATCCCGCGACCCCGGGGCGGTGAGCAGCCCGCGCGCCACCACCAGCAGTTCGCCGATCTCCCGTGCGTACTGCTCGCGCCGCGTGTCGTCCGGGTCCGCCGTGATCAGTCCGGCCATGAGCACCGCCTGTATCGGCTCGCCGGGCGCCCTGCCCAGCGCGATGTCCGCGAGCACCGGCATCGCCGCCCAGCTCGCCTCGTACACCGATCCCTGATGACACAGCGCGGACCACAGCTCCGACCACACCTTGTCGTCCTCGGGGCCGCCGAGCTGCGCGAACAGCCCAGGGATGTCCTCGGCGCTGCCGTAGGCGTGGGTCAGCTCGCCCCAATTGGTCGTCGTCATACGGCGATTGTGCCGCCCGGCACTGACAGCCGGGTCACAGGCGAATCCTGCTTCTTTTATTGACGACGGAAAAGAAGCCCTCTAGGTTTCCGGCCATGCGCCCGACCCCTCGTGTCGAGACGTTCCCGGCGAACACGCCGGCCGTCTCGCAGATCTTCACCACGGTCCTGTCCCAAGGGCCTCTCACCCGGCTGGAGGTGGCCCGGCGGGCGGGGCTGTCCCCGGCCGCCGTCACCAAGGCGGTCCGGCCCCTGATCGAGGCCGGATACCTGGTGGAGGACACCGCCGAGGAGACCCGCCCGGCCCTCGGCCGGCCCGCGAACCCCGTGCGGGTCGACGGCGGACGGGCCCTGTTCGTCGGCGTCAAGGTGACCGGCGACGAGGTCATCGGTGTCCTCACCGACCTGTGCTGCGAGATCCGTGCCGCCCGCCATGTGCCGCTCGCCGACCGCGATCCCAAGCCGGTTCTCGCCGCGATCGCGGACCTCGTGGGTGAACTCCTGGCCGAGGCAGGGAAGTTGGGCGTCGGCGTGCACGGCCTGGGTATCGCCGTCTCCGGAGACGTCGACCGCGTCGAAGGGGCCGTACGCTACTCGCCGTTCCTGGAGTGGCGGGACGTGCCGCTGGCCGAACTCGCCGCCATGACCACGGGGTTGCCGGTCACCGTCGACAACGACGTCCGGGCCCTGACCGTCGCCGAGCAGTGGTTCGGGGCCGGCGTGGGCCTGTCCGACTTCGCCGTGGTGACCGTCGGCGCGGGCATCGGCTGCGGCCTTGTGGTGCACGGGCGGGTGGTCTCCGGTGCGCACGGCGTGGCGGGCGAGATCGGCCACGTCACCGTCGACCCGGCGGGCCCGCCCTGCCACTGCGGCAACCGCGGCTGCGTGGAGGCGATCGCGGGGGAGGCGGCGATCCTCCGCCGGATCCGTGAGGCCACGGGCACCCAAGTCGCCGATGCCACCGAGGCATTGGACCTCGCCCACCGCGGAGTCACCGGCGCCCGCGAGGTCTACGCACGCGCGGGCGAGGCCATCGGCCGCGGCATCGCCACCGTCGCCAACCTCCTCGGCCCCGAACGCGTGATCATCTCCGGTGAGGGCCTGGCCGCCTACGACCTGTTCGCCGAGCAGATCCGCGACACCTTCACCGCGGCCGCCTTCGGCTCCGCCGCCCACTGCGACGTACAGACCCGCCCGCTGCCCTTCGAGGAGTGGGCCCGCGGGGCCGCCGCCACCGCGATCCAGTCCTTCATCACCCCCGACGACCCGCACCCGAGCCGCTGAACCAACTCCCCCTGGAGGTACGACCCATGCGGTCATCCTCGTACTCCGTCATGCCCGCACGCGCCCTGAGAGCCGTGGTGGTCCTGGCCCTCGCCGCAGGCGCCGTCACCGTCGCGCCCGCGGCCCACGCCGAGACCACCGACGCTGCCGCCGTCGCGGCCAAGCCCTACATGGGCTGGTCGAGTTGGAGCATGCAGTCGTCCAAGTACCCCGGCCTCAACCCGGACGGCGACTACAGCTACCTCACCGAGGCGAACGTCAACAAGCAGACCGACGCCCTGGCCGCCAGGCTCAAGAAGTTCGGCTACCAGTACGTCAACATCGACGCCGGCTGGTGGCGCGACAACACCTGGAAGCCCGAGTACGACCAGTACGGCCGCCAGAAGGCCGACCCGAAGCGCTTCCCCAGCGGCATGAAGTCCGTCGCCGACCGCATCCACGCCAAGGGCCTCAAGGCCGGCATCTACCTGCCGGTGGGCCTGGAGAAGGAGGCGTACGGCGACGGGAAGACGCCCATCTGGAACGCCGACGGCTGCACCACCGCCGACATCGTCTACGGTGACCTGCGCACCACGAACGGCTGGGACAGCTCGTACAAGCTCGACTTCTCCCGACCCTGCACCCAGAAGTACATAGATTCACAGGCCCAGTTGATCGCCGGCTGGGGCTATGACTTCCTCAAGCTCGACGGCGTCGGTCCCGGCTCCGGCAAGAGCGGTGACCAGTACGACAACGTTGCCGACGTGGCCGCCTGGAACAAGGCCATCGCCGCCACCGGCCGCCCCGTCCACCTCGAACTGTCCTGGTCCCTGGACATCGGGCACGCCGCCGACTGGAAGAAGTACTCGCAGGGCTGGCGCATCGACACCGACGTCGAGTGCTACTGCAACACCCTCGTCAGCTGGGAGAACTCCGTCGACGACCGCTGGGACGACGCCCCCGGCTGGACGAAGCACGCGGGTTCCGGCGGCTGGAACGACCTCGACTCCCTCGATGTCGGCAACGGTGAGATGGACGGCCTCACCAAGGCCGAGCGGCAGAGTTACGCCACCCTCTGGGCCATCGCCAAGTCCCCGCTCTACACCGGCGACGACCTCACCCGCCTCGACTCCTACGGCCTCTCCCTCCTGACCAACAAGGAGGTCATCGCCGTCAACCAGGGCGCCACACCGCCCGCACGCCCGATCACCCCGTCCGACCCGCAGCAGGTGTGGGCCGCGAAGAACCCCGACGGCAGCTACACCGTCGCCCTCTTCAACCTCGCCGACTCGCCCGCCGCCGTCACCGCGCACTGGGCCTCCCTCGGCTTCACCGGCAAGGCCGCCGTCCGTGACCTGTGGAACCACGAGAACCTCGGCACCTACAAGGACAAGGTCACCCAGGCCCTGCCCGCCCACGGCTCCCGCCTGTTCACCGTCACCCCGCACGGCAGCGCCCTCGCCTTCACCGGATACGAGGCCGAGTCGAGCGGCAACACCCTCGCCGGTAACGCGTCCGTCGCCGACTGCTCCGCCTGCTCCGGCGGCAAGAAGGTCGGCAACCTCTACCTCGGTGGCAAGCTCACCTTCAACGACATCACCGTCGACAAGGCCGGCACCTACCTGGTGAAGATCGCCTACGTCAGCGGCGACGCCCGGTCGGTCGCCGTCTCCGCCAACGGCGGCGGCGCCACCAGCCACAAGTTCCCGTCCACGGGCGACTGGGGGACGGCCGAAACGGTCGGTGTCCCGTTGACCCTCAAGGCCGGCTCCAACACGATCACCTTCGACAGCGGCAACAGCTACGCGCCGGACATCGACCGGATCGACGTACCGAAGTCGTCCTGAACGACCCACCAGGAGCCGCCATGAGCACCGATCCCTCCTCCATGCTGCCCAGACGCAACCTGCTGGCCCTCGCCACGGCCACCGGAGCCGCCCTGGCCACCCTCCCCGCCTTCACCGCCTCGGCCGCACCACAGCGGCCCGGCAACTCCGCCTCGTACCAGAGCAGTTCACCCGAGACGCTGTGGTGGCAGGCCCCCGCCGACGACAACTCCATGATCGAACAGGGTCTGCCCGTCGGCAACGGCCGCCTGGGTGCCCTGGCGAGCAACGACCCCGGCCGCGAGCTCCTCCTCGTCACCGACGCCACGATGTGGACCGGCGGCCTCAACGACACCCTCGACTCCGACGGCCAATTCCCCTACGGCCGCGACGACTTCGGCTCCTTCACCCTGCTGGGCCGGCTCACCGTCGACATCCCCGACCACGACCTGGGCGCGGTCTCCGGCTACCGGCGCACCCTCGACCTCGCGCAGGGCGTGGTGACCACGTCGTACGTCCGCTCGGGCGTGACGTACCGGAGGCAGATCTTCGCCAGCCGGCCGGACGACGCGATCGTCCTGCACTTCACACAGAGCGGGGGAGGGCGCTACACCGGCACGGTCACGCTGGAGGGGACGCACGGCGAGGACGCAGGCGTCTCGTTCGGCGCCGCCTTTGCCAACGGCCTGAAGTACGGGGCCGCAGTCACCGCGTACGGCACCGGAGGCCGCGTCACCGTCAGCGGCACGCACATCGCCTTCTCCGGCTGCAAGGACCTCACCGTGGTGGTGAGCGGCGGCACCAACTACGCTCCGGACGCGGCCAAGGGCTATCGCGATCCGTCCTTGGATCCGCAGCGTCTCGCCCGCGCCAAGGTGCGTGACGCCGCCGCCCACTCGGCCGACACCCTGCTGCGCACCCATGTCGCCGACCACCGCGCCCTGTTCGGGACGTTCTCGCTCACACTCGGTACGTCCTCAGCCGATCAGCGGTCCATGGACACATGGGAGCGGATCAAGGCCCGTGCCCGGGACGGCGAGCCCGACCCCGAACTCGAGGCCGCATACGTGCAGTTCGGGCGGTACCTGGTGATCGCCGGGTCACGCGGCAGCCTGCCGCTCGGCCTGCAGGGGCTGTGGCTCGACGGCAACGACCCCGCCTGGATGGGCGACTACCACACCGACATCAACATCCAGATGAACTACTGGGCGGCCGACCGGGCGGGCCTGTCCCCGTGCTTCGACGCCCTCACCGACTACTGCGTCGCCCAGGTCCCGTCCTGGACCGACCTCACCCGCCGCCTGTTCAACGACTCCCGCAACCGCTATCGCAACTCCACCGGCAAGAACGCCGGTTGGACCGTGGCCATCTCCACCAACCCCTACGGCGGAGGCGGCTGGTGGTGGCACCCCGCGGGCAACGCCTGGCTGTGCAACACCCTCTGGGAACACTACGAGTTCACCCGCTCGCGCTCCCACCTGGAGAAGATCTACCCCCTGCTCAAAGGCGCCTGCGAGTTCTGGGAGGCACGGCTGCTCACCACGACCCTCCCGGGCAGCTCGCGCGAGGTCCTGATCGCCGACAGCGACTGGTCGCCCGAGCACGGCCCCCTCGACGCCAAGGGGATCACCTACGCCCAGGAGCTGGTGCGGGCGCTGTTCGGCAACTACTGCACCGCCGCGGCGGAACTGAAGCGGGACGGCGGTTACGCGGACACCGTCTCGGGCCTGCGCAAGCGTCTGTATCTTCCAGAGGTGAGCCCGAAGACCGGCTGGCTGGAGGAGTGGATGTCCCCGGACAACCTCGGCGAGACCACCCATCGGCACCTGTCGCCGCTGATCGGCCTCTTCCCCGGCGACCGCATCCGCCCCGACGGCTCCACCCCGGACGACATCGTGGAAGGCGCCACCGCCCTGCTCACCGCGCGCGGCATGGAGAGCTTCGGCTGGGCCAACGCCTGGCGCAGCCTGTGCTGGGCCCGCCTCAAGAACGCCGACAAGGCCTACCAGCTGATCGTCAACAACCTCCGCCCGTCGACCAATGGCGGCAACGGCACCGCCCCCAACCTCTTCGACATCTACGAACTCGGGCCGGGCAACGGCGTCTTCCAGATCGACGCCAACTTCGGCACCCCGGCGGCCGTGATCGAGATGCTCCTGTACTCCCGCCCGGGCCACCTGGAACTCCTTCCGGCACTCCCCGAGGCCTGGGCGAAGTCCGGCTCCGTGAACGGCATCGGCGCCCGCGGCGGCTTCGTCGTCGATCTCGACTGGAGGGACGGCAGACCGACCGAAGCGCGCATCCGCAGCGTCGGCGGTCGCACCACGACGGTGGCGTACGGCGGCGTGTCACGGACCGTGACCCTGCAACCCGGCGGATCCGTCACGCTGAAGGACCTCGCCCGGTGAGGGCCCGCTCCGTACGTGCGGCCCGACTGGGGGTCCTCCTGCTGCTGACCGGCGGAGCCCAGGCCACGCCCGTGCACGCGTCCGACGTCCCGCACGAGTTCACCGTGCTGGGCGCGCCCGCGGACCCGCGGTCCGTCGTCACCTGGGGCGCGAGCGCCGACCGCATGGGCGACGGCGTCGCCGACCGCGGCTACCGGCTGGTCGTGCACACCAGCACCGGCGGCACCGATCTGCGGATCCGGCTCTCCAACGCCTTCGGGGACCGGCCCGTGACCTTCGACGACGTCCACGCCGGCATCCAGCGGACGGGCGCCGAACTGGTCCGCGGCAGCAACCACGCCCTGACCTTCGAAGGCGCCCGCTCCGTCACCGTCCCCGCCGGCGCTGTCGCGGTCAGCGACCCGCTGCCCGGCAGGCTCCCCGCCACGACGAACCTGGTCGTCAGCATCCACTCGCCCGACGCGGCGGGCCCGGCCACCGGCCACTGGATGGCCATGCAGACGTCCTACACGACCCAGGGCGACCACACCGCCGAGGAGAGCGCCGCCAACTGGACGGAGACCACCGGCTCCTGGTCCTACCTGGACTCCGTCACCGTACGACCGTCCGCGGGCACCGGAGCCGTCGTAGCCCTCGGCGACTCCATCACCGACGGCTGGCAGTCCACCACGGACCTCAATCGCCGCTGGCCCGACTACCTCGCCCGCCGCCTGCAGACCGCCCGCACCCACGTCAAGGGCGTCGCCAACGAGGGGATCTCCGGCAACAAGGTGCTGGCCGACGGCGCCGGGCAGAGCGCCCTGAACCGGCTGCAGCGCGACGTCCTGTCCCAGCCGGGCGTGCGTACGGTCTTCCTCTTCGAGGGCGTCAACGACCTCAAGGCCCACACCGGAGTCACCGCCCAGGACCTGATCGCCGGCTACCGCGAGATCGCCGACCGGGTCCACGCGGCGGGCAAGTGCGTCGTCGTCGCCACCGTCGCCCCCTTCAAAGGCTGGTCCGAATGGGACCCGGCGGCCGAGGCCGTACGTCGGGACGTCAACCAATTCATCCGCACCAGCGCCGACTTCGACGCCGTCACCGACTTCGACCACATCCTGCGCAACCCCTACGACCCCGAGCGCATCTTCCCCTCCTTCGACGGCGGCGACCATCTGCACCCGAACGACAAGGGAATGCAGGCCATGGCCGACGCGGTCGACCTCCCCAGCCTCGACTGCACGGGACGGGGGTGAGGCTCGCGCTGGTCAACCGGCCGTCGGCTCGGGCGCGATGAGACCCTCCCGGTAGGCGATCGCCACCGCCTCCGTACGGCTCGAAGCGCCCAGCTTGGCCAGGATGTTGGAGACGTGAACGCTCGCCGTCTTGCCGGTGATGAACAGCTCCTCGCCGATCTGCCGATCTGCCGATTGCTGCGACCCTGGGCGAGCAGCCGCAGCACGTCCTGCTCGCGGGCGGTCAACGGCGAGGTCCGCTCCCCGTCGGGCGGGGTGTCGGCGAGGCGGCCCCGGCGTATCAGACCCTCGAGCCGCTCGAGCAGGGGCACCGCGCCGAGTTGCTCGGCCACCGCCCTCGCCTCGCGGGCCTGCACGGCCGCCTCCTCGCGCCGCTCGGCCACCAACAGCGCCTCGGCGAACCGCACTTGGCAGCGCAGTCGCTCGTACACGTCGCCGTACTCGAACGCGGCCATCGCCTTCTCCCAGGCCGCCGCGTCCGGCCCGGACACCGCCCGCAGCCACTCCGCCTCGGCGCGCGCCAGCCAGGCGAAACCCTCGGGACCCTGTGGCGCGCCGTCCTCGCCGTGCAGGGCCGATTCCCGGGCCAGCTCGACCAGTTCGTCCGCCGTGTCCTTCCACCGATGCGACTCGTCACCGGCCAGCCGCAGCTCAACGGCCGCGTCGGCGACCGCGGTCAGCGCCAGCGCGGCGAGCCGGACCGTGGCGTCCGGGCGGGTGTCCGAGTCGTCGCCGAGCGCCTCGACCGTGGCCCGCAGCCGCTCCACGGCCGCCTCCGGATCGCGCCGCAGCACGGCGGCCTCGGTCAAGGTGACACCGGCGACCAGCGTGGCCATCCAGTCGAAGTGCCCCTCGAGCAGGAGCCCGGCCCGGTCGGCCGCCGTCAGGTCGCCGCGGGCCAGCGCCACGTACAGCGCGGGTCCCGACGCGTACCCGCCCGCCGCCGGCAGCACCTCGGCGTCTGCCGCCGCGGCCCGCAGACACTGGTCCCACCGGCCCAGCGTGTACAGCACCAGCAGATGCAGATAGCGCATCTCCAGCGGATACGGCGACGACAGCAGCCCCGTCCGGCGGGCGCGCTCCAGCCCCTCGGTGACCCACGGCAGACAGCCGTCGAGGTCGCCGGACTCGAAACAGCCGATGGCGAGGTTGAACAGGGCGCGCATCTCCACCGGTGCGTTCCCCGCCTGCCGGGCCAGCTCCCGGGCCTTCTTCAGCCGCTCCTGGCCCTCGGACGTACGGCGGCCACCGCCCTCCAGGATCGCCAGCGAGACCAGCAGGTCGGCCTGCGCGTCCGTCACGCCCAGCTCCTCGGCGACATGCAGGGCCTGGCGGGCCACCCGCACCGCCGTCTCGTTCTCCCCGACCTGGCGGGCCGCCAGGACGTGGACCGCCGCCGCCCACACCCACGTCCTCGAGGGCGGCTCGGCGGGGATCATGGCGAGCGCCTCGCTGCTGTAGGCGAACGCGGCCGTCAGGCTGTCGACGTCCAGCAGATTCCCGGCCAGCGTGTACCGGACCCGGACGGCGAGCTCCGAGTCGGCGTCCCGGCCGATGCTCGCGAGCGCGGACCGGGTCAGCGACACGGCACGGTGCGAGGCCCCGGCGCGCGCGGCGGCCGCCGAGGCACGCAGCGTGAGCGGCACCCGGTCGACACCTTCGCCGGAGGGCCGGGCCGCCGGGTCCACCGACGCCCACAGATCGAGCGCGGTCTCCAGATGCCGCAGCTCCTCGGCGGGCGCACCCACGCGCTGGGCGTGGTCGGCGGCCTCCAGGGACGCGGTGAGCGCCTGGGGCAGGTCGTGGCTCTCTCGGTAGTGGTGGGCGCGCTCCGCCGCACGGCCGTGCCCGGCGAGCAGACGGGCGAACGAGCCGTGCAGCCGGGCCCGTTCGCCGGGCAGCAGGTCCGCGTAGACCGCCTCCCGGGCCAGGGCGTGCCGGAACGCGTACGTGTCCCCGTCGCCGGGGACCAGCAGCTGGCGGCCGATCGCCTCGCGCAGCGCCGACTCCAGCTCGCCCTCGGGCAGTCCGACCGCCTCGCGCAGCACGTCGTGCTCCACGCGCCGCCCGGCGACGGCGGCCGTGCGCAGCACCTGCTGGGCGGTCTCGGAGAGCTGCTCGAAGCGGATGAGGAGGACGTCGGCCAGACCGCTGGGCAGTCCGCCGGCCTCGCTGTCGGTGGCCGCGAGGAGCTCCTCCGCGTAGAAGGCGTTGCCCTCGGCGCGCTGGACGATCCCGCGGACCGTGGCCTCCGGCAGCGGACGGTCCTGCAGCGTGCGTACCAGCCGGGTCACCTCGGCGTCGGCCATGGGCCGCAGATCCAGCCGCTCGACCGCGGGCAGCCGCACCAGCTCCGCCAGCAGCGGGCGCAGCGGATGGCGGCGGTGCAGATCGTCCGCGCGGTACGAGGCGAACACCGCCAGCCGATGCGTCGGCGCCCCGCCCGCGGGCCGCTGCAGGACGCCCCGGCTGAGCAGGAACCGCAGCAGATCCCGGGAGGACTGGTCGGCCCAGTGCAGATCCTCCAGCACCAGCAGCAGCGGAGCGATCTCGGACAGATCCGCCAGCAGCCCCGCCATGCCCTCGAACAGCCTGAGCCGCCCTCCCACGTCCCGCTCGGCGTCCGTGCCCGCGCCCAGCAGCCGGTCGACCACCGGATGCGCGCCCAGGACCTCCGCGAACCGCTCGTCGGCCGCCAGCACACCCAGCACCTCGGTGAACGGCAGATACGGCAACCCCACGTCACCGAGATCCACACAGTGACCGGTGAGAACCGTCATCCCTTCCCGGACGGCCCGCCCCGCGACCTCGTCCAGCACCCGCGTCTTGCCCACCCCGGCGTCCCCGGCGAGCAACACGGCCCGAGCTTCCCCACCGCGGGCACGCTCCAGTACCCCGGCGAGGTGATCGACTTCGTCCTCCCGCCCGATCAGCGGCGTGGTGAATACGATGTGCGGCACAAAAACCATCCTGGCACGCAGCACTGACAGCGCCATTGCCGACCCCAAAGGGGCACGGGGCTGTATCGAAATGCGGCTCCGCCGCGCGGGCGCGACCAGCCACAGACAACCCGCACTCGCCGTCCCGCAGACACCCCCGGGCCCTCAGGCGCTCAGGACCGCAACGTCCGAGCCCAGTCCTCCGGCACCCGCCCGGCAGGGCCCGGCGCCGGCTGATCCACCGGATGACTCACCGGCGGCGCAAGCTCGGGCCCCGACTCGTACAACTGCGAACCCTCGAAGTCCCAGAACCACCCCTCACCCGGCTCGAAACTACGAATCACCGGATGACCAGTGGCCCGGAAATGCGCGGTGGCATGCTTCGCCGGCGAGTCGTCGCAACACCCCACATGCCCGCACTGCGCACAGCGCCGCAGATGGAACCACCAGCCACCCACCGCATCGCACTCGACGCACCCGGTACCGCTGGGCGGAACGCTGGGGTCGATTCCGTCGGCACTGCTCATACGGCCTCCTCCTCGGCTGCGTCCTCGTCCGCCGCGGTGAGCGGAAGCAGGACCTGGAAACGGGTGTCCCCGGGCTCGGACTCCACCTGGAGAGTGCCGTGGTGCTTGTTGACGACGATCCGCCAGGAGATGTCCAGACCGAGCCCCGTGCCCTCGCCCACCGGCTTGGTGGTGAAGAACGGGTCGAAGATGCGGCCCCGGATCTCCTTCGGCACACCGGGCCCGGTGTCGCGGAACTCCACCAGCAGCCGGTCGTTCTCGAGCGCCGTCCGCACCGTCAACGTGCCTTCCCCGCCCGCACTGTTCATGGCCGCGACCGCGTTGTCGATCAGGTTCGTCCACACCTGGTTGAGCTCCGCCGGGTAGGCGGGGATCTTCGGGAGGGTGCGGTCGTAGTCCTTGACCACGTCGATCCGTTGGCCGATCTTGCCCGACAGCATCAGCAGCGTGCTGTCGAGGAGTTCGTGGACGTCGGCCTCTTGGTAGGGGGCGCGGTCGAGCTGCGAGTACTGCTTGGCGGCGTCGACGAGGTGCGAGATGCGGTCGGTGGAGTCGTTGATCTCGTCCATCAACAGTTCGGTCTCGACGGTGTAGTTGAGCCAGCCGATCGCGTTCGGCAGGATGTCCTCGTCCACGGCGGCCGCGATCTGGTCCAGCCAGTCCACGTCCAGGCCGGCCTGCACGAAGGTGGGCGCGATCCGCCAGCCCTCCTGGATGCCGTGGTCGTCGAGCCAGTCGGTGAGGGTGTCCTCCCGGTCGGAAGCCTCCAGCGGGCTCAACGTGGGTGCCTTGGCGACGCGTTCGGCGGTGCGTTCCTGGATGTCGATGAGGTTCGCCATCACCTCGGGGGCGTAGTTGCCCTGCGCGATGATGGCGAGCTTGTGCCGCATCTTGCCCACCCGCTCCCGCAGGGTGGCGGTGGCCCGGACGGCCGCTGCCGCGGGGTTGTTGAGCTCGTGGGTGAGCCCGGCGGACAACGAGCCGAGCGCCAGCAGCCGTTCGCGCTGTCCGATGGCCCGCTGGGTGTTCTTCGAACCGAAGAACAGTCCCTCCAGCAGGTGGACCGCCATCGGGAACCACTCCTGCATGATGTTCGAGAACGAGTCGGCGGGCAGCACGAAGAACCGTGTCGGCTCCGTGACGCGCATCGAGCCGTTGTAGACCTGCCGCACCCGGTCCCCGAGGTAGCCCTGCATGGCCCCCGCGTACACCCCGCGCTGCGAGGTCCGGGACACCTCCACGTCGTCGCTGCCGACCCGGCGGGACAGCACGACGGTGCCCTCGATCATCACGTAGAAGCAGGTGGCGGGATCGCCCTCGGCGTACACGGGCCCGGGCTCGAACCTCTCCACCCGGCCCTCGCTGCACAGCCGCCCGAGCTGCTCGGGCGTCAGCTTCTCGAACAGGAACAGCGAACCGATCTCCTGCGGGCTGCAGGGCAGCGGCTGCCCACTCACGACTGCTCCAGATACCGGTGGACGAGCATCACGGCCATGGCTCCCTCTCCGACGGCGGACGCGACACGCTTGGCGGACTCCGCGCGGGCGTCGCCCGCCACGAACACGCCGGGAATGTTGGTCTCCAGATGGTACGGCGGCCGGTCCAGCTCCCAGTCCGCCGGCGGGCGCCCGTCGGGGGTCAGGTCGGGCCCGGCCAGGATGAACCCGTGCTCGTCGCGCAGCACCGTGTCGTCCAGCCAGTCGGTCAGCGGGGCCGCACCGATGAACACGAACATCCACTGCGCGTCGACGAGTTCGCTCTCACCGGTGTCCACATCACGCAGGGTGAGCTGCTCCAGGTGGTCGGTTCCGTGCGCGGTCTCCACGACGGTACGCGCGCGTACCGAGATGTTCGGCGCCTCGTTGATCTGCTGGATCAGGTAGTACGACATCGACGCCGACAGGTCCGCCCCGCGCACCAGCAGCGTCACCGACTTGGCGCCCCGGGACAGGTACATCGCCGCCTGCCCGGCCGAGTTGGCGCCGCCGACGATGTACACGTCCTGCCCCTGGCAGGAGGCCGCCTCGGTCAGCGCCGACCCGTAGTACACCCCACAGCCGGTCAGGTCGGTGCAACCGGGCGCGTCGAGCTGCCGGTACGACACGCCCGTCGCCAGGATCACGCTGTGCGCGGCGACCGCCGACCCGTCCGAGAATCGCACGGTCCGCGCGGCCCCGTTGACCTCCAGGCCCGTCACCTCGCGCGCGCTGAGGATCTCGGCGCCGAACTTCGCCGCCTGCCGCCGCGCCCGGTCGGTCAGCTGCGCCCCGGACACGCCGTCCGGGAAGCCCAGGTAGTTCTCGATCCGCGAGCTCTGCCCGGCCTGCCCGCCGGTCGCCGACCGCTCCACGAGCACCGTCCGCAGCCCCTCCGACGCCCCGTACACCGCGGACCCGAGCCCGGCGGGTCCGCCGCCGATGACGACGAGGTCGTAGAAGTCCGCCGCCGGGGTCGTCGCCAGGCCCACCCGGGCGGCCAGCTCGGGCGCCTCGGGCTCGACCAGGGGCGTGCCGTCCGGGGTGATCACGAGCGGCAGCCGCTGCCCGTCCTGCTCGGCCGCCGCAAGCAGCCGCTTCCCCTCGGGCTCGTCCGCCGAGTACCAGCGGTAGGGCACCTGGTTGCGCGCCAGGAACTCCCGTACGTCCGAGGACCGCGCCGACCAGCGGTGCCCGACCACCTTGGTGCTGGGCACCGGCCGGAAGTCGCTGCACCGCCAGGCCTCCAGCAGGTCGTCCAGGACGGGGTAGAGCTTCTCCTCGGGCGGATCCCACGGCTTGAGCAGATAGTGGTCGAGGTCGACGACGTTGATCGCGTCGATCGCCGCGTTCGTGTCCGCATACGCGGTCAACAGCACCCGCCGCGCGCCCGGGTACACGTCCAGGGCCTGTTCCAGGAACTCGATGCCGTTCATCTGCGGCATGCGGTAGTCGGCCAGGATCACCGCCACGAGATCGCCACGCAGCTTCAGCTCGCGCAGTGCCTCCAGCGCGGACTCGCCGGACTCCGCGCGCACGATCCGGTGCGACTCGCCGTAGCGGCGCCGCAGGTCGCGGGCGACGGCTCGGGACACTCCCGGGTCGTCGTCCACGGTCATGATGACGGTCCGCGCTGCGTCGGACGCCTGTGCCATACGTCTCCCACCCCGAGTGGTCGGATCGGCGGCACGGCGAGCCCTGTCGCAAGAGGCGGTCACCGCGCCGGCTCCCGCCCATCGTATGTTCGATCGTCCCGCTTCGCTCCGGTATACGGCAGGCCGCCCCTCAGGAGCGCCGCGAGGACAGCACGCAGAACTCGTTCCCCTCGGGGTCGGCCAGGGTCACCCACGTCACGTCGTCACCCTGACCGACGTCCGCGTGCCGCGCGCCGAGCGCGAGAAGCCGGGCGACCTCCGCATCCTGGTCGTCCGGGCGGAAGTCGAGGTGGAGACGGTTCTTGATCGTCTTGCCCTCGGGCACCGCTGCGAAGATGATGCCCGGGAGACGGTCCTTCTCCGGTCGGATCTCGTACTCCTCGCGGTCGTCGTTCACCACGACCCAGCCGAGCGCCTCGCTCCACCACCGGCCCAGTGCCACGGGGTCGGCCGCGTCCACGTTGACTTGCTCCCATTCCAAGGTCATGTCCGGAGCGTAGTCACCTTCTCGGCCGTCCACGGCCGAGCCTGTACGGCTCGGTCGTGCACACCTTGTCGCGCTCCCGACTGTCCCCTACGGCAGGACGGTCACGGGTCGCATCTCGCTTCAGGCCCGGGTGGACGCCGGAGCGACGGGCATGGTGACGAATGCCCACGCCGAGCGTGCACGGTTGCGCACGTTGATCCCGGCGACGAGGTCAGCGGGGCCAGCGAGCCCGCACCGACGACAGCGGAAACGGTCCCGGTCGCGCCGGTTGGCCCGCTCGGTGTGTCCGCAGCGCGGACAGCGCTGCGAGGTATGAGCCGGATCCACTTCGAGGAACGGCACCCCGGCCCGGCGCGCTTTGTAGGCCAGGTGCTGGCCGAGTTGGCGGAAGGGCCGGGAGGAGAGGGTGCCCCGCTGATCGCGGCGTAGCCGTACCCGGTCGCGGATGCCGGCGAGTTCCTCGACGGCGATGCCGCGTCCGGTGCGTTGCGCGACGGACACGATCTCCTTGCTGATCGCATGGTTCAAGTGGGTGGCATGACGGTGCTCCTTCTTGGCCCGGCGGGCGAGGCGGCGCGTGGCCGCGCGGGTCTGCCTGGCCTGGAGTTCGGCGCGTTTGCGGGCCTGCCAGCGCCGGTAGCGGCCCAGGCGGCGGCCCTGATGGTTGGTGTTGTCGCTGGTGGTGGCGAGGTTGACGATGCCGCGGTCCACGCCGATCCAGTCCACCGGCTCGTACGCGTCCGGCTCGGGCACGTCGCAGGTGGCGATCAGGAACCACTTGCCGTCCCGGCAGACCAGATCGCTCTCGCCGCGCCGGTGTGCGGCCAGGGTGTTCAGCTGGTTGGGCGAGGCGGCGAAACGGATGTTCTTGTGCCGCCCATGGACGGTCCAGATCGAGACGGTGCGGGCATCGAACTGCCAGGACAGGCAGCGGTCGTCGAAGGGCTGGGCGGCTGCGGGCCGGAAGGCGATCGGAGAGCCGGTGGCCTTGCGATACCGCTTCGAGTCCACGCGGCCGAGATTGCCCGCCGTCAGATTTGCGCGCAGCGTGGCGTAGGCGTCCACCACCTTCTTCACCACCCGCACCGCCGGCTGCGCGGACAGACCGAACCGGACCTTCAAGTCCGCGTACACGGCCTTTTGAAGATCGTTACGACTCTTGACACCCGTCTCGTACGCGACGGACGAGGCATGGTCGGCGGCCATGTTGCAGACCCGCAGGGTTGCCTCAAGGGCCGTCGCCTGCTCGGGCGTCGGCAGCAGCTTCACCTGCACCACCAGCTTCACGGCCCCGACAATAGTGCGACGATGCGACAAACTTGCCAAGAATCCGACCCGTTCATCACGATCGGCGATCAGAGGTACACATGTTCGCCCTGCTGCCCGGCTCCGCCCGCCAAGAGATCGATACGGCGACGCTCGCGTCGCAGGCCCGGGATGCGATCCTCCCCGGCGTGAACGCCGGGGCGTCCTCGCAAGAAACAGGTG
Organism: Streptomyces sp. NPDC047043; assembly: GCF_040644055.1. Lineage (NCBI taxonomy): Bacteria > Bacillati > Actinomycetota > Actinomycetes > Kitasatosporales > Streptomycetaceae > Streptomyces > Streptomyces sp. NPDC047043. Next base: position 297,390 of record NZ_JBEYVO010000008.1, read on the forward strand.
AAGACTGGGCCCGAGGGACGTGACCACGACACTGGGAGGCAGCCGCATGACCCGCCCGATCACCGCAGCAGTCGATGGAACCGACGAGAGTCTCGCCGCGCTTGACTGGGCGGCCAGGGAGGCGGTCCGCCGCGGACTCGCGTTGCGCGTGGTGCAGGCGTGGCGGTTCCAGCCGTACGAGGCCATCGACGCGGCGGACCCGGACACGCAGGCCGCGTGGGTGCGGGACACGCTGGCCGAGGCGGCGCGCACGGTCACCGCGCGGCATACGGGTCTCGACGTCACCACCGACGTGGTCGAGGGCGACACGGTCGACACCCTGGTCGCCGCCGCGGCGGACGCCGAGCTGCTGGTGCTGGGCTCACGCGGGCACGGTCCCGTCGTCGGCTTCCTGCTCGGCTCCGTCGGCCAGCAGGTGATCGCCGAGACCACCCGGCCGGTGGTGCTCGTGCGCGCCGGGGACCAGCCGACCGCCGAGGCGGCGGGCCGGGAGATCGTCGTCGGCCAGCAGGGCGAGCCGGACGACAGCGCCGACACCCTGCGGTTCGCGTTCGAGACGGCGGCCGCCCGCGGTGCCGCCGTGCGGGCGGTGCGGGCCTGGACGCTGCCGCCGGTGTTCGCCTACAGCCCCGGCTCGATGCATCTGCTCGACGAGGCGGGCGGCCTGGAGCCGTTCGAGCGCAAGGCGCTGTCCGCCGCACTGCAGCCGTGGCGGGAGCGCTTCCCCGACGTCCCCGTGGTGGAGCACGTGGAGATCGGCAGCGCGGGGCAGGTCCTGCTGTCGGTCGCCGCGCGCGCCCAGCTGATGGTCGTCGGCCGCCGTGCCCGTCGCACGGCCGTGGGGGCGCGCATCGGTTCGGTGGCCCACGGGGTCCTGCACCACGCACCGTGCCCGGTGGCCGTGGTGCCGCACGTCTGAGTCATTCGCCGGTGGTGGGCTGCAGTGTCTCGCGCGCCGTCGGCAGGATGTTCTGGATGTAGTCCTCGACGGCCGTGTCGAGGCCTATGTCGTGCTGTGCCCGCTCGGACAGGTACCAGCGGTGTTCGAGCAGTTCGTGGTAGATCTCGGCCGCGTCCATCGAACCGCGCAGTTCGGGCGGTACGGCGCGCACGGTGGGGCGGAAGACGTCCCGTACCCACCGGTGGGCCAGCACCTCGGGGCGGGCCGTGAGGGGGTCGCCGGGTGCGTAGTCGTCCTGGGTGGCCATCCAGCTCTCCAGGTCGTTCAGCAGCCGTCGGGCCTGGTTCTCCTCGGTGTCGAGACCGGTCAGGCGCAGCAACTGCCGCTGGTGGTGCCCGGCGTCGACGACCTTCGGCACGAACGTGACGGTGTCGCCGTTGGAGGAGTGCTCGATCTGCATCTCGGCCACGTCGAAACCGAGCTCGTTCAGACGGCGGATCCGGCGCTCGATGTACTGGTACTTGCCCGCCGGGTACACCGACGTGCGGGTCAGTTCCGTCCACAGGTCCCCGTAGCGGGCGCAGATCTCCATGCCGAACTCGACCGGGTCCACGGACGGGTGCAGTGCCCCGGACGCCTCCAGGTCCAGCAGTTCGCCGCTGATGTTCACCCGGGCCAGATCGAGGTCGTACTCCCGCTGCCCGGTGCTGAGTTGAGGGTGCAGATCGCCGGTCTCGGCGTCCACGAGGTAGGCGGCGTACGCGCCTGCGTCGCGTCTGAAGAGGGTGTTGGACAGTGAGCAGTCGCCCCACGCGAACCCGGCGAGGTGCAGCCGCACCAGCAGTACGGCCAGCGCGTCCATGAGGCGGTGCATGGTGGCCGGCCGCATCGTCGTCTCGAACATCGAGCGGTACGGCTGCGAGCCGCGCAGGTGCCGGGTGATCAGCACCGGTTCCAGTGGCTCGCCCTCGCCGTCGGTGCGGCCGGTGACCACGGCCAGCGGGTCCACCGCGGGGATGGCGAGCCGGTCCAGGTCGCGCAGCAGCTCGTACTCGCGCAGGGCGGGCCGCTCGGCCAGTTCCTTGACGGCGATCACCTCGTCGCCGGCGCGGGCGTAGCGGACGACGTGCCGGGAGATGCCGCGGGGCAGCGGCACCAGGTACTCCTCGGGCCACTCCTCCAGGGGCAGATGCCACGGCAGTTCGAGCAGGAGCGCGGGGTGCTCCGGGTTCGTCGCGCTGATCTGCAGTGCCATGGCTCGCGTGTCCTTGCCTCGCGGGTGATCGTCACCTCACCTTAAAGGGCGCGCTCCTTGGCCTGAAGTGCCGCTTCACGGACCGGACCGCGGTGCACGGGACCGTGCCCCGGCAGCAGAAGATCGCCCTCCAGCGCGGCGATCACGTCCAGCGACGCAACGGCACGGGCGCGCTCGTGGTGGAACATGTCGGGCAGCATCTGCGGCCCCTGGAGCCGCGAGGTGGGGTGACCCGTCGCGAGGGCGTCACCCGGGATCACCACGCCGGCGTGTGGGAGGTGGAAGGCCGTGTGTCCGTCGGTGTGGCCGGGCGTGTGGACGGGCACGGGTCGGCCGGGCAGGTCGAGTGCCCCTGCTGTCGGGAACGCCTCGGGTGCGGCGACCGGTACATGGGCCGTGCCGCCGGAACGCATGGCGTGCAGCGCCCAGGGCAGGACGCCGGGCCGCCAGCTGTTCTTCACCACTTGCCCGACGGTCACCTGGTGCAGGAACTCCCGGCGCGCGTGCGGCACTTCGGCCTCGTGCAGGTACACGGGTGTGCCGTAGGTGCTGCGCAGGTACTCGGCGGAGCCCAGGTGGTCGTTGTGCGCGTGGGTGATGAGCACCGCCGCGACGGCCTCGGGCGAACTGCCCACGGCCGCCAGCGAGGCGAGCACCTGCTCCCGGTCGCCCGGGTAGCCGGTGTCGATCAGAGTGACCTCGTCCCCCTCGGTGAGGATCACCCAGTTCGTGTTGCTCCCGTGCACCAGGTGAATGCCATCGGTGACTTGCCGCACGTCTGCCTGCATGATTGCCCCGCGTGGTGAGATCCCTGCCCGACGGGACCAGCAAAGCAGACCCGGGCCGGACCGGAAGCGTCGGGTCCGCGCCAATCTGCGAGCTCAGGGACGCATCCCGAACAGAAAGCGCGTCACCCGCGTCCGCCGCACCCCGTACTCGTACGCCACGAGGATCACGAGGAGCGAACCGGCCACGATCGCCGCGTACTTGACCGGGATCGGCGCGCTCCAGCTCACCACCCCGTAGGCGAAGGCGACGACGACCGGCTGGTGCAGCACGTACAGCGGCAGGGCCGCGACGGCGAGGTATCCCAGGAGGGGTCCCGGAGCGGGTCGTGTGCGTTCCCGCCGGTCGAGCAGCCCGAGGATCGCCGCCACCCAGCACCAGCCGGCCACCGAGAACAGCGCGCGGGAGCCCACCGCGAGCGGCGTCCACGCGGTGAACGGATCGTCCTCGGCCATGAATCCGGGTGCCGTCGCCGCGAACAGCAGCAGCCCGGCCACAGCGACCGGAACGGCGCGGCGGCGCAGGGCGGCCCGAACGCGCATGTCGTCGGCGAGCGCGTAACCGAAGACGAAGAAGAGGAGGTAGGCCCAGCGGTTCCAGCCCGCGAAGCCCTCCTCCATGCCCAGCAGCGCGTTGATCGCGGCGAGCGGCAGCGCGGGCAGCAGTGGCAGGGCGGGCCGCCGCTCCACCGCCCGCGCGGTGCGCTCGGCGCCCGTCGCGACCGCTTTGGCGACCGGGGCGAGGAGGAGACAGAAGGCGAGCAGGAGGACGACGAACCACAGGTGGCCGGTCTCGAAGTACTTCCCGTCCAGGACGAACAGGAAGTCGCCGAGGTCGAGGTGGACGGTCAGGAAGCGTGGCCAGAAGTGCCAGTACGACTCGTGGTGGCCGGGGTCGGCGGCCCGCAGCCGCAGCCACTGCGGGACCGGGCAGAGCAGGATCGTGGCGAGGACCAGCGGGATGCCGAGGCGCAGCAGGCGTTCGCGGGCGAAGCCGCGCGGGCCCCGGCGGCGGATCGAGTGCCGCGCGCCCAGACCGGCGACCAGGAACAGCATCGGCATCGCCCACACCACGCCGAACCCGGCGAGGACGGTCACGGCAGGCGTCGTATCGGCGTTCTTGACGTAGAAGTCGTCGTCGGGGTCGAAGACCAGGGCGGAATGGAAGAAGACCAGGCCGAGCACGACGAGGGCACGCAGGGCGTCGAGTTCGAAACGGCGGGGAGTCGTGGTCGCCCGTTCGGTTTCCGCGCTCGCTCCGCCAGTGTGGGGGCGGCGCGGCGCCCCGCCCAGAGGAAGGGCTGCCTCCGGCACCGTCCGCCGGAGGCAGCCCCCTGCGTGCAGCCGAAGCGGCCGCCTCTCCGCCTCACTGCACGCCGTGCGGGCGGAACTGGATGCTGATGCGCGGTCCCGCCGCGCGCGTGGTCTTCGGGACGGAGTGCTCCCACGTCCGCTGGCAGGAGCCGCCCATCACGATCAGGTCCCCGTGGCCCAGCGGCCGCCGTACGCTCTCGCCGCCGCGCGTCGGACGCAGCAGCAGGTCGCGGGGTGCGCCCACGGAGAGGATCGCCACCATCGTGTCCTCGAGTGCGCCGCGCCCGATCCGGTCGCCGTGCCAGGCCACGCTGTCCCTCCCGTCGCGGTAGTAGCACAGCCCCGCCGTGGTGAACGGCTCGCCCAACTCGTCGGCGTAGTGCGCGGACAGCGCGTCACGGGCCTCGTCCAGCACCGGGTGCGGAAGGGCGTCGTCCGTGCCGTAGAACGCGAGCAGCCGGGGTACGTCGACGACCTGGTCGTACATCTTGCGTCGCTCCGCACGCCACGGCACCTCGGTGGCCAGCCGTTCGAACAGGCCGTCCGAGCCGCCGAGCCATCCGGGCAGCACGTCGATCCAGGCGCCGAGCCCGAGCTGCGTCCGGCGGATCCCGTCGAGGGGGCCGAGGCGGAGCTGGTCGGTCTGGTCGAAGAGCGAGCCCTGGAGGTGCGTGGTCATGGATCCAGCGTACTCCTTATTCGAATATCTGTTCCCATCGTTTCGCCGGGACTTTCGTCGTGCTCGCGAGTCTTTCGATACATCGGTGTATCGGATACATTCCTGTATCGAACGGAGGTCCGACGGTGGCTGAGGAGACGGTGCGGCGGGTGACCCGGCGCCGGGTGCAGACGCGGGCCAACCTGCTCGACGCCGCCTTCGCGGTGTTCGCCGCCAAGGGCTTCGGGCGGGTCTCGATCGAGGAGGTCTGCGAGGCCGCCGGATACAGCAGGGGCGCCTTCTACTCCAACTTCGACAGCCTGGACGAGCTGTTCTTCGCCCTCTATCAGCAGCGCGCCGATCTGATCGCGGACCAGGTCTCCGGCGCCCTCGCCCTCGACGGACCCGACCTCGACGTGCCGGCCGCCGTCGACCGGGTCACCGAGGTGCTGCTGCTCGATCTGGACTGGCTTCTGGTGAAGACGGACTTCCTGGTGCACGCCGCCCGCGATCCGCAGGTCGCCGAGACGCTGCTGGAACACCGGGCGCGGCTGCGGCGGGCGATCGCCGACCGGCTCGCCCGCGCGCACGGCTTCCCCCGACTGCCCGCCGTGCTCGGTGACGTGGACGGCGCGGCCCATGCCGTCGTCGCCGCCTACGACGGAGTCACCACCCAACTCCTGCTGGACAAGGACGTCGACAGCGCCCGCGTCTGGCTCAAGCAACTGCTCACCGCGCTGCTGACCGACGGCAGCGGCAACCCCCAACCGGCCCATTGAGAAAGGGACACGTCGCCATGGATGCGGACGTCATCGTCGTCGGAGCGGGCCTCGCGGGCCTGGTCGCCGCGCATGAACTCACCAGCAGGGGAAGGCGGGTCGCCCTGGTCGACCAGGAGAACGCCGCCAACCTCGGAGGGCAGGCCTTCTGGTCCTTCGGCGGGCTCTTCCTCGTCGACTCCCCGGAACAGCGCCGCCTCGGCATCAAGGACTCCTTCGACCTGGCCTGGAGCGACTGGCAGGGCAGCGCGCAGTTCGACCGGACGGACGACGAGGACTCCTGGGCGGTGCGCTGGGCGCGCGCGTACGTCGAATGGGCTGCGGGCGAGAAGCGGCCCTGGCTGGACAGCCATGGCATCAAGCTGCTGCCGACGGTCGGCTGGGCCGAGCGCGGTGACCTGCGCGCCGACGGCCACGGCAACTCCGTGCCCCGCTTCCATGTGACGTGGGGCACCGGCACCGGTGTCGTGGAGCCCTTCGTCGACCACGCCAAGCGGGCCGCGCGCGACGGGCTGCTGACCTTCTACCACCGGCACCAGGTCGACGAGCTGGTCATCGAGGAGGGCGCCGCGCGCGGGGTGCGCGGCACCGTCCTCGCCGAGGACAGCTCGGCCCGGGGCGTCGCCTCCAACCGCGACCGCGTCGGCGACTTCGAACTCACCGCGCAGGCCGTCGTCGTCACCACCGGCGGCATCGGCGCCAACCACGACATCGTCCGCCGCTACTGGCCCGAGCGCCTGGGCACCCCGCCCGCCGAGATGGTCACCGGCGTGCCCGCGTACGTCGACGGCCGCATGCTCGACATCAGCGCCCAGGCGGGCGTACGCCTGGTCAACCGCGACCGCATGTGGCACTACACCGAGGGCCTGCAGAACTGGGACCCGATCTGGCCCGGCCACGGCATCCGCATCCTGCCCGGACCATCCTCCCTGTGGTTCGACGCGCTCGGCCGCCGTCTGCCCGACCCCTGCCTGCCGGGCTACGACACCCTCAACACCCTCAAGCACCTGCGCACCACCGAGGACATCGCCGGATACGACCACTCCTGGTTCATCCTCACCCAGAAGATCATCGAGAAGGAGTTCGCGCTCTCGGGCTCCGAGCAGAACCCCGACATCACCGCCAAGGACAAGGCCGCCGTCCTGAAGAACCGCCTCGGCAAGGGCGCCCCGGGCCCGGTGGACGCCTTCCTGCGCAAGGGCGCCGACTTCGTGACCGCGCCCACCCTGGAGCAACTCGTCGCGAAGATGAACGAGTTGACGGACAAACCGCTGCTCGACGCGGCCGACCTGCGCCGCCAGATCGAGGCCCGCGACCTGCAGATCACCAACCCGTACAGCAAGGACTCGCAGGTCCAGGGCATCCGCAACGCCCGCCGCTACATCGGCGACCGCCTCGGCCGCGTCGCCACCCCGCACCGCATCCTCGACCCGGCGGCCGGACCCCTGATCGGCGTCAAGCTGCACGTCCTCACCCGCAAGACCCTCGGCGGCATCCAGACCGACCTCGACTCCCGCGCGCTGGGCGCCGACGGCAACCCGATCGACGGGCTCTACGCGGCCGGGGAGGTCGCCGGCTTCGGCGGCGGTGGCGTCCACGGCTACAACGCCCTGGAGGGCACCTTCCTCGGCGGCTGCCTCTTCTCGGGCCGGGCGGCCGGACGGGCGGCGGCCGGGCAGACCGCCTGACACGATCACCTGCCCGCGGGGGCGGCCGGAGCACACAGCCCGCCGCCCCCGCGGCGATTCCCGGCAAAACGAACCTGAGCAACAACGCACCCCCGCAAGGGGGTTGCCCCTCGGACCCGAGCACTGGTTCAGTGGATGAGTCACTCAGCCACTCAACCCCACCGTGCCGAGGAGGAATCCGTGGAGGCACTGCCCCGCGAGACCATCGTGGACGTCCTCGAGGCCAGGCTGCGCGAGGACATCCTGGCCGGACGGCACCCGGCGGGCAGCTATCTGCCGCCCGAGCGCAGCCTCGCCGGCGGATACGGCGTCACCCGCACCACCCTCAAGCACGCCTTCGGCCGTCTCGCGCAGGCCGGCCTCCTGGAGACCCGGCACGGCGTCGGCACCAAGGTGCGCGACTTCATCCGGCTGGGCGGCGCGGACCTGCTGCCGATGCTCGTACGCCACGACACCCAATGGGTCCACGAGATCTTCGAAGTACGGCGATCCGTCGGCGCGTTGATAGCCGAGCGGGCGGCGGCGCGGGCCACCGGGGCGCAACACGCCGAACTGCGTGCGCTGTTGGACGCCGTACGGCAGGCGGACGGCGCGGACGTGGTGCAGCTGGCCGACGTCGAGGTGCACCGCGCCCTCGCCCGGGCGACCGGCAACCGGGTCTACGTCCTGCTGACCAACACGCTCTTCAACGCCTATCTCCCCGTCCGTGCAGCCCTGCGCGGCCCCTTCACCGACGCCGAAGCCGCTCACCGGCGCCTCGCTCCGGTGATCGAGGCGGTGACGTCCGCGGACACCGGACGGGCGCACGCCGCCGCCGACGCCTATCTGCGCGACACCGAGCGGATCATGCTGGAGGGGCTCGCATGAGGGGCACCGTGTTCACGGAGACCATGCTCGGCACGGTCCGGCTCGACGCCGGGCACCCCCTGCGCCGGATCCGCCTGGACCTGAGGGCCGAGGCCGACGAGGTACTGCGCCCGCACCGCACCACCCGGGCCCGGATCGGCGGCCGGGTCCGCATCAGCGGACTGGGCGACGACCCGGACGCCACGGGCGAGTTGGAGATCTCGCCCCTGGCCCGGCGCCGTATCCGCTACCGGCTGTCGTTCACCGCCGACGGCCGCGCGCTCACCCTGGACGGCTGGAAGTCGGTGACCCCGCGTCGCCCCGTGAAGTCGATGACCGTCCTGCCGTTCACCCTGTACGAGGACGGCGAGCGGGTCGGCCGCGGCACCCTCCGCTTCCCCGTCGCCACCGCACTGGCACCCTTCCTCCTCAGCTTCCGCTTCCCCCGGCGAGAGGACCCCGCGCAGTACCTGGCGCCGCGCTGGGACGGCAGCCCCGGCCGCACCGAGGTCTGGTACACCACCCTGACCGACCCGGAAACCGGCACCGGCATCTGGCTGCACCACGAACTGGTCGCCCCCACCGACGGATCCGCGCCGACCGCCCACGGCTGGGCGGCCTCGTTCCCGCCCGGGGGCAAGGTCCGCCACAGCCGCTTCGGGCCCGGCCCCTGGAGCAGCCCGACCGACGGATTCACCGCCGACGAAGTCACCGCCACGCCGGGCCGGTTGACCGGCAGCGCCGGCGACTTCCGCTGGGACCTCACCGAACAGCCCCTGACCGAGCCGCTGTTCACCCTCCCTCGCTGGTCCTGGAAGCGCCCCCTGCTGCCCGCCGCCCACATGCTCCCGGCGGCCCGCGCCGAGTACGACGGCACCTTCTCCGACGGGGAACGGACCCTGACCCTCCGAGCCGCCCCCGGAGCCTCCGCCCGTATCCACGGCCACGGCAACGCCCGCCGCTGGGCCTGGCTCCACGCGGACCTCGGCGATGGCGGCGTACTGGAGCTGATCGCGGCGGTGTCGACGCGCCCCGGGCTGCGCAGGCTGCCGCCGCTGGTCTTCCTGCGTCTACGCCACCGCGGCCGCGACTGGCCGCGCCGGGCGGAACGCTCCGCGGTGGGACTGCTGGGCGTCGGGCGGTTCCGCGCCCGGATCGGACTGCCCGAGTGGACGGTGACCGGCCGCACCCTGCTGCGTCGCATCCGCATCCAGGTCACCCAACCCGCCGACCGCACCCTCGCGTTGGACTACCGCGACCCGGACGGCGCGCCCGCGGTGTGCCGCAACAGCGAGAGCGCCGACGCGGCAATCCTGCTGGAGCGCTGGTGGGGCCACTGGCGCACCGAGGCCTCGTGGACGCTGGAGGGCACCGCACACGCCGAGGTGGGGGACCGATGACGGGGGAGGGGCTGGTCGCCGCGCTGCTCGCCGACACCGGGGACGAGGCCTGGCTCGCGCGCGTGCCCGGCAGACTCGACGCGTTCCTGTCCGCACTGCCCGGGCCTGTGCGGGCCGGTGCGCGCGCCGCCGCCACCGCCGTGGACGCGTACGCGGTCCTGCACAGCGGGCGGCGACTGGCCGCCCTCACCCCGGACGAGCGCGAGAGGGTGCTCGACTCGCTGTCCGCGCGCCCCGGACTCGTGCCGGCGCTCGACCTCCTCAAGGTGCCCGTGCTGCTCGCGGCGGCCACCGAGCGAACTCCCCTTCCGCGGGCGCCAGTTGGGCCCGACGACCCGCCGCTGGACTGCACCCCGGCCGAGGAGTGGCCCGCCCGCAGCACCGCCGATGCGGTGGTCGTGGGTTCCGGCGCCGGCGGGGCGATGGCCGCCCGCACCCTCGCGCGCGCCGGGCTCGACGTCGTCGTACTGGAGGAGGGCGAGCACCACACCACGGCCTCCTTCGGCCGCCGCACACCGCTGGACCGCTTCACCGACCTGTACCGGGACGGCGGAGCGACCGCGGCCCTGGGCGACCCGCCCCTGCTGCTGCCGGTCGGCCGGGCCGTCGGCGGCACCACCGTCGTCAACTCCGGTACCTGCTACCGCACTCCGGACCGTGTCCTCGACCGCTGGAGCAGCCGCTACGGCTTCCACCTCGCCGACGACCTCCCGGCCCGCCTGGACGAGATCGAACGCACCCTCCACGTCGCCACCCAGCCCCTCGACGTCCTCGGCGCCAACGGCCTGCTCGCACTGGCGGGCGCCGAGCGGCTCGGCTGGCGGGCCGGTCCGCTGCGGCGCAACGCACCGGGCTGCCGGGGCTCCTGCCAATGCGTGGTGGGCTGCCCCACCGGCGCCAAACAGAGCGTGCAACTGTCCGTCCTGCCCGACGCGTGCGCCCACGGAGCGCGCATCGTCACGGGCGCCCGTGCCCAGCGGATCCTGCTCGACCGCGACCGACCGGGACCGCCCCGGGCGGCGGGCGTGCTGGCGCGGCGGGCCGACGGCAGCGAACTGGAGATCCTCAGCCCCCTCGTCGTCACGGCCGCGGGCGCCCTGCAGACCCCGCCACTGCTGCGCCGCTCCGCACTGGGCCGGCATCCGCGACTGGGCCACAACCTCAGCGTGCACCCCGCCACCACCGTCGCCGGCCGCTTCAGCGAACCGGTCACCTCCTGGCAGGGCGTCCTGCAGAGCGCCGGCATCGAGGAACTGCACGACCGGGGCATCCTCATCGAGGCCACCGCGAGCCCGCCCGGCATGAGCAGCTTCGTCCTCCCGGGCCTGGGACGCTCCCTGCGCCGCGAGTTGGAGGGCGCGGACCGGCTCGCGGTCCTCGGCGCCATGATCGCCGACCGTCCGGCGGGCCGCGTCCTGGGCCGCGACCGCACCCTCGTCCGCTACCCCCTGGACCCCCGCGACGGACGGCGCCTGATGACGGCCGTACGGGCCATGGGCCAGATCCTGTTCGCCGCCGGAGCCCACGAGGTCCTCACCGGCGTCCCCCGTGCGCCGCGCGCCCGCAGCCTCGCCGAACTCGACGCGCTGCTCGCCGGAATCACCCCGCGCGACCTGCACCTGTCGGCCTTCCACCCGGCCGGCACGGTCGCCGCGGGCGGCGACCCGCAGCGGGCACCGGCCGACCCCGAGGGCCGGCTGCGCGGCGTCCACGGCGTCCTCGTCGCCGACGCCTCGGTCCTGCCGAGCTGCCCGGAGGCGAACCCTCAACTGAGCATCATGGCGGCCGCCCTGGCCGTCACCGAGGCCTACCTCGCACCCGGCTCCAGCAGACGCAGCAGCACGGCGGCGTGACTCTGCTCGGGAGACTTGGCGGAGGTCAGCAGCGTCACCGGCCCCTTGGCGGCCAACTCCCGCACATGGTCGAGGAGTTCGGCCGCCTCCGGGGCATCCAGCTCCGCCTCGTAACGGCCGGCGAACTCCTCGTACGACCCCTCGCCCGCGTGATACCAGCGGCGCAGCTCGGTCGACGGGGTGAGCGCCTTGGGCCACTCGTCCACGCGCGCCGCGTCCTTGGACAGGCCGCGCGGCCACAGCCGGTCGACCAGGACGCGCACGCCGTCGTCCGGCTCGGGGGGTTCGTAGACGCGACGGATGCGAACGCTCACGGTCGGGCCCTTCTCCGGTGGCGGGTGGTGTCGAGCCTAAGCGGAGTGCGCCGGGTGACGCTGTGTGACTTGACCTCTTTGGGGATGTGGCCCGCCGGGACGGCCCATAGCCTGAATCCGAATGATCATCAGGCCACCCCCCAGGAGCGCATGTGAGGCCATCTCGCCGACAGGCCGTCAGACCCGCGACCGTGCTGCGCCGCGAGGCGTTGATCGTGACCGTCCCCGTCGCCCTCGCGGCGCTGCTGGCCGCCGCCGGGCCCGCGTCCGCGATCGGCAGCGGCGCGCCCGGCGCCGGTGACCCCTATTTCCCGCTCGCCGGAAACGGCGGCTACCACGTCGACCACTACGACCTGACCCTCCGTTACGACCCGGACAGCCGCCACCTCGACGGCACCGCGGTCCTCACCGCCCACGCCACCCAGCTGCTCACCCGTTTCGACCTCGACTTCAAGGGCCTGAAGGTCACCGGCCTGACCGTCGACCACACCGCGGCGGACTTCCGCCGTGACGGCCAGGAACTCGTCGTCACACCGGGCCGGCCCCTGTTCCCGGGCGAGGAGTTCCGCGTCACCGTCGCCTACAACGGCACCCCCAAGCCCGTCACCGACCCCGACGGCTCGCTCGACGGCTGGATCCCCACCGACGACGGCGCCTTCGTCGCCGGCGAGCCGCAGGGCGCCATGACCTGGTTCCCGGCGAACAACCACCCCAAGGACAAGTCGTCGTACGACATCACGGTCACCGTCCCCAAGGGACGCACCGCCGTCTCCAACGGTGTCCTGGTCGGACAGCGCACCGCACAGGGCCACACCACGTTCCACTGGCGCCAGCGCGAGCCCATGGCCGCCTATCTCGCCACGGCGACGGTCGGGAAGTTCGAGGTCGAGCAGTACACCACCCACAACGGCATACGGGTCTACAACGCCGTCGACCCGCGCGAGGCCTCCGACGCGGAGTCCGTACTGAAGAAGCTGCCGTCCGTCCTGGAGTGGGAGAGCAAACTCTTCGGGCCCTACCCGTTCCGCAACGCCGGCTCCATCGTCGACCGCGCCCCGGACGTCGGCTACGCCCTGGAGACCCAGTCCCGCCCCCTGTACGACTCGGCGCCCGACCTGTCCACCCTCGTCCACGAGAACGCCCACCAGTGGTTCGGCGACTCCGTCTCCCTCACCTCCTGGAAGGACATCTGGCTCAACGAGGGCTTCGCGACCTACGCCGAATGGCTCTACGAGGAGCAGCACGGCGGCGACACCGCGCAGGAGACCTTCGACGAGCTCTACGACCGCCCGGCAAGCGACGACCTGTGGGAGTTCCCGCCCGGCGACCCCGGCAGCGGCGAGAACATCTTCGGCACCCCCGTCTACGAACGCGGCGCCATGGCCCTGCACGCCCTGCGCACGGCCGTCGGCGACCGCACCTTCTTCCGCATCCTGCGCGCCTGGGCGACCGAACACCGAGGCGGCCACGGCACCACCCGACAGTTCGTCCACCTCGCGGAACAGGAGTCCCGCAAGAACCTCGACAGTGTGTTCACCACCTGGCTGTACTCTGCCGGGAAGCCGAACACCCCCTAGATCCTGACGAGTTCCTCACAAGTCTGGGCCAAGGTCGAATCATGATCACGCACAGACGCCGTGCCGTGCTGCTCGCCGCCCCGCTGCTCCTGACGGGGTGCGGCGGCGGGGCCATGGCGTCGCCGGGCCACCCGTCCGGCGACGCCAAGGCCGGGGCGAGCACACCCGCGGCCGTACCGATACCCGCCCCTTCACGCGAGCTGACCGTCGAGTCCGCCCCGCAGCAGCTGCCCGGCCTGGGGCCCAAGACGCTCGCCGAGATCCCGGCCGACGCCCGCCAGGCCGTCGTCGTCACCGGGCGCGGCAAGAACTCTCCACTGTCCACGGTGGTTCTGTACGAGCACACCGCCACCGGCTGGCAGGCCGGAGACAACTGGCCCGCGCACAACGCGCTCAAGGGCTGGTCCGAGCACCACATGGGCGGCGACCTGCGCTCACCCGTCGGCGTCTACGGTCTCACCGACGCGGGCGGGCTGCTGCGCGACCCCGGTACCCGGCTGCCGTACCACCGCTCCGGCGGATTCACCGCACCCGGCACCGGCTTCGAGGGCGAACCGCTCGCGGGCTCCTTCGACTACGTGATCGCCATCAACTACAACCGGGAACCCGGCACTTCGCCGCTCGACTGGACGCGGCCCCTCGGCGCGAGCCGCGGCGGCGGCATATGGTTCCACGTCGACCACGGCGGCCCTACCCACGGCTGTGTCAGCATCTCGGAGGCGGACATGAAGGACCTCCTGCGGGCGCTCGACCCCGACCGCCATCCGGTCGTCGTCATGGGGGACGCCAAGTCCCTCGCCCGCTGAGCCGATTGGGATCCGCCGCGTGTGCGCACATGTACTGGTCGCCGAGGACGACGAGATGCAGGCCGAACTCATCCGCCGCTCCCTGCTGGCGGAGGGCCACACCGCCACCGTCGTCCACGACGGCGCGGCCGCCCTGGACGCCGCCCGCAGACTCAGACCCGACCTGGTCGTCCTCGACCTGATGCTGCCCGTCGTCGACGGCTTCGGAGTCTGCCGGGTGCTGAGGGGAAGCGACGAGGACCTCCCGGTGCTGATGCTCACCGCCCGCTCCGAGGAGGACGACGTCCTGCTCGGCCTGGAGCTGGGCGCCGACGACTACATGACCAAGCCGTACAGCCCGCGCGAACTCATGGCCCGCATCCGGACGGTGCTGCGACGCAGCGGCCGTGCCGTCGGCGTACGCGAGGATCCCGTCGTACGGGCCGCGGGCATTACCGTCGACCCGGCCCGGCACGAGGTGCGCTGCGACGGAGAGCCCGTGGAGTGCACCCCCGCCGAGTTCCAGATCCTGCTCGCCATGGCCGGCGAGCCCGAACGGGTCTTCTCCCGGCGGCAGTTGCTGCAGTGCACCCGCGGCTTCGACCGCGCCTCCACCGAGCGGGCCATCGACGTCCACGTCATGAACCTGCGCCGGAAGATCGAGGCCGACCCGCGCCGCCCGGTGCGCCTGCTGACGGTGTTCGGCGTCGGCTACAAACTCAGCGGCGCCCGCCCGTGAAGCGCCGCATACCCCTGCGCAAACGGCTGCTGGTACGGCTGCTGATCGCCTCGGTGCTCATCGCGGTCTGCTCCGTGGCGGCGACGGCCTGGCTGGCCGTGGAGACCACCACCCGCGCCCTGCGCGAGGAACAGGGACAGGACCTCGCCGACGACATGCGGATCCTGGCGGAGCTCAGCGGCTACGCCGCAACCCACCCCGAATGGAAGGGAGTTCAGGCAACCGTCCGCACCCTCGCAGCCACCACCGGCCGGCGCATCGCCCTGACCACCGCCGACCGCACCTTCATCGCCGACTCCGCGCCGAAGGGAACGTCCCTGCCCCTCGGCGCCGCCGCCACCGTCGACCCACTGCACACCGACACCTACACCGAGTCCGGCGCCCAGCTCAGCGGGATCGACCCCCGTGCCGTGGGTCCGTACCGGCTCACGGCGGGCGAGCGCGAGCGGCTGGAGGCGATCGCGGCCAAACAACAGACGTGCTACCACCGGTTCGGCGTCGAGACCAAGGTCGAGCAGAGCCCGAGCGGCCGTCCCGTGATCGTCAATTCCGACGGCGGCCCGACCTCCGACTACCTGGCGCAGGACTGCGGTTACGGACTGCTCGGCGAACCCACACGCACCGAGAGGAAGGCGCTCGACGACCTGACCGAGGGCGCCCGCGCCTGCCTGCACCGGCACGGCCTCGACCTCGGCTCGCCCCTGCACCTCATGCTCGATCCCACCGGCAAGGCCACCTCGAGCCGGTACGTCATCGCCGAGTACGCCAAGATGGGCGACGCGAAGGTGACGAAAACCGCGCAGACCTGTACCGACGACGCCCTGCGCGTCCAACTCGCCCCGTACGTCGCCCCCGTGGCGGAGCTGTACCTCGGCGGGGACGACCCCACCACCCCGCCCCGCTTCGACATGTCCCCGACCAACAAGGCCAAGATCGTCGGCGCCGCCGGTCTCGTCCTCGCCGTGACCCTCGCCGTCACCGCCGTGGTCGCCACCCGGCTCGTACGGCCGCTTCGCGCGCTGACCGAAGCGGCCCAGCAGCCGCCGGACATGCATGTGCGGGTCCCGGTCACCACCCGGGACGAGACCGGCATCCTCGCGGAGGCCTTCAACGACCTCACCGAGCGCCGCGAACGCATCGAGGCTCAGCGCAAGGCCATGGTCAGCGACATCGCACACGAACTGCGCAGCCCACTCACCAACATCCGGGGCTGGCTCGAGGTCACCCGGGACGGTGTCGTCGACCCCGATCCCGCACTGCTCGCCTCCCTGCACGAGGAGGCGCTGGTGCTCCAGCGCGTCATCGACGACCTGCAGGACCTCGCGGCCGCCGACGCGGGCACCCTGCGGCTGCACCGCGAGCCGGTCCGCGCCGACGAGCTGCTGGACCAGGTCGCCGCCGCCCACCGTGTCGCCGCCGCCGCGGCGGGCGTCGCCGTACACACGAAGACCGAGGACGGCCCCTGGCTGGACGCCGACCCGGTACGTATGCGGCAGGCGCTGGGAAACCTGGTCTCCAACGCCCTACGCCACACGCCCGCCGACGGCACGGTCACCCTGACGGCCCGCCGGGACGGCGACGAGGTCGTCTTCACCGTCACCGACACCGGCACGGGAATCGCCCCCGAGGACCTGCCCCACGTCTTCGACAGATTCTGGCGCGCCGAGAAGTCCCGAAGCAGGCGAACCGGAGGCAGCGGCCTGGGCCTACCCATAGTCCGTCACTTGATCGCCGCGCACGGCGGAAGTGTCGTCGCGGCAAGCGAACCCGGCGCGGGAGCCGAGTTCACTTTGCGACTACCGGGCGCTGCAACGTCCCTGTAGGGGGCGCGGGGAACTGCGCGACCAGCCACAACGGCGCAGCAGACGCCCGACAACCCGTCGCGGCACTACCCGCGGCGCGCCCCCGCTCGAGCCCGCCGTCGGCGAAGCGCACGCCGTTCCGTCTCGCCGGTGCCGCCCCACACACCCAGAATCTCCCCGTGACCCAGCGCCCACTCCAGGCACCGCTCCCGCACCGGACACCGTCCGCACACCGCCTTCGCCAGTTCCGTCTGCAACAACGCGGGGCCGGACGTGCCGATCGGGAAGAAGAGCTCGGGATCCTCGTAGCGGCACGCGGCCTGGTCTCGCCAGTTGTCCATGAATAGTCACCTGCGATCGAAGTCGTACGTGCCCTCGCGAATGGCTTACTCGTTTTCGGGTCACCTGTCGATGCACGAGTGAAACGAAGTAAGTCGCGGAGAATCCGTGTTCATCCCTCGCGCATGCCCCAAGGCGAGCCGTACGCGGTCAGAAGCTCCAGGAACGGACGGGCCGGGAACGCCTCCGGACCGAGGACACCCGAGCCCGACCAGGCACCCGTGGCGAGGAGTTCGAGCGCCACGACCGGGTTGACGGCCGTCTGCCACACCACTGCCTGGCTGCCGTACTCCGCCATGGACCACTGGTTGTCGACCACGTGGTACAGGTACACCTCGCGCGGCGCCCCGTCCTTCGTGCCCCGCACCCACGTGCCCGCACAGGTCTTGCCGTGCATCCGCTCGCCCAGCGTCGCCGGGTCCGGCAGACACGCGGCGACGACGTCCCGGGGTGAGACCGCGACCGGTCCGGCGGCGCTCGGCACCGTCACCGGCGTGGTGCCGTCCAGGCCCAGCAGATGCAGCGTGCGGAGCGTGTCGATGAACTCCCGGCCCAGGCCGTACTTGAAGGTGACCCGGCGCGCGTCCACCCAGCGCGGTACGAGCAGCACCTCCTCGTGCTCCACGTTGACGCACTCGACGGGACCGATGCCCTCCGGGAAGTCGAACACCTCCGGCTCGCTGAACGGCTCGGTGGTGTACCAGCCGCGGCCGGCCTCGTAGACGACCGGAGGGTTGAGGCACTCCTCGATCGTGGTCCAGATGCTGAAGGACGGCGCGAAGTCGTAGCCGTCGACGGTCAGGTTCGCGCCGTCGCGGACGCCGATCTCCTCGATCTCGTCGAAGAGTTCGTCGGCGGCATGGCGGGCGAAGACGTCGGAGAGCCCCGGCTCGACCCCCATGCCGACCAGCGCCAGCGCGCCCGCCTTCTCCCACTCCTCGGCCTGCGCGAACTGGTCGTCCCCGAGCTTGACCCCGCACTCCTCGTACGGCCGCTCGGCGTGCGGGTGCGACAGCGACATCGCCATGTCGAGATAGCCGGCGTCCGCGGCGCGGGCGGCCCGGAACAGCGGCATCACGAAGCGCGGGTCGGTGGCGTTAAGGAGCACGTCGCACCCGCGCCCGCGCAGCAGCTCCGCCACCGCCTCCTCGTCGCTCGCGTCGACTCGCGCGGCGCTGAAACGGCCGTCGTCGAGGGCCGCGACCGCGGCCTCGGCCCGCGACAGGTCGTAGTCGGCCACCACCATCGCGTCGAAGAACGTACGCCGGGCGGCGATCCGGGTGATGGCGGTGCCGACACCGCCGGCACCCACGAGCAGTACACGCATGACACGAACTCCCTCGGCTGCAGGTCTGTGAACGCGGGGCCCCTGGTCGAGATACAACGCCGCCGTCCCGGATAAGGTCAATGGCGTTGGCATAAGGACGGAGAGCGCAGGGAGGGGAGGCCGCCGTGCCCAAACCGGTCGTGCCCGAGGAGAAGCGCCGCAGGCGTCGGCCCACGAAGAGCGGCACCGTGCTCTCCGAGCGGCTGATCGTCGACACGGCGCTGCGCATGCTGCGCGAACACGGCAGCGCGGGCCTGACCGCCCGCCGCCTGGGCCTCGCCCTGGACGCCGACCCCAGCACGCTCTACCGCTACTTCCGCGGCATGGACGAGCTGACCCTCGCCATCGGCGACGCGCTCATCGGCCAGGCCCTCGACGGCTGGCGCCCGACGGGGGAGTGGCGCGCGGACCTGCGCTCGGTCGGGTTGCGCATCCACGCCGCCTACGTCGCCCACCCGCAGGCGGCGGTGCTGACCACCAGCCGGGTCACCGGTCGGGCCAACGAACTGGCCGCCGACGAAGCCGTGTTGGACGTCCTGGGCACCGCCGGTTTCCCGCTTCCGGACACGGTCCGCATCTACCACGCCTTCATCGACCAGACCCTGGCCTTCGCCGCCCTCGATGCCGCCTCCCTGGCACTGCCGAGCGCCGCACTGCACGCGGACGAGGACATGTGGCGCTCGACGTACGCCCGCCTGCCCCGCACCACCCATCCGCGGATCGCCGAAGCGGCGCCCCTCCTGGCGGCCCGCATGGTGAACAGCGCCTACCCGACGGCGCTGGAGATGCTGCTGGACAGCGCGGCGGCGCAGTTGGCAGCGGTTCCTCAGCCGCGCAGGGCCTGACCCGCCACCTCGATGACCGCCTCCGCCACCACCGCCAGCGCGGGCGAGTCCAGCTTCCACTGCTGCCAGTACAGCGGCACGTCCAGCGCCCGCTCCGGTGCGAGGCGGACCAGGCGGCCCGCGCGCAGCAGCGGCTCGGCCTGCACCTCCGGGACCACGCCCCAGCCCAGGCCGGCGGCCACGGACGCCACGAACCCCTCCGACGTGGGCACGAAGTGCCGTACCGGACTTGCACCGCCCTTGCCGCGCCGCAGCCGGCGTACGAAGGCGTCCTGCAGGTCGTCGCTGCGGTCGAAAGCCATCGAGGGCGCCTCGGCGAGCGCGTCCCGCAGCGGCCCGGCCAGGTGCTCCCGGGCGAACTCCGGGCTCGCCACCGGGAGATAGCGCATACGGCCCAGCGCGCGGACGGAACACCCGGTCACCGGCTCGGGCGACGAGGTCACCGCGGCCATCACCTGCCCCTCCCGCAGCAGCGTCGCCGTACGGGTCTCGTCCTCGCGGCGCAGCTCGAAGCACAGCCGCGGCTCCTGCTCCCGCGCCCGGGTGAGGGCGGTGAGGAACCAGGTGGCCAGGGAGTCGGCGTTCACCGCGATCGACACCCGCGTCGGCTCCCCGGCGCCGCTCATGCCGAGCTCGGCGCGTGCATCGCGCTCCAGCCGGGCCAGCTGGCGGGCGAACCGCACGACGACCTCGCCCGACTCGGTCGGCCGCACCGGCTTGGTGCGCATCAGCAGCACCCGCCCCGTGCGCTGCTCCAGGGCCTTCACCCGCTGGCTGACCGCCGAGGGCGTCACATGCAGGGCGGCGGCCGCCGCATCGAAGGTGCCCTCGTCCACCACCGCGAGCAGCGTCCGCACCTGGTCGAGCGGAAGCTCGGTCAGCTCTGTCTTCACGAGCGCTAATGATACGTAAGAATCTTTAGCTGTACGTGGAGTGATCGTCTCCGTAGCGTCGATGCCATGTCCACCGCACTGACCGCCGCGGCCGCAGGATTCGGCACCGGCCTCTCGCTCATCGTCGCCATCGGCGCCCAGAACGCCTTCGTCCTGCGCCAGGGGATCCGCCGCGACGCGGTCCTCGCCGTCGTCGGCATCTGCGCCCTGTCCGACGCCGCCCTCATCGCGCTGGGTGTCGGCGGCGTCGGCGCCGTGGTGGTGGCGTATCCCGGTGCACTCACCGCGGTCGGCTGGATCGGCGGTGCCTTCCTGCTCTGCTACGGCGCCCTCGCCGCCCGCCGGGTGCTGAAGCCGGGCGGCGCGCTGCGGGCGGAGGGGGAGGCGGCGGGATCGCGTCGGCGGGCGGTGCTCACCTGCCTCGCGATGACCTGGCTCAACCCGCACGTCTACCTGGACACCGTGTTCCTGCTCGGCTCGATCGCCGCCGACCGCGGCCCGCTGCGCTGGACCTTCGGCCTCGGCGCCGCGGCCGCCAGCCTGTGCTGGTTCGCGGCGCTCGGCTTCGGCGCCCGCGCGCTCGGCCGCTTTCTGGCGAAGCCGACGGCCTGGCGGGTCCTGGACGGTCTCGTCGCCGCGACGATGATCGGCCTCGGCGGGATGCTCGTCGCCAGGGCGTGAAGGGCCCATGAAGTCCACGGTCCGGATTCCACAACCTGAGACTGCGCGTCCCGAACTCCCGGACGGTGCTGGGATAGTGAACCCTGGCCCCGAAAGATGTATCGAGCAACCAGGACGCCCGTGGACACCAGCGAGAGCAGCACCGAACCGCAGACACCGGAGGCCCCGGACCCGGTGGCGGTCGAACCGCCCCGGCGCGGCTGGCGCCGCTGGGCCATGGACACCCGCCCCCTGCGCATCCCGGCCTACCGCCGCCTGTGGTCCTCCACCATCGTCACGGCCGTCGGCAGCCAGCTCACCGCGGTCGCCGTACCCAAGCAGATCTACGACATCACCGGCTCCTCCGCCTGGGTCGGCGCCGCGAGCCTCGCCGGTCTCCTGCCGCTGATGGTGTTCGCGCTGTGGGGCGGCGCGATCGCCGACAGCATGGACCGCCGCAAGCTGCTGCTGATCACCAACAGCGGCATCGCCGTCACCTCGCTGCTGTTCTGGCTGCAGGCCTTCACCGGGCTGGAGTCCGTGGCCGCGCTGATGGTGCTGCTCGCCATGCAGCAGGCGTTCTGGGGTCTGAACGCCCCCGCCCGCAACGCCTCCATCGCCCGCCTCGTCCCCGAGGGACAGCTGCCCGCCGCCAACGCCCTCGGCTCCACCGTCATGCAGACCGGCCAGGTCGTCGGACCGCTGCTCGCCGGCGCCCTCATCCCGGTCATCGGCCTGCCCGAGCTGTACCTGATCGACGCGCTCGCCCTCTGCGTGACGGTGTGGGCGGTCTACCAGCTGCCCGCGCTGCCGCCCCTGGCCGGCGCGGCCGCGCGACGCGCCGGAGTGCGCGAGATCGCCGAGGGCTTCCGCTACATCTCCATGCACAAGGTGCTGCTGCTGTCCTTCCTCGCCGACATCATCGCGATGGTCTTCGGCATGCCCCGCGCGCTGTTCCCCCAGCTCGCCGCAGAGACCTACGGCTCCTACGGCGAAGGGCTCGCGCTGGGCCTGCTGTTCGCGGCGATCCCCATCGGCGCCGTGCTCGGCGGACTGTTCTCCGGCACCTTCTCCCGGGCCCGCCGGCACGGCTGGATGGTCATCGGCGCGGTCGTGGCCTGGGGCGCCGCGATCACCGGCTTCGGGCTGAGCGGCAACCTGTGGATCGCGGCGGCGTTCCTGGCCCTGGCCGGGCTCGCCGACATGGTCTCCATGGTCTTCCGCGGCGCGATCCTGCTGTCCGCCGCCACCGACGAGATGCGCGGCCGTATGCAGGGCGTCTTCACGGTCGTCGTCGCGGGCGGCCCCCGCCTGGCCGACGTCCTGCACGGTACCGCAGGCTCCGCCTTCGGCCCCCGCACGGCGACCGCAGGCGGCGGCCTCCTGGTCGTCGCCGTGATGCTCGGCCTGGCCACGGCCGTACCGGCCCTGCGCCGCTACCGCATCTGAGGCCTTACAGGGAGCTGCGCCGGCTGCTGGTGTGCTGTTCCATGAGTTTGCCGCGGGTCATCTCCAGGCGGTGCGCGAGGATCTCGGCGACGTTGCGCACCAGTGCGAGGCCGAGCTTCGGATCCTCCTCGCACAGCCGCAACACCGCCGCCGCGTCGAACTCGTAGGCGCGCACGGGGCTGAAGGCCTCCGCACCGAAGTCCCACTCGTGCGGCGGGAACAGCCAGGACCAGCCCAGCAGATCGCCCGCACCGAGGCTCGCCACGGTCACCCGCTGCAGCGAGTTGACCCGCTGGTTCAGGGAGACGGCCCCCGAGCGGATGACCCAGAAGCGGTCGGCCCGGCCGCCCGCCTCGAAGATCCGGGTGTCCTCCGGGAAGGAGACCTCCCGCGCGAGCGTCATCAGGCTCTGGCGCTGGGGCGGCGGAAGGGCGGTCAGCAGTTTTATCGCTTTGGTCATGACGCGGGGCTCCTGCCGGCGATCGGTTCCGGTGCTTTCCCTACGCCCATTTCAGCCGCTGCGGACGCCCCGGGCACCTCGGCGGACGACAGTTCCGGTCAATAATCCCGAAGACGCGAGGAGAACATGAAAAAGCCCTGGCTGGACGGGGGAGACCAGCCAGGGCCGTAAGCGGTGGTGTCGGAGGACGGTACGGTCCACTCCGTCACCACGTATGGATGAACCGTAAACCATCCGGGAGCGTTTCGCGTACCCGGAACCCGGTCACGTGACCGGTTTCACTTCGCGGGGTCTTCACTGGCGGCCACGACCCTGATCGTCTCCAGCTTCCGATCCGTGGGGTCCGGCAGGTTCATGCCCGCGTCCAGCCCGGTGCGCAGATACCGAAGCACGGGTTCGGTGAGCCGCTCACCCGGGAGGACGGCCGGGATGCCGGGCGGGTACGGCGTGATCATCTCCGCCGTGACCCGGCCGGCGGCCTCGGCGAGGGGCACGTCCTCGGTGGCGCCGAAGAAGGCGTCCCGTGGCAACAGGGCCTGGGCGAGCCGGAGTTCGGACGGCTCCGGCACATCCACCCGCGGAGCGCGCGGAAGTTCGGGCGCGGCCTGCGCGAGCGCCTTGAGCGCGGTGAGCAGCTGACCGGTCGTCTCCCGGTCGTCGGCATGGGTGATCTGGGCGCCGATACGGCGGTGATCGGTCAGATGCATGTCCAGGTGCCGGTGCTCCCGCAGCCAGTCGGCGGCCTGGAATCCCGTGATCCCGAGGCCCTCGACGTCGATGACACCGGGCAGCGGATCGAGGTCGTCGGCGAGCCCCTCGCCGCAGAGGTCGGCCCGGTCGTTGACGTGCAGGCCGTCGATCTCCTCGATCGCCGCCCGGACTTCGGCCGCGAGATCCAGCGCGGTGCCCATGAGTTCGTGTCCGTGCAGGGCCATCTGCCGGCGCCAGCCGTCAAGGCCGGCGTACAGCAGGACGGACGGGCTGGTGGTGCCGAGCAGGTCCGCGCGCATCTTCAGCAGCTGCGGCGGGACCAGACCGCCCTGCTGATGGAAGACGGAGCCCTGTTCCAGGCCGCTGCCCATCTTGTGGATGCTGGTCACGCAGACGTCGGCGCCCGCGTCCATCGCCCAGGACGGCAGATCGTCGTGGAACGGCAGATGGGCTCCCCACGCCTCGTCCACGATCAGCGGCATCGAGCGGCGGTGGCAGACCTCGGCGATCGCCGACAGCTCGGCGCAGGCGCCGTACGGTGTCGGGCTGGTGATCAGGGCGCCCTTGGCGTCGGGATGGGCCTCGAAGGCCTTTTCGAACTGCTCCGCGGACGGCGGATGCGCAAGGCGCCGCTCGGCGTCCCACCGGGGCTCCACCCACACGGGTTCGATGCCGGACAGGATCAGACCAGACACGACCGACTTGTGCGCGTCCCGCCCGATCAGCAGCTTCTCGTGCGGCCCCGCGACCGACAGCATCGCCGCCTTGACGGACAGGGAACTGCCGCACGTGGTGAAAAACGTGTGCTCGGCATGCACGGCATCGGCCATCAGCTCCTCGGCGCGATCCAGTACCCGCCCCCGGGTGAGCCGGTCGTCCAGCCCGCCGGACGCCAGCACATCCCCGAGGAAGACGGCATCACCCAGCACTTCCCGTACGGCCGGGTCGGCGCCCCGGGCCTGTTTGTGCCCCGGTGGGGTGAACCCCAGCCGCCCGTGGCGGCGGTATTCGACCAGGGCTTCGAGAACGGGTGCTCGGCTGTGATCGGCTGCCATGCGCACCCGGGTTCCCGGCATCGGGTGCCGTCAATCAGCCGGTCAGCCCTGTTCGGTGCCCCGGCCCGGGGTGAGGATCTCGTCGAGCACCCTGAGGACGGCGTCGTAGGCCAGCGTCCGTACGGCGGCCTCGCGCGCCGCCTCCGGATCACTCGCCCGCAGGCCCTCGCCCCGCGCCCGCCACTCCCGTTTCTCCTGCTGCGCGCAGGCCCGCGCACGCTGGATGCGCCGCAGCAGCTCGTCCGAATCCACGACATCGGTCATGGCACCCGCGTACCCAGGTTGGGCGCCCCGATGGGTCGGCCGCGCATATCCGGAAGGGAGGTTTGGCAGCGCCTCTGCAGGTGAGCCGAAGAAAAGAGGCCCGCGGTGCTCGCGCAGTGCGAGGGCGTAAGTCGCTGCGAACGAGCGGGGGAACAGCCGCGTCCGCGAGGCGTTTGCCCCGATGCGGCGGCCGCGGGCGGGCCGGGTTCGGCTTCCCTCCCCCCACCAGGGAAGCCGGTTTCTTCACCGATCAGGGAGCCAGGTGATGTGCGAGCAGCACAGGACCGATTCCGCCCTCGAGCGGCACGGCGCGGAGCGGTCCGGGCAGCCACGATCCTGCAAACCGGCGGAGGCGCGCAGGGCCGTCGAGCGGGCGGTCACCGAACGCTGCCGTGCCACCCACACGCACTGCGACCCGGAGGCGCTCGGCGACGCCCTGCTCGTCGCCTCGGAACTGACGACCAACGCGATTTTGCACGGCGGCGGGGTCACCGACTTCCGCGTCGAGGTGGTCGCAGCGGGCGTCCGCGTCTCGGTGAGCGACCGCAGTGACCGGCTGCCCGTCGCCCGGGACCCCGCGGACCTGCGGCGACGACAGCGGGTCGGGGGGCACGGCTGGCCCATCGTCTGTCGGCTGGCACGCGACGTCCGCGTGTCCGAATTGCCCACCGGCGGCAAGTGCATCACCGCCGTGGTCGCCCTCGACTGAATGCCTTCCGTGGCTGCGACGGCGTTTGTTCCCGCAGCGGCAGGGCAGATGGAATTTCGTGCTTCGGACCGGAGGCGCGTCAGCGGGAGCGGTATGGCTGCCCGGCCCTCCAGTCGGTCCGGGTGCACCCTTCCCGCGGTAAGTCCCTGAAACCACTGTTCAGGAGCGATTCCGCATGCTTATCGACATGTCGACAAACGGTTCCGGCACGGAGAACCGCCCGACCACCTCCACCGCACGCAAGCACGACGACGCCCCCGACACGGCGGCCCGGTTCGCCCGTCTCGCCGACCTGGCCGACGGCCCCGAGCGGGACGCGCTCCGCGATGAACTCGTCGCCGCCTGGCTGCCCATGGCCCACCGCATCGCCGGCCGGTTCCGCGACCGCGGCGAGGCCGTGGAGGACCTGCGCCAGGTCGCGGCACTGGGCCTGATCAAGGCCGTCGACCGGTTCGACCCCGAGCGGGGAGCGTTCGAGAGCTACGCCGTGCCCACCATCACCGGCGAGGTCAAGCGGCACTTCCGGGACCGCATGTGGGCCCTGAGGGTGCCCCGCCGGGTCCAGGAACTCCGCAACAAGGTGCGTGTGGCCCGCCGCGAGCTGACCCAGACCCCGGGCAGCCCCGAACCCTCCGTCGCCGACATCGCCGCCCACACCGGCCTCACCGAGGAAGAGGTCAACAGCGGTCTGGAGGCCCTGGAAAGCTTCAGCACCCTGTCGCTGGACGCCGAGCTCTCGGGCGAGGACGACAGCTACAGCCTCGCGGACGTCCTCGGCGCGCCGGACTCCTCGTACGACGTCGTGATCGACCGCGAGTCCGCCAAGGAAGGCCTGCGCCGTCTGCCCGAACGCGAGCGCACCATCCTCTACATGCGCTTCTTCGAGGACATGACACAGAGCCGGATCGCCGACCAGCTCGGCATCTCCCAGATGCACGTCTCCCGCCTCATCAGCCGCAGCTGCGCCCGCGTGCGCGCCGAGGCCATGGGCCAGGGCAGCCGGCGCAGCGGCCGTCGGCGAGCGGTCGCGGCCTGAGCCCCCGAGCGAACGAGGAGTGAGAGCGATGCTGATCCCCCATCCAGCCGTTCTGCGCAGGCTCGTCGAGGAGTACGAGGCCGAGCTGGCCGAAGAGGCCGAGACGGGCCGGGGCTGGGCGAGCCCGCGGGCACAGGACCTGGCCTACACCCTCTGCGTGTCGACCGGCACGCGAGATGTGCGGCGGGCCCTGGAAGCGGCCCACCGGCTGCTCGCGACCGCACCCTTTTCCCGACCGGACACAAATG
The DNA here is from genome assembly GCF_040644055.1 of Streptomyces sp. NPDC047043. Classification (NCBI taxonomy): domain Bacteria; kingdom Bacillati; phylum Actinomycetota; class Actinomycetes; order Kitasatosporales; family Streptomycetaceae; genus Streptomyces; species Streptomyces sp. NPDC047043. The sequence continues at coordinate 324,082 of NZ_JBEYVO010000008.1, forward strand.
AGATCGGAGTTCCATGACAGACGCCGGGCACGCAGCGGCGGACGACCAGACGCCGGAGCGTGACGAACTGGCAAGGCTGCGGGCGGAGTTGCGCGACCTGCGCGCACGGGCCCGCGCCCACCCGCTGATCTCCCAGGCCCAGGGCATCCTGCAGGAGCGGTACGGGCTGCCCGACGGGGACAGCGCGTTCGCACTCCTGCAGCGGGCCTCGCAGCGGTACAACGTCAAGCTGCGGACGCTCGCGGGCGTCGTGGCCACCGTCCCGCGCCCGGACCCGCGGGAAAAGCTGTGGTTCCCGCGGCGCCTGCGCCAGCAGGCGCCCGCCCTGCACTTCGACCCCGACCACCGGCCCGACCCCGGCAACCGCGGTGCCGTCCTGGGCGCCGTACTGAGCCAGACCCTCGCCGTGGTCGGCACCGGCATGGGCAACGTCCAGGTGGCAGACCGGGTCAAGCCCGGTCTGCTCATAGAGAAGCACACCGGCCTCACCGCCGACTTCGTCGACTTCTTCGGCTTCGTCGGCGAGGACGGCACGGCCTGCGCGCAGGCGGCCCGGGAGGGCACCCAGGTCACCGTCCACGATGTGGAGACCGACCCGGTCTTCACCGAGCCCGCCCGGGCGGCGATCCTCGCGGCCGGCAGCAGGTCCTGTCACAGCGTCCCACTCACGACCACTGCGGGCCTGTGCGTGGGCATCGTCTCCGCCCATCTCGAAGGGACCCTCGGCGGGCTGACCAGGATCCAGATGAAGGCCCTCGACGTGGTGGGTGCCGACGGCGGCAGGTGGCTCGCCTGGCACGACCGCACGGTGGTCCTGGACGCCCTGGAGCATCTGCACGCCCTCGGCCGCGGCATGCGGGGCACGCGGATGCGCAGGTCATGAACGCACCCAGGGAGGTCCGCATGAACTCCGGTGCCGTGGCGCGCACCGGCCGGCTCGATGCCGAGCGGGTGGCGCGCGGCTCGGTGACCGAGAGCGCCGCCCGGGCCGGTCTCGCCGCACGCGGTGTCATCTACCTGCTGGTCGGCGTCCTGGCCCTGCAGATCGCCTTCGGCGACGCCGACCGGCAGGCGGACCGCGGAGGCGCCCTCGCCGAGCTCGCGAAACAGCCGTTCGGCGCCGTCCTGCTGTGGGCGCTCGGCCTCGGCCTCGCGGGCATGGCGGTGTGGCGGCTGTCGGAGGTGATCTTCGGTTCGGTCGGGCCGGACGGCCGCAGCGCCGGAAAGCGGCTGCTCGCGGCCGCCCGCTGTGTCTTCTACGTCGTCGTCGCCTACTCGGTGTTCACGTTCGCGGCCGGACCGCACGACGGCAGCGGCGGGTCCAGCGACGAGCAGTCCCGCGACGTCACGGCCCGGGTCCTGGACCTGACCGCCGGGCAGTGGCTCGTGGGCGCGGCCGGGGCCGGTGTCGTGGTGGCGGGCGTGTGGATCGGCGCCCGGGCCCTGCGCCGCGACCACCGCGACAAGGTCAAGCTCGGCGAGATGGCCCCGTGGGCCCGGCGGCTGACGGACGTGACCGGGGTGGCGGGCGGCGCGGCGCGCGGCCTGGTGTTCGCCGCCGCGGGCACCTTCGCCGTGCGTGCCGCGGTCGACTACCGGCCCGAGAAGGCCAAGGGACTGGACGACACCCTGCGCTCGTTCGCGCACACTCCGCTCGGGCCGTGGCTGCTCGTCTGCGTCGCGGCCGGTCTGGTGCTGTTCGGGATGTTCTCGTTCGCCCTGGCCCGCTGGCGCCGGGTCTGAGAAGCGGATCGCGGGGAACACGGACCGGATGAGCGAATCCGAGTTTCCCCCGGAACACAGGCCCGTCGACCTCTACCTCGGAATCCTGCGCACCCGGATGGACACGGAGGACTACCGGCAGCTGCTCGGCGTGGTCGAACCGGTCCTGCGGGCGCTCGAGGAGCAGCGACTGCCCGCGCTGGACTTCGCACTCGACGGCGACCGTACGGAAGGCCTGTCCCAGGAGGTTCGCGACGAGGCCGCCCTGGTCATCGCCGCCGCCGTCACCGGCCGGCTGGACAACGAGGTCGTCGAGATCGACCTCGAGGAGACCGGCCCGGTCAGAGTGATCACCGACGCGGACACCGCCGCCGACCCGGCACGGCTGGGCGAGATCGCCGACTACCTGCTGGAACGCCACCGTCAGAACGAGGAACTGCGCGGCATCGCCGAGGCCAGCGACCTGCCCACCGACTTCTGAGCACGGTCACCGCTTCGGCGCCGCCACCGGTACCTTCAGCGGCCGGGCCAGGCCCACCACGGCCTCGTCCAGGCGCTGCAGATGCCTGAGCACCCGGTCGGTGATGCGCCCGTAGCGGGAGCTGCCCGGCACCTCGGTCTCCAGGAGGGCCGCGATGCTCGCCCCTGTCTCGACCTCGGCGGCGGCCCGCCCGTCGGCGACGCGCGCGCCGATCGCCGAGATGTTGCGCAGGATCCGCTGCCCGGCCCGCCGCAGCCGGGGATCCGCCGCGATCGAGGGATGCGTGGGCAGCAGCTCGGCCATGGCGGCCAGCGAGCGGGCGTGGTACGCGCACGTCTCCAGGAGCGCGACCACGTAGCGGGCGGTGTTGCGCCGGGTCCGCAACGGGGTCACCGGATGGGTGAGCGGCTGCGTGGCGGCCCGAAGATCGGCCAGCGCCTGGTCCAACTCGCGTGCCTTGTCGAGCAGTTCGGCCGGGTCCCCGCCGCTGAGCTGCTCCACGGCGGCCTCGGTGACATCCCCGAGCCGCTCCAGCACGGTGACGAGGAGGTCGTTCGTACGGCGGTCCGTGTGCACCGGCAGCACGAGCGCCGCCGCGATCACACCGCAGGCCGCGCCGAGCGCCGTCTCCTCCACCCGCAGCACCAGCACGGACAGGCTGTAGGTGTGCAGCAGGGTGTACAGCACGCCCAGGGCGGCGGTGACGAAGAAGGACATCAGCGTGTACGACAGCGGTGCGGTGTAGAACATCGCGAACACGCACAGCAGCACGAATGCGAACGCCGTCCAGGTGTGGTGCCCGACCAGGCCCGCCAGCAGCAGACCGGCCACGACACCGAGCACCGTGCCCAGCAGCCGCCGGTAGCCCTTGACCAGGATCTCGCCCGTGGAGGCGGTGTTGATGAACACGATCCAGCAGGTCAGCACCGCCCAGTACCAGCGCTGGCTGGAGAGGAACTCGCCGCCGACGATGGCCAGCGCCGACCCGACTGCGACCTGTACGGCGGCACGCGTGGAGGCCCGGCTGAGCCCCGTCGCCTCCTCCTCGACCTCCTCGCCCGCGTCGATCGCCGCGTCCTCGGCGTCCAACTCCTCCCGCGACCGGGCCGTCGACGGCGTGTCGTCCGAGTCGTCCTGCGGCCCGTCGAGCGCGATCCGCAGCCCGAGCACCGCCCGGGCCGCCTCACCGATGCCGCGGAACACGTCCTGGACGGCGGGCGACGCCTTCGGCAGGTTCTCCTCGTCCCGGTAGCCCAGGAGCCGGTTGCGCAGCTGGGAGAGTCCGGTGCCGGTGTCCTCGGCGACGGGCCGCAGCACGAGCAGCCGCAGCGCCTCCAGATCGCGGCGCAGGGTGACGGTCGCCTCGTCCCGTACGGGCAGATGCCCGCCCGGCGGCACGGGCGCACCCGGCAGATGCAGGGTCAGCGTGTCCGCCCGCTCGGCGCTGCGCGCGGTCAGGATCAGCAGACCGAGGCGCTCGGCGGCGATCTCGGCGTCCGCGATGCGGCGCTGCACCAGCCGGGCCACGGCCTCGTCGGCGGTGCCCTCCTCCAGACGGCCCTGGATCATCATGGCCGACTCGTTCAGACGCGCGGTGCCGTCGCGCGTCGCCTGCAGGGCCTTGTCGATCTCGTCCGGGCCGGCGTCGAGCAGTTCCAGCTGCGCGGACACCAGTTGGGCCAGCCGGGCGCGGAAGGCGTCGCGCAGCCGGTCGAGGATCCCCGCCGGAGTCTCCGGCACGAGGGCGAAACGCACCACGGCGCTGGACGCGAACGCGACCGCGATGACCCCGTACAGCTGCGGCAGGGCGGAGACGGTGGCGCCGACGAACAGGGACAGGAAGTAGACCTGGAAGCCGATCAGCCCGAGCGCCGTGCCGCGGTCGCCGAAGCGGCGGGCGTAGACCGCGCAGAAGATCAGGGCGACGAAGAAGAGGTCGCCGCCCACCACCCGGGAGTGCAGCAGCGCGCCCAGCGACACGGAGGCCAGCGCCACCGGAAGACCGAGCGCGAGCGTGACGGCCTGCTGGGTCCGCTGCTTCTCCCGGATGGCGAAGGTGGAGACCATCGCCGCGATGGCGCCCGCCACCAGAAGGCGCACGTCGTCCGCGAGCAGGGAGAGCACGGCCAGCGTGAGGGCGATGGCCCCCACGGTCCTGAGGCCCGCGGTCAGGCGCAGCAGCCCGGGATCGGAGGCCGCGACGAGATCGCGCAGCCGCGCCCGGACCGACCCACCCGCTGCCCTCACGCCGCCGTACTCACTCCCGCTTCACGTCATGATCCGGATCTCAGCATGACACGGCGCGACCGGACCGCCGCCACCCGCCTCACTCCTTGAGATCCCTCGCCTCGCAGTGCGCCCGCACCTCTTCCGGCGTCATGTAGGCGTCGGTGAACTCGAAGTCCTTGAGCCTTGCGGCCTTGCGGGACTGGAAGCCGGTGCGCACGAAGTCGTCGCCGGCGATCGCGTTGAGCGTCCAGTTCGTCGCCACACGGACCTTGGCCACGTTGGTGCGCAGCGCCATCCAGTGGTAGCCACGGGCGGCGAACTGGGCGGGCAGGCCGCGCAGTTCGATGCCGAGCGGCTTGGACACGGCGTCCGTCCCGCCGAGGTCGACCACCAGGCCGAGGTCCTTGTGGACGTACGGCGTCAGGGGCTTGTTGCGCAGGGTCGCGATGACGTTGTCGGCGACGTGCTTGCCCTGCCGCATGGCGTGCTGCGCGGTCGGCGGGCAGATCGCCGCCTCATCGTCCTTGGCCTTGTCCGGCACCGCGGCCGAGTCGCCGAGCGCGAACACGCCGTCGTGGCCCGGCAGGTTCATCTCGGCGTTGACCGCGAGCCGGCCCCGCACCGTCTCCGCGCCGAGCGTGGCGATGAGCGGGCTCGCGACGACGCCGGCGGTCCAGATCAGAGTGCGGGTGGGGACCACCCGGCCGTCGGTGAAGGTGACCTCCTCGGGGCCCGCCTTGGCGATGGAGACGCCCAGCGAGACGTCGATGCCGCGCCGCTTGAGGATCTCCTGGGCGCTGCGGCCGAGTTTGTCGCCCAGTTCGGGCATCAGCTTCGGGGCGATGTCGATCAGATGCCACTTGATCAGCGCCGGGTCGATGCGCGGGTAGCGCTTGACGGCGGCGTGCGTGAGCTTCTGCAGACAGGCGGCGGTCTCGGTGCCGGCGTAGCCGCCGCCGACCACCACGAACTGCAGCCGCGAGGCCCGCTCCGCCGGGTCGTCGCTGGCGTCGGCCAGGTCGAGCTGGGAGATGACGTGATCGCGGATGTACGCGGCCTCGGCGAGGGTCTTCATACCGAAGGCGTGCTCGGTCAGACCCGGGATGTCGAAGGTGCGGGTGATGCTGCCGGTGGCCAGCACGATGTAGTCGTACGGCTCGTTGACGATCTGGTCGGTGATGGTGCGGATGACGCAGACCTTGGCCTTCAGGTCGACGCCGATGGCTCCGCCCGGAATGATCCGGGTGCGGTACTTCTTGCTGCGGCGCAGCGACACTGCGATCGACTGGGGCGTCAGCACGCCGGAGGCGACCTGGGGCAGCAGCGGCAGGTAGAGCTGGTAGGCGAACGGCGTCACCAGGGTGACGTCCGCCTCGTCCGGCGCGAGTTTCCGCTCCAGTCGGCGCACACACTCCACGCCGGCGAAACCTGCGCCCACCACCAGGATCCTGGGTCGTGTCACGGTGTTCATCCCTTTCTGCGGCTCCAGGCGGCCTGTGTCCAACGTCCTTCGCCTGCCCTGGATCTCTGCTCCCACCACATCGATCCCACCGTTGTGCCGGCCGTTGCGCCAGCCGGACGCGGCAGGCAGACGAACGCGTCGAGCACAACCATGCCCGCCCGCGTCCGGAAACGCACCGGGCGGGAGTGAACGTTTTGGATCACATGTTTCACGGATGCGGTCAGAGGTGTTCAGCGGAAGACGTTGTCCGCCTCGTCCCAGCTCGACAGCTCGTCCGGCACCTGCTGCCGCGGAGCGCGCGAGCGCGCCTGGTACATGGCGTCGATCTCGAAGGCGTAGTGCTTCACGATCGCGTCCCTGCGCAGCTTCATGGACGGCGTCATGAGCCCGTTGGACATGTCGAACTGCTCCGACAGCACCCGGAAGACGCGGATCGACTCCGTGCGCGACACCGCGCTGTTGGCCGCGGCGACGGCCCGCCCGATCTCCTCCCGCAGCGCGTTCTCCTCGCGGGCCTCCCGGCTCGGCGTGTCGCTCTGCAGCGACAGTGAGCCGCGCCAGTACGCCAGGAACTTCGGGTCCAGGGTGATCAGCGCCCCGACACAGGGGCGGTTGTCGCCGACGACGACCGCCTGGTGGATCAGCGGATGCATCCTCAGGCGCTGCTCCAGGGCCGCCGGGGCGACGTTCTTGCCGCTGCTGGTGACGATGATGTCCTTCTTGCGGCCGGTGATCGTCAGATAGCCCTCCGAGTCGAGCCGTCCGAGATCACCGGTGGCCAGCCAGCCGCCGCGCAGGGCGGACCGCGTCGCCGCCTCGGCGTTGATGTAGCCCTGGAACACCGAGGGCCCGCGGACCAGGATCTCGCCGTCGTCGGCCAGGATGATGTCGTTGCCCGGCAGCGCCTGCCCGACGGTTCCCGACATCTCCCGCCCCAGCGGCTGCGCGGTGACACCGCCGGAGGCCTCCGTGAGGCCGTACCCGTCGTTGACGTAGATGCCGATGCCCTCGTAGAAGAGGGAGAGTTCGCGGCTGAGGGGCGAGCCGCCGGACGTCGCCCGGACCACCCTGCCGCCGAGCGCGGCCCGCAGCTTGCGGTACACCGTCCGCTCGAACAGGGCGTGTTGCAGCCGCAGATCGAAACCGGGACCCGATCCGCCGCCCAGCCGCTGCCGCTCGAGGGCCGCGGCGAAGTCCCGTGCCGTGTCCGCGGCCCGCTCGAACAGGGCGCCCCGGCCCGCCTCCTGAGCGGTGCGCAGGAAGTTCTTGTAGATCTTCTCCAGGAGTGAGGGAACCGCGCAGAGGTAGGTGGGGCGGAAGGAACGCAGGGACGCCGAGAGGGATTCCTCGGTCATGTCGGGTTCATGGCCCATCAGCATGCCGCCGCGGATGCACAGGCTCTGCACCAGCAGGCCGTAGACATGGGAGAAGGGCAGGAAGGCCAGCACGGTCGCCTGGCGCTCGCCGGGCGGGATCACGGTGTGGCCCCAGCCCTTGAGGAGCGTGTCGCAGGGGCTCGCCAGGTTGCGGTGGCTGAGGGCGCAGCCCAGCGCGCGGCCGGTGGTGCCGGAGGTGTAGGTGATGGCCGCGGTGGAGTCCGGCAGCACGATGCGGCGCAGCGAGTCGACGGTGGCCAGCGGGATGAACGTGCCCCGCTCGGCCAGCTGGGCCAGGGCTCCCGCGTCCAACTGCCAGACGTGGCGCAGCAAGGGCAGGGATCCGCACACCGAGCCGACCGTCATCACCGCCTGCTCGTCCTCCACCACCACGGCCACGCAGCCGGCATCGCGCAGGATCCACTCCACCTGGTCGCGCGAGGACGTCGGATAGATCGGCACCATCTCGGCGCCCACCGCCCACAGCGCGTAGCTGAGCACCGTCCACTCGTAACGGGTGCGCGCCATGATCGCCACGCGGTGGCCCGGTGAAATGCCGGACGCGACCAGCCCCTTGGCCAGCTCCACCACCTCGTCCCGCACTTCCACGGCGGTGACTTCCTCCCATGTGGAGGAGGGGTCGGAGCGGCGTGCGAGCAGCGGAAGGGTGGGATCGACAGCCGCCAAGTCGAAGAGGCTGTCGGCCAGCCCGCCGGTCAGTGGCGAGACGGTGGGGGGAGCGAGGGCGACGTCGCGCATGCGCTGCTCCTGAAGTGTACGGAGGGTGACCCTGCCGACGAGTTCCGTTGTCGACGGTGCTCGAATCTAGCCCAGGTGGGTGCGGATGGTGACCGGAACGTGCGATCCCGTGATGATCTCGGAACGTTCGAGGGACACGAGGTGAACCTGATGCTCCGAGGCGTGCCGATTCACGCCTGTGTGTGGCGCGCGCACTCCGTGACGACCTCCCGCAGACTCCCCTTCCGCGCCAGCAGTTCGCGCTGGATGCGGGCGCCGGTGCCGCCGTCGAGCAGCCGGGAGCAGCCGGCGTCGGCACGCTCCAGGTCGCCGCTGTCGGCGAGTGCGTCGCCGACATGCTCCAGCAGTGCCCGCACCACGGTCTCGGCGGGCAGCCGGCGCATGGTCGCCGGGTGCAGCAGCTCGTCGCCGACCCCGGAGCGTGCGGCCCGCCACGCGGCCAGCCGCAGCAGGCTCACGCTGTGGTCGACGGGCGCACGGCCCGCCCGCCAGTCCCGCGCCGCGGTCTCCACGAGCCCCCGGGCCAGCGTGGCGACGAGCACCGCCGTGCCGGCGTGCAGGCACACGTCCGCGACCCTGATCTCGACCGTCGGATACCGCTGGGACAGCCGGGCGTCGAAGTACGCCATCGCCTCGTCGAGGATCACCCCGCTGGCGACCATGTCCGCCACCCGCCGGTGGTAGCGCTCCGGCGACCCGAACACCTCGGTCGGTCCGGCCGACGGCCAGCGCTGCCACACCCGGCTGCGATAGCTGTCGTAGCGCGTGTCCCGGCCCTGCCAGAAGGGGGAGTTGGCGCTGATCGCGGCCAGCACCGACAGCCAGGGCCGGATGCGGTCGAGAACCGCGACGCCCTCCTCGTCGGACTCGACGGCCACATGGACATGGCAGCCGAGCACCAGTTGCTGCTGTTCGGCGATGCCGTACTGCTCCGCCATCCACTGGTAGCGGTCGCCCCTGGTGACGGACGGGCTGACGGGCAGGGGCGAGGTGGCGAGGGCGGCCACCGTGCAACCGAGAGTCCCGGCGTGCCGGGCGGCCTCCCGCCGGCAGCGGACGATCTCCGCGCTCAGGTCCGCCATGTCGGACTGGGGATGCGTGTTGAACTCCAGCATCTGGTTGTACAGCTCTTTCTCGAACACGCCCCCGCACGTGTCGTCCTGCGCTGCACGGGCCAGCACCGCGGCGGACAGCGCCTTCGGCTCCCCGCTGTCCGGGTCCACCAGGAGGAGTTCCTCCTCCACTCCTACGGTGCGCACGTGAGGCCGCCTTTCTGTGGCGGGGCTGCGGCTCGACGAGCACCGGGTACCCAATTGATCGGTCACGCCAACGGGGTCAGCCAGACCGTCGCGAGCGGCGGCAGGGTGAGTGTGATCCTTTCCTCCTCCGGCTTGAGATCGTCGGCGTTGGTGACGTCGCTGCCGCCGTAGCACGCGGCGTCGGTGTTGAGGATCTCCCGCCAGACGGGGATGTCGTCCGGGACCCAAAGACGGTAGTCGTGTCTTACGACGGGGGAAAGGTTCGAGACCGCGAGCAGCGGGGCGCCGTCGGCGGCGAAGCGCAGGAACGCGAAGACGTTGTCCTCGGCGGCGTCCCCCATCACCCACTGGAAACCGGACGGCCGCGTGTCCTGCTGCCACAGGGCGGGCGTGCGGCGGTAGACGGTGTTGAGGTCGCGGACCAGGTCACGGACCCCGCGGTGATCGGCCGCCGCGCCGTAGCCGTCGGCGACCACCCACCAGTCCGGGCCGTGTTCCTGGGCCCACTCCGACCCCTGGGCGAACTCCTGCCCCATGAAGAGCAGTTGCTTGCCCGGGTGGGCCCACATGAAGCCAAGGTAGGCGCGGTGGTTGGCGCGCTGCTGCCACCAGTCGCCCGGCATCTTCGACACCAGCGCCTGCTTGCCGTGCACCACTTCGTCGTGCGAGATCGGCAGGACGTAGTTCTCGCTGTAGGCGTACACCATCGAGAAGGTCATCTCGTTGTGGTGGTACTTGCGGTGCACCGGCTCGTGCTCGATGTAGCCCAGGGAGTCGTGCATCCAGCCCATGTTCCACTTCAGGCCGAACCCCAGGCCGCCGCTGTCGGTGGGGCGCGTCACCCCGTCCCAGGCCGTGGACTCCTCGGCGATCGTCACCACGCCCGGGGCCCGCCGGTACACGGTCGCGTTCATCTCCTGCAGGAACGCCACCGCGTCCAGGTCCTCGCGCCCGCCGTGCACATTGGGCGACCACTGGCCCGAGTCGCGCGAGTAGTCGAGGTAGAGCATCGAGGCGACCGCGTCCACGCGCAGGCCGTCGATGTGGAACTCCTCGCACCAGTAGACGGCGTTCGCCACAAGGAAGTTGCGCACCTCGGTGCGCCCGAAGTCGAACTCGTACGTCCCCCAGTCCGGGTGCTCGGCCCGCCGCGAGTCTCCGGGCTCGTAGAGCGGGTCCCCGTCGAACCGCGCCAACGCCCAGTCGTCCTTGGGGAAGTGGGCCGGCACCCAGTCCATGATCACGCCGATGCCGGCCTGGTGCAGCGCGTCGACCAGGTACTTGAAGTCGTCGGGCGTGCCGAGGCGCGAGGTCGGCGCGTAGAAGCCGGTGATCTGATAGCCCCAGGAACCGTCGAAGGGGTGCTGGGCGACCGGCATGAACTCGACGTGGGTGAATCCGAGGCCGCTGACGTACGGCGGCAGCTGCTCGGCGAGTTCGCGGTACGTCAGCCCGGGGCGCCAGGACGGGAGATGGACCTCGTAGACCGAGAAGGGCGCCTCGTGCACCGGGACGTCACCCCGGTGCGCCATCCACTCGGCGTCCCCCCACTCGTAGTGCGAGGCGTGCACGATCGACGCCGTGTCCGGCCGGACCTCCGCGTACCGCGCCATCGGGTCGGCCTTGAGGAAACGGCCGCCGTACCGGGACGTGATCTCGAACTTGTAGTGCGCGCCCTCCCCGATCCCGGGCACGAACAGCTCCCACACGCCGGAGGCGCCCAGGGAGCGCATCGGCAGCGCCGTTCCGTCCCAGCAGGTGAACTCCCCGGCGACGCGCACCCCTTGGGCGTTCGGCGCCCACACGGTGAACCGGGTGCCGCTCACGCCCTCGTGGATCATGGGCTCGGCGCCGAGCGCCTTCCACAGCTGCTCGTGCCGGCCCTCGCGGATCAGATGGAGGTCGAGCTCACCCAGGGCGGGCAGGAAGCGGTACGGGTCGGCCGCCTCGTGCTCGCCGTCCGCGTACGTCACCACCAGCGTGTACGCGGGGATCGCGTCGAGCGGCAGCACGCCGGAGAACAGACCGTCGCCCTCCGAGATCAGCTTCTGCCGCTTGCCGTCGACTACGACGCTCACTGCTCTGGCATACGGGCGCAGGGCCCGGAAGGCGATGCCGCCCGGCACCGGATGGGTGCCCAGCAGCGCGTGCGGGTCGTGATGCCGGCCGGTGAGCAGGCGTTCGCGTTCGCCGGGGTCCAGGGGAGGCGCCGTCCCTCGGCGGCCGGACGGCACGGGGAGCGAGGTGTCACGCAGGGCCATCTCTTCAGCCTCCTCTTACGGCGAGACGTTCGATCGCCGCCATCGGTACGGGGAGCCAGTCGGGGCGGTGCCGGGCCTCGTAGAGCACCTCGTACACGGCTCGGTCGGTCTCATAGGCGCGCAGCAGCCCGTGCTTCTTGCGCGGGTCCCAGCCGGCACGGTCGGCATAGCCCGCGCAGTAGGCCTCCCGGCAGCGGCGCGCCCACTCGGGGCGCCACGGGCGGCGCTGCCGGGCCGCGTAGTCGAAGGAGCGCAGCATGCCGGCGATGTCCCGCACCGGGGACTGGGCGCTGCACCGCTCGGCGAGCGGGCGGGACGGCTCCCCCTCGAAGTCGATGACGAACCAGTCCCGGCCGGCCCGCAGCACCTGCCCCAGGTGCAGATCGCCGTGGATGCGCTGTGCGGGCGGCCCGGGATCGCAGGCGACGAGCGCTCCGAAGGCGGTGCGCAGCCCGGGCACGTACGGGCGCAGCGCCGGCACGCAGTGCGCCGCGGCGTCCAGACGCTCGGTCATCGCGGCCGCCGTCCGCCCGCTCTCGTCGTGCGCCCCGGCCGGAAAGGCTGCGCCCAGCGCGAGGTGCACCTCCGCGGTGGCCTGCCCCAGCTCGTGCGCCTGCGCGGTGAAGTCGTCGCCCGCGGCGAGCGCCTGCAGGGCCAGCGTCCAGCCGTCGGAGGCGTTGCGCAGGAACGGCTGCAGCACGCCGAGCGTCGCCTCCTGCGGATGCGTCGTACGGAACCACGCCACGGGAGCCGGCACCCGGCCGCAGCCCTGCTGCGCCAGCGCGCCCGACACCTCCAGGTCCGGATTGACGCCCGGCTGGATGCGGCGGAACACCTTGAGGATGAACTCGTCGCCGTACACCAGCGAGGAGTTGGACTGCTCGGCCTCCAGCACCCGCGGCACCAGCCCGGCGGGCACCGGCACCGACGGGTCGGCCTCGAAACGCAGCGGGCCCGCCGCTCCCGGGTGCCGCAGCCGCTCCAACAGCAGCTGCGCCGAACGGGGGTCCTGGAGAGCGTCGTACACCGTCAGTCCGGCCAGCGGACCGACCGTCGCCCTGCCGATCAACGCCCGCCCCAGCCGCGGTGAGAGGTGTTCGCGCACGCCGAGCAGCAGTTGGTAGCAGTCGCCGGACGGGGAGGCGCCGCCCGGTGCGGGCACTCCCGACTGACCGGCGTGGACCAGCAGATGCAGACAGCCCGGGAACAGCTCGGTCATGGAGAGCAGGCCGAGGTCCGTGACCGGCCGGTCCTTGCCCGCGAACCAGCGCTGCCGCGGCAGCCACTCGCGCAGCAGCCCGGCCAGCGAGGCCATGGGCCCGGAGGCGACGGTACGTCTGGGGCGCAGCGATGCGGTCTTCTGCATGGTCACGCGTCCTTTCGTCGGCGTGCTCAAGGTCGGCGGCCGATGCGGGATGCGACTCGGGTGAGCCGGAACCAGTAGAAGCCGTGGCCGGCAAGGGTCAGCAGGTACGGCAGCTCACCGATCGCGGGGAAGCGCACCCCGCCGATGAGCTCGACGGGGTGGCGTCCGTCGTAGGCGCGCAGATCGAGCTCGGTCGGCTGCGCGAACCGGGAGAAGTTGTTCACGCACAGGACCAGGTCGTCGCCGTACTCGCGCAGGAAGGCCAGGACCGCCGGGTTCGACGACTGGAGTTCCGTGAAGGAGCCGAGTCCGAAGGCCGGGTTCTGCTTGCGGATCTCGATCATGCGGCGGGTCCAGTGCAGCAGCGAGGACGGGTCGGACATGGACGCCTCGACGTTGGTGACCTGGTAGCCGTAGACGGGGTCCATGATGGTCGGCAGGAACAGCCGCCCGGGGTCACAGGACGAGAAGCCGGCATTGCGGTCCGGTGTCCACTGCATGGGCGTGCGTACGGCGTCGCGGTCGCCGAGCCAGATGTTGTCGCCCATGCCGATCTCGTCGCCGTAGTAGAGGATCGGCGAGCCGGGCAGCGACAGCAGGAGGGCGGTGAAGAGCTCGATCTGGTTCTCGTCGTTGTCCAGGAGCGGGGCGAGCCGCCGCCTGATCCCGATGTTGGCGCGCATACGCGGGTCTTTGGCGTATTCGGCCCACATGTAGTCGCGTTCCTCGTCGGTGACCATTTCCAGGGTCAGCTCGTCGTGGTTGCGCAGGAAGATGCCCCACTGGCAGTTCGAGGGAATGGCGGGGGTCTTGGCGAGGATTTCCGAGACGGGGTAGCGGGATTCCCGTCGTACGGCCATGAAGATGCGCGGCATGACCGGGAAGTGGAACGCCATGTGGCATTCGTCGCCGCCGTTTTGGTAGTCGCCGAAGTAGTCGACGACGTCCTCGGGCCACTGGTTGGCCTCGGCCAGCAATACCGTGTCCGGATACATCGCGTCGATCTCGCGGCGTACGCGCCGGAGGAACTCGTGGGTGGCGGGCAGGTTCTCGCAGTTGGTTCCCTCGGCCGCGTACAGATAGGGCACCGCGTCGAGCCGGAAGCCGTCGATGCCGAGGTCCAGCCAGAAGCGGAGGGCGGCCAGGATCTCCTCCTGGACCGCCGGGTTCTCGTAGTTGAGGTCCGGCTGGTGGGAGAAGAAGCGGTGCCAGAAGTACTGCCCCCGGACGGGATCGAAGGTCCAGTTGGAGGCCTCGGTGTCGACGAAGATGATCCGGGCGTCGGGGTACTGTTTGTCGTCGTCGGCCCAGACGTAGTAGTCGCCGTAGGGGCCGTCGGGGTCCTTGCGCGACTCCTGGAACCACGGGTGCTGGTCGCTGGTGTGGTTCATGACGAAGTCGATGATCACGCGCATGCCGCGCTGGTGGGCGGCGTCGACGAACTCCACGAAGTCGGCCAGGTCACCGAACTCCGGCAGCACCGAGGTGTAGTCGGAGACGTCGTAACCGCCGTCCCTGAGCGGTGACTTGAAGAAGGGCGGCAGCCACAGACAGTCCACGCCCAGCCATTGGAGGTAGTCGAGCTTGGCGGTGATGCCCTTGAGGTCCCCGATGCCGTCGCCGTTGCTGTCCTGAAAGGACCGGACGAGGACCTCGTAGAAGACCGCACGCTTGAACCACTCCGGGTCCCGGTCCTTCGCGGGAGTGTCCTCAAAGGTGTCCGGGACGGGCTGGTTGACAGTCATGACGCTCTGACCCTCCGATCGGTGGCTACGCGGACGAACGCTGGATGTGGAGCACGTGTGCCGGGGCCTGCCCGGGGTCCAGGCGCACGTAGTTGTTCCTGCCCCAGTGATAGGTCTCACCCGTCAGTTCGTCGTGTGCGGACATGAATGCGTGCCACTCCAGGCCGAGTTGCGGCATGTCCAACGAGACCGTGGCCTCCTGGGTGTGGTGAGGGTCGAGGTTGACCACGACGAGGACCGTGTCCTGGCCCGTGGTCTTGCTGTACGCCAGGACCATGTCGTTGTCAGTCCCGTGGAAGCGGAGGTTCCGTAGCCGCTGGAGGGCCGGATGGCGCCGCCTGATCGAGTTGAGTTTGGTGATCAGGGGGGTGATGGTGTGGCCGTCGCGTTCGGCCGACTCCCAGTCACGCGGGCGGAGTTGGTATTTCTCCGAGTCCAGGTACTCCTCGCTGCCGTCGCGCAGCGGGACGTTC